>JAPKDW010000199.1 GCA_028822375.1 Opitutaceae bacterium | reverse complement strand
TGGACGTGCCAAAGTCAATGACCAGACTGCCTGAACGAATGTTTTCTATGATGCCGTCAGGTCCGTTCATGTTGGCCTCGACTGAGGCGGAGGTATCCACGCATAACATGACGATGTCACTAGCCTGAGCGAGTTCTCCGGGCGTCTTAGCTTCGCTAGCTCCTCGAGCGACAGCGGCGTCGATGGCTTCGCGCTTTCGGTGGGCTATAACGGTCAGTGCGTAGCCGAGCGATTGTAGGCGTTCGACCATTGCGGAGCCCATGAGGCCCAGGCCGATAAATCCGATGGAAGGTTTTGGGGAATCAGTCATGATGCGGTTTCTAGAGTTAAGTGACCGTCTGGCAATAAAATGCGTCAGTCGTTTTAAATGGACGAGGGGTATGGACGCGAAAAAGCTCTCTTCGCTGAAGAGAGCTTTGGTGAAAGGCGCACAGGCTTCTAGCCTGTTTCTTCACAGGCAAGATGCCTGCGCTACCATGAATTAGCGAAATTTTCTGTATCCAAATGTACCCGACGACTATTTCGATCGAGTGGTATTATGGTTCGCTGGAGGCTTGGGAGCGGCTCTGGCAGATCTTCCCGTTTTGTTTGAGCGAGATGAATTGTAGTCGATTCCTCTTGTGCTGCCGGTTGATTTGGAAATCGATTGGTAGCTTAAAGTGAGCACTTCGTTGTCGGCCACTTTTTTGGAGCTGGTGACTTTTACTCCGGTTAGATCGTAAGATACGCCATTTTGCTCAACGGCGATACGAGTCGGGAAGCTTGGGTTTCCTGAAGTCCCACCAGCCTTGGCCAGTAGCGGCGTGGCTTTGTCGATTCGCTTTGTAATGGTGAGCGGCTTATGCTGGCGTTTCCCGGTAGGCAAACCAGAGGCTTTATCCTGGGGAATCGAAAGTCCGGATATGGACAGTACGTCGATCCATCCTTTGTGTTTGGCGCTTTTCGAATCACCTTCGATACCGGCGATTTTGATATATATAGCCCCGAAGGAGGCTGATATTAAGAGACTCGCTAGGAGTGTGACTGACAAGGTTCTAAATCGGATCATAGTGTTAGAGGATTGAGTTTTCGATATTTCGAGTGGGAAAACGTGACGTAGTAAACACTCAATAGCTGAGAACGTCAACTGCTCATAGAAGATATAGCGGTGCTGGCTGGGCTTAACGTTAATCTGGTTTTGTGTTTTCATGTAGGGGCCTCGCTTGCGGCGACTGCAGAAGTTGCCAAAACTCAACCCACACGGTCGCCGCAAACGACGCCCCTACATCATGTCAAGATTGCTTGAATCAATTTAGGATTTACTCAGGTGCCGCAGAAAGTTTCGCAAACGACTTCTTCGGGTAGTGGGGGTTTTTCAAGGTCGGCGTATTCAGCTTGCTCCGAGTAGGGCTTAGCGAGCGCTTCAACTAGACAATGAAACGGAGCGTAGTCGCCGTTGTAGGCACTTTGGATGGCTTCTTCGACGCGGTGGTTACGTGGGATTAAAATTGGATTTGAGGCACGCATATTGGCCAGGCAATTCGCGGGATCGGCTTCGTTGCGCCATTTGGCAAACCATTGCTCGAAGGGTTCTTTGTCTGAGAAAAGCGACGTTATCGTCTCAGGGCTATCTCCAGCTGCGACCTTGGTAAGGTGACGAAAGAAGAGCGTGAAATCGACTTTTTGGGAAGCTAGGAGATCTAGGGTTTCTTGAATGAGGGGCATTGGGGCTTCGGCTGGTAGGCCGATTTTTGCGCGAAATCGGCTTACGTACTGACTGTTGAATTGTTCCGGGAATCGAGCAAGCGAGGCTTCGGCGATCTCGATCGCTTTGTCGGAGTCTTCGGATATGAGAGGAAGCAGCGTTTCAGCGAAACGGGTTAGGTTCCAGAGCCCGATGTCGGCTTGATTGCCCCAGGCATAGCGCCCTCCGGTATCGATGGAGCTGAAGGTCTTTTGTGGATGAAAGGTGTCCATGAAGGCGCAGGGTCCATAGTCGATTGTTTCGCCGGAAATGGCAGTGTTGTCTGTATTCATCACTCCATGGATGAAGCCGAGAGACATCCAGTGGGCGATGAGGCTGGCTTGAGCAGTGATGGCTGAGTCGAGTAGGGCCGCGTACGGGTTTTCGTTTTCGGCAGCGTCTGGAAAGTGACGGGCGATCGTGTGATCGGCTAGGAATCGAAGGGCATCGTTGTCGTTACGGGCTAGGAAATATTGATAGGTTCCTACGCGAATGTGGCTTGAGGCGACTCGCGCGAAAACTCCACCTGGGAGCGGGCCTTCTTGGCGCAGGACTTTCTCGCCAGTAGTGACTGCCGCTAGGGCTCGAGTTGTGGGAACGCCCAGGGCGGCCATGGCTTCGCTCACGATGTATTCACGAATAACAGGACCAAGGGCCGCTTTACCATCGCCGCCACGAGAGAATATCGTTCGTCCAGAACCTTTTAGTTGCAGGTCCTTGCGGGCTCCATTCGAGTCGACTATTTCGCCGAGTAAGATGGCGCGTCCGTCGCCGAGTTGCGCTGAAAAGCCACCGAATTGATGCCCCGCATAAGCTTGGGCGATGGGCTCGGATCCTTCGGCGATGGTGTTGCCAGCAAGCATTGAAACGCCGTCGGCAGACTCTAGCCATTCGAGGTTAATGGAGAGTGTTGTTGCTAGTTCGCGATTGATGCGAACGAGCTTCGGATCGGGAACCTGAACTGGCGCCTGCTTGGCGAAAAAGCGTTCAGGTAACTGAGCGTAGGTATTGTCGAAGGGAATATTCATGTATGGCGGCAGCGTAGAGCGGATCCTGTGGAGGCAGTCATCGTTGTCAAACGCGCCTCGGATGCTTCTGCATGCATGCGTGTCTGTGGGGATAGCCGGAGAATATAAATGGGCGAATGCCAAGGTCGACGTACCGCTGCAGCTTCGCGTAGACTTGATCCGGGTCGCCGACGATTACGCTGCGCAGCCTGAGCGGGCTCTGCCGATGCCGGACCATACGTACGGTTCTATGTAATCATCGTTGGATTGATCTCTTAGCGCCATCATTTGGAGAATTAATCTACTTAAAGAAAAACTTGGCCATGAATCCGCCAATAAAGGCACCATCGTAATCTTCCCGGGATACCTCAGCGCCCGTATTATCGTCGATCGTTAGTGACCCGAAAAATTTCAAACCACCGTAGATGGAGAACTGCATGCCTGGGTTGGGCGAGTAGCGGGCTCCTGTGAAGAAAGAAACGTTCTTGTCCTCAGCGGCTCCTCCGGGAGCAATACCCTCATCATTAAGGCGGAACCGCAATGACTCGTAACGACTGCCGAATTGGATACGCCATTTTTTGTCAGGATCGTAGTTCATGAACACTCCCGGCCCCAAAGTTGCACCGAGCCCGCGACCGGTTTCGACCGACCAGCAATCGTTCAATTCCCAATTAATTAAAATAATGGGAAAGAAGTTCATGCTCTCTTCAATTGATGAAGAAGCACCGAGCCCAGGACCAATGGTCAATCGATCACTCACTTCATAGGAAGCGCCAAAGATGCCACCATAAGTCAATCCGTCAGAGAAGCTGGCATTGTCTTCGAAGGTGGAGCGTATTGATGGAACCGCAAACACCCTCCAGCCGTTATCAAGCTTGTATCTCAGCGGTACCCCGAAATCTAACATGTTTATATCACCCCATGGAGCTGCTCCGACTCCGGGTGAATTTGAAAAATCATATCCCCATACCGTGTAGCTGGTTGAGAAACCGTAAGAGTTTCCATCCGCCTGAAATCTGCTAAGGTCATACTGAACTGTAGCCTGATCGAGACCAAATCCGCCTCCATTGTCCAAGTCGCTATTCGACTGGTGTAAGTAGCCGCTGCTAACGCTGGATACCCAACCTTCGGGAGGGCCATCTTGGCCTTGAGATGCATGATAAAAATTCACCAATGCGACTAGGATCAGTATGTGTCGGTATTTCATTTTCAATTTCGCAAACTTGTCAGTTAAACGTAATTTACGAGTGAAATTATTTTTTGGATGACTGATAACCAATTTAATGTCTTTCGCTGCGATTCAAAACCTGTTCAAAAACGTTCATTGAAGCTTTTTAGACGGTTTTCTCGCCGAGAAAACGGTAGAATGGAATTCGAAGAATATGCACGTAACCAATGACGAAGACCTAAACGAATATATCAGAGAGCCGGTTTGCTGGGGGTGGTACGAGGCGTCCCGACTCGTATTCTCAATCTCTCAAAATACCTCGCTGGCGCAGAGCGACAGTTGACCGACAGGTCAAGGGCGCGCCCTGGGGATGCTTTAATTCCATGGCCTCCCATCGATTGGCCGATTACATAAATCCTGTTTATATCGGCCGATGGTATAGTTTTGATTATGGCTTTTAATATTAGACAGGTCATCCCCGTCCCGAAGCTCGGTTGCCTGTGGGACGAGTACATCGCATGGGTGATATCTCAAAGGGACTAATCCATTAGTCTCACATTATACTGACGTGGTGTGGCTTCATAGCTTTTCCATCTGTTGAAAGTATGTTGTCCATAGATAGATATAAAAGAATCCCAAGGATTATATATGATGACTTCTTCTCCTTCGTCGTTGGATAGATCAGCTGGTACACAATGATACCAGCCCCGGCGTTTGGTGCCTTGTGGAGGTGGAAGGTCAGGTAGTTCTGCAAACATCGTTCCATCACCTTTCCATAGTAGACCTCCGTTATAGAGCAGGGCTGGTTTTTTAGGACCGTTCCAGAATATTGCCTCCATGCCAGTGTTGTTGGGGCTTTTGTTGAGATTGAATCTGCGAATTACATTCCCATTCACGTCAACTATCATCACTGGCGGTTTATGTCCTTCGTAACGAATGGCCATCTGCGGACCTGGGACCGTTGGATCGAATTGAGCGACACGAAGCTCTTGTCCATGAGGAACGAGCTTTTCACCGAGCTTCAAAAGGATGTTGCCCGTTTCGTCTACGACATGACCAAAGCCAGAGCCAAAGGCGCGCATGTTGCCTTCATCCCAGGGTGCAATCGTAACAGAGTCCATGTTGTGGCCCAGTTGTTCTTCCCACATCACAGATCCATCGTCATCGAGCAGGAAATAACCTCCGTTGATTTCGTCTTTCCCATCTTCATCGATGTCACCCACTGAAGGAATATAGGCCGGGCACTTGGTGTATTCATCCCAGGGATTGATGTATGTCCAAAGAACCTTCAGGTCCTCATCGAACGCCAGAATCTTCTTGCCCAGTTTTACGATGAAGTCTCTAGGTGAGTCAGTCCCACGGAGGTTGCAAATGAGTAATCGTTGGTGTACCCAGTTAGCTCCTTGGCCTTCGGCAGTCATCAATTCATCTGGTGTTGATTCCTTTTCTACGACTCCGGTTTTGCCATCGCGAATCTGGATGACGACATTCCTCATGCTCGTCGGAGGGCAATCGATCTCAGAGTTCAGCCAAAAGTGGATCACTTCGGTGTCGCCATCTCCGTCTATATCGTGAATTGCCACCGGTCCTGGACGGGATGGTTGCGAGCCACCTTCACCGTGTTGCCATAGGATGTTTCCATCGATATCAAAGGCACCCAGGAAACAGGGCTTCATGCCGCCTCCATCGTGGGCATCATCCTCAGATCGATAGACTAGGAAATCCAATTGTTGGTTTCCGCTCAGATCTCCGACGCGGATGTCTCCTCCAAATACGATTCCTTCCGGACCTTCGGTCAGGAATCGCTTAGGAACTGAAACCTTTTTAAGTAAGTAAGCTTGATCGGACGTAGCCTCCTTGTTGCAAGCAGCCAAAATAGAAACCCCCAAGGCGATTACCAAGAGCCATCGACTAGATGTTGAATGGCCCCGGTTGGCCATTATTCTTTTGGTTGTAAATTCAGTATGCATTGAATGGCAAAATTCCTTCGTGAGTGGTTTCGATTTTCATTCTTCATAACTGTTTCTAAAGGTTATAGAGAGCGTTTGGAAGAGCGAGAATATGTTTTCGCTGAGAGAAGTTGGCAAGGCGGTTATCTGACACGAGCCGATGGTTTTGACCTCATTCGCACCGTTATATCAGAAAACTATCAATTCATATATAATGTTTTACCCGACAGACCCTATGCCCCTTGCTATATGGGAGACAAAGATGTTTGGAAAAAGATGCAACAAGATGTAGACATGTTAAGCGAACAACATCGCAAGCTGTATTTTCAAAATCCACGACCCATCGTGGAATTTTATGATTTGAGAAACGACCCATTCCAATTAGAAAACCTTTGGGGAAATTCCGAAACAAAGGAAATAGAAAAGAAGCTGCGAATAGAATTGGATAAATGGATAATCAGAGAGGGAGATTTTGTGCCTATTATGGACGAATTGTCTGAATTGGGAGGAGGAAAAAGAGGGATTCAAGAATAGAAAAAATTGTTTCAACAGATTGAACCTATCAACAATAGTTATAATTAGAAACGCTTATCGTCGGGAATGTGAAACACATCGACTTGAGCTTTGAGGGCCATAAAGTCATGTTTAAGATCACTCTACTGCGAAAAAGTTTAACCTTTGGGCTCGGAATGAAACATTTCCGATGGAAGTCTATGCAGCTATGACTATCGATCTGCCCATTATCATAACCTTTGGATCCTATCTCGTCGCGATGCTCGTGATCGGCTTTTTTGCCTATCGGATGACGAACTCGTTGGACGACTACGTTCTGGGCGGCCGTTCGCTTGGACCATCCGTGACCGCCTTAAGCGTAGGAGCCTCCGATATGAGTGGGTGGCTTTTACTAGGCTTGCCGGGGGCGATTTACGCCGCGGGGATCGGACAGGTTTGGATCGGAGTCGGCTTGGTAGCCGGGGCGTATCTGAATTGGCTGCTGGTAGCTGCGCCCCTTCGCAAGGCAACGGAACTGGCGGGGGACGCGATAACGATCCCCGAATATTTAGAATATCGATTCAAAGATAAGTCGGGGCTCATTCGACTCACCGCCGCAATCCTAACCTTGGTCTTTTTCACATTTTACGTGGGCGCTGGGCTCGTGGGGGGGGCTATTCTTTTCGAAAAGGTTTTTGGCCTGGAATACCGGGCGGCACTTTTCATCGGTGCGGGCGTTATTGTCTCCTATACGTTTATCGGCGGTTTTCTCGCAGTCTGCTGGACAGACTTCGTACAGGGATGCCTCATGCTGGTTGCATTGGTATTACTGCCTGTAGTCGCTTTAAGCGAACTTGGAGGCATATCGGAGACGAAGGCCGTGTTACTCGACCTTGACCCCGGGCTGCTGTCGCCCTTGTCGGGCATGACTTCTTTTGGCCTAGCCTCTTTGCTAGCCTGGGGCTTGGGCTATTTCGGGCAACCGCATATCCTCGTCCGCTTTATGGCTATTTCATCGCCTTCTGCGGTGCCAACAGCACGGCGAATCGCGATGGGTTGGATGCTGGTCGCTTTAGCAGGCGCGGCCGCTGTGGGCCTTTCGGGACGTGCGTTTTATGCGGATACGCCATTGGATAATCCAGAAACGGTTTTCATATTGCTTAACAAAGCCTTGTTGAACCCTTGGGTGGCAGGCGTATTTATCGCAGCGATCATGTCCGCGATCATGAGCACCATCGATTCCCAGCTACTCGTTTGTTCGAGCGCCATCACGGAGGACTTGGCTAAGCGTGGATTGAAGCTGAAACTCAGCGAGAAAGCCTATGTGTGGCTGGGCCGCGCATCGGTGGGCGTCGTTGCCGTCGTGGGCTTGCTTTTGGCTTTGGATCGAGATTCTCAGGTATTGCAACTGGTCAGTTACGCGTGGGCTGGCTTTGGTTGCGCCTTTGGACCCGTCATAATCCTTTCCCTCTACTGGAGGGGCATTAGTCGAGTCGGGGCCATCGTGTCGATGCTCACCGGAGCGCTTGTCGTTATCATTTGGCCGTTACTATCAGATTGGGTCGCTCCAAGCGATGGCGGGCTGCTTAGTGGCGTACTTGGCTTGTACGAAATGATCCCAGGCTTTATCCTAGCCTTCGCTGTGGCTGTTCTTGTATCGAAAGCTTCACCCGATGCAGACAGCAGCTCCCGCTACGAAGAAATCACCTGCTAATCGGCAGGAGATAGGCCGAAAACCCACCAGAAGAAACAACCGAGGGGTCAGCCCCTCAAAAGTAACTTAACGGCACCACCAACTGAGTAACCAAACTACTCATACTAAGCTGCAATGGACTCTCTCAAATTCACGTTATACGAATCTAAGCCACGCTTTATTCGGAGCGGGTTGAATACCCGCTGCTTGCTTCGGCTTATAAAGCAAGTCCGGAGGCCTTGCTCCACCTTCAATGCTTTTTGAGCTAGGGTGGTACGAGGCGTCCCGACTCGTATTCTC
>JAPKDW010000198.1 GCA_028822375.1 Opitutaceae bacterium | reverse complement strand
TAATTAAGCCAGTCGCCGTGGCGAGAGTAGCAGTAACAGTCGTCAAGTTGTTTTCCAACATGTACTGCTGAGCAGCTGATGCGAGCTGACGAGCATCATTGTCCATGGCGCTGCCACGTGAGCTTTCACGTACCTTCTGGAAGGCAGGGATAGCCATCGCAGCCAAGAGGCCAATGATTACAACAACGATCATGATTTCAACGAGGGTAAATCCCTTTTTAGATGTATTTTTATGCATAATATTATTCCTATTGTTTGTTTGTTTTGAATAAAGGATACGAACTACTCTTTCAACGGATAGCCCAGAGGACGCTTTAGACGTGGGCTGCAATTTTTTGAATGAGTGTTTGCAAATTCAGTTTCTGAACGGAATTTTTACGAAATCAGGGAAATAGCGTTGCCCTTGCTCAAAGATTACGCATCCGCCTAGAGGCAATCCTCGTATTGGGGATAAGTAATAGATACCATGATACAGGTGAAACGAGCTATTCTAGCATTGGCACTGGCGCTTGGGGCGTTGGGGCAATCTGCCTTTGCCCAAGAGGTAAAAATCTCTCTTAAAAACGGAGACATTTTGAGGGGCCTGCTGATCGTCGAAGGGGATGTAGTCGTCATTCAGCACACATTGCTGGGCGATATCGATATTCCCAAATCGAGCATGAAGAAGCTGGATCGCCTCGTTGTGAGAGAAAAGAAGGAATCGGATGCCGAAGGTAGCGAAAATGGCGAAGCCGCCGGATCCGAGCCAAGCAGGTCCTGGGGACGGACGTTCATTCACGCTCTGACCTTCGAACCTTGGAGCAAGGAATTCGAATTCGGGATGAATAATCAAAGTGGTCGAAAGAACCGACAAGACTTCTCGCTTCGCTACAATATGCGGCGACGGATCGAGAAAAACGACTATCGCTTCCTCGCTCAAAAGTACTACGGCGTGAGCGATGGGGAGAAAACGAGCGATCGCTCCTTATCCAGCTTTCGTTGGAGAAGCGACATCGCCCCGGGCGTATTCTACCAGTCGGATACGCTTTACAGTACGGATGCGATCAAGGAGATCAATTTGAGCTTGGAGCAAAAATTCGGCTTGGGTTATCGTTTTATCAACGAGAAGAATTTCAAGCTATCTACCGGTATGGGACTGAATGGCCGTTATCGTGACGACAGGCGCGGCAATCGCACGACCTATCTAGTAGATCTTTTCGAGGATATCGACTACCGGTTAAACCAACGCTTCAGGATAACTCAGGAATTCAGCATTGCCCTGCCACCCGAGGATTCCAACCAATACGAAATCCAATTTCAAACCGGTGTGGTCAGCAAAATAACCGATTCGCTGCACATGTCCGTACGCTATCAATTGGAATACGATCGTTCCCAGCCGAAGGATCGCCGAGAGGATCAGCGTCTAGTGAGTTCGGTTGGTTTTGACTTCTAGCAATCAGCTACGAGTCGATCCGAGAAGGAGATTCGAATACCGAATCAATCGGCTTTCTCGGACAGCAGATCTTCCGCTGAAACAGGCAAAGCGTCTTTCCAGAGCGTCTCTAGCGAGTAAGTCTCGCGCATTTCCGGCGTGAAAAGATGAATCATCACGTCAAAGGCATCGACGACAGACCAACCAGTATCCCTGCCTTCTTCGACGCCGAGGACCTTAACCTTATGTTCCTTGAGGGCGTGATCCAGATCGCGTTTGAGAGCTTTCAAATGCGGATTTGAATTGGCAGTCGCCAGAATCAGGAAATTAGTGAGCGAGGATTGGGCGCTCACGTTGAGGATCGCGATGTCATCCGCCTTGGTGTCGTCCAGCGCTTTGCAGCAGACTTTGATTAGCTGCTTATATTCTGGAGTGAGTTCTTTGAACTGATTCATGATGCGTTCCGATTGTCCTGATAGAGATTTCGCGTCTTGATGTAACGAAAGACGGGCTCTGGCAAGAAGTACTTGGAGACCTGACCGCTTTTCAAGCGCTCTCGCGCCTCGGTGGAGCTGATGTCGAGCCGCCTCATGGCTCTCGGATGGATAACCACGCTCTCCGGTAGATCGTCTGGTCGGACGAAGGAAGCGTCCCGTTCCAAGCAAATGAATTCCACAAGCTTCGCTAGCTCGTCGATTCGATTCCACTGGTCAAGCTGCCGGGCCTGGTCGCCGCCGATAATCCAAAATAGCTCAGCCTCCGAGAACTCTCTGGTGATTTCTTCGGCGGTATCGATCGAAAAACTCGTTCCGCCGCGGTCGATTTCAAATCGGCGTACTTCGAATCTCGGATCGGCCTCGATCGCAAGGCGCGTCATCTCAGCGCGATCGTTCGCTGTCGCTTCAGGAGCATTCGGTTTGAGCGGCGCTTGGGCAGCTGGAATGAAAAGGACGCGATCCAGCGCCATTTGTTCGGCGGCGTCCGATGCTATTATAAGATGTCCGATGTGTATCGGATCGAAGCTGCCTCCGAATATGCCAATGCGTTCCTTGCTCATTCAGTCAATCGAAACGCGATTTACGCCAGTTCGCTTTGAAAAGGAGAGAACAGACTTTCAAGCTTGGAAAGCGCGCGCTTTTCGCGACGAGCGACTTGTTGTCGGGAAATTCCGGTGACACGGGCGATGCCTTGCAAGGTGTCGACTACCTCCCGGTTCAACAGACCGAACCGAAGTGCCAACACTTCGCGTTGCTTAGCGCTTAATTGGAGCAGGGCCGCCTCCAGTTGCTCGACGAGTTCGCGCTTCGAAGCAACTTCGATTGGGCAATGGGCTTCGTTCTCGTTCTGAGCTTCGCAGGTCGCAGTCGCCCAATTTTCGTCAGTGAACTCGATGGCCGGCTTTTGCAGGTTTCTAAGGGCGAGAGCGAGGTTTCTTGTATCTAATGTTTGAGTACTCGAATTTTCGTTGGTTCGAGATGCCTCCGAGATCAAATTGATCGGCGCGGATATCGGAAGGCTGTTTTTCATCAAAAAATTTCGCACTCGTCGCCGGGTCCACTGAAACGCATAGCTTGCAAATGGACGCCCTGGCTCGATGCGATCGATTGCTTGGAGAAGGCCGCACGCCGCCTCTTGCTGACAGTCGTCGCGTTTGTTGCCGTCCAGGCAAAGTTCTTTCGCAGACTGTTTGGCGATGTATTCGTAACTCTGATAAAGCGATGCTTGGGCATTTTTATAAGAGCGGTACCCAGCTGCGAGTTTCAATGAAAACCCACGTTTCAAGTCATCCCATTGAGAAAGCGTTAGAATAGCGTTGTATCGATTTTGCGCCGCAATCCCCCAGATGCTCAACAACGCTTCAGCCGATCGTCGTCTTAGGCGAATGGGTTGCGATTCGAAGAGGCGTTTTACGAGGTCGCGTTTGGATTCGAGTGGGAGCGACAGCACCGCTTGCACGAAACTAATCCCTTGGCGCTGATTGGGTAGCTCAAGCTCCTCGACGCACATCCGAATCCCCTCCTGCCATTCGGAGATTCCCAAAGTCGTATCGAGCGCCTTGCGAAAGCGGGCGATAATCAGGCTCGCCGCTTGTCGTTCCTCTTCCGAGAAGGCAGAAGAAGCGGGTGAACGATCGAATGTATGTGGCGAGGACATTGAAATTCGGGGCTCAAATACCCGAGAAAAGGCGAAGTTTGAGCTGAAACTGATACGAAGAGCCCAAAATCGCAAGAATTGCTTTCCGGCCTATTCGGTAGAGCTGAATGACCCGGGAACCACTATTTTGACGTTTTGAAAAATCGCAGTTTCCATCGCCCCTTCCGCGTGAGAACAAACGTAGACACATGTTCGCCCCAGCTCCGCGAATACGATAAGTAGCGGTCGCATCATCGAAGGTGGATGGACCAGCGAGCTTTGGATTCCCCACGTCGCAGCTCTTATCGAAGAGAAAGCGACCAAGGCAATATCAATTGAGAGCATAGGAACGCGTCAGAGTGTGTTTCTTTCTATCGTATGGTAGGGCCGGGCACGCCGAGGCCGCAGCGGAGCTTAAATGAAGAATCAGCCCGGCCCTCTTTTGAGGGCAAAAGAACAAGCGGCAGAAAGAAACTTACCCAGCGCTCGAAAATTCACGCAATCGTCGTTCAGCCACCTTTTCAATCTTGAGTTTTCGGAGCTGGCCATATTTTCTTCCCGCTCTCTCCTAAACCTGAAGCCCGGGTGGCGGAATCGGTAGACGCAGCGGACTTAAAATCCGTTGTCCGTAAGGACGTGGGGGTTCAAGTCCCCCCCCGGGCACCATTTTTGGCTAGTTTAGAGCTACGGATGGAAAGCCACTTGATTGGCTTAGTGAAATGCTACGGAGCTAATTTGTAGATTCGTTGCGCGTTTTTGCCCCATATAGCGGCTTGCTCGTCTTTGCTGAGCGCGTTGAGCGCTGTGGCTACGGTATCGATCCAGGTTGGGTAGTCGGTTTTGAGGAGGCAAACGGGCCAGTCGGAGCCGAAGAGGAGACGATCGGATCCGAAGACTTCGAGAGCGGTTTCGAAGTACGGTGCGAGTAGTTGCCGGTCCCATACGGGTCCATCGACTTCCGTGACCATGCCGGAGAGTTTGCAGCTTACGTTTTCGCGGCGCGCGAGCTCGGTGAGATTCGTTTGCCATTCTTTATCGAATATTTCCCGGCGGATCTTCGGTTTGGCGATATGGTCGACGACGAAATTAAGATTGGGGTGTCGGTCGACAAATTCGATCGTTTGAGGCAGGTGTTTCTCGAAAATGAGAATGTCGTAGACGAGATCGCGCGACGTTAGTTGGCTGATCCCTTCGTTGAAATCGGCGCGTAAGATAAATTGGTCGTCGGGTTCGTCGTGGATGATATGGCGAATGCCAACGAGGTTTGGTTGGTTAGCGTATCGTTCGAGAGTTTGATTGATCTGAGGATCGCTGAGCGGGAGCCAGCCGACGACTCCTTTAATGAATGTGTTTTTGGCCGCGAGCTCCAGCAGCCAATTGGTTTCCTCGAGGGTTTGACGCGCTTGTACGGCGATGCAGCCGTCGATACCTGCATTTTGGAGCAAGGGTTCTAGATCAGCTGGAAAGAAGTCGCGCTTGATCGCGAGATGTTTGGGCCCGATCCAGGGATAGTCGGTCGCGTCGTATCTCCAAAAGTGTTGATGCGAGTCGATTTTCATGAAGCTTTGGATTCTTGGGGAGAAATATTTGGCTTATAGGTTTACGACGTTGGTCGGCGTTCCTTGCATCCATGATGTTAGGTTTTGCACGGCCGTATCCATAAGGCGGCGACGAGCTCCTTGGGTGGCCCAGGCGATGTGCGGTGTGATGTGGCAGTTTTCGAGCGTAAAAAGCGGGTTGTCGGATGCTGGAGGTTCTTGGGTGAGAACGTCAAGGCCTGCTCCGGCGATGCGGTGGTCCTTGAGGGCTTGGAAAAGGGCGCCTTCGTCCACCAATTGACCGCGACTGGTATTGATGAGAAAAGCGGTCGACTTCATTTGCTTGAGTCGCTCTTGGTTGACCAGCTTTTCGGTGTCTTCGGTAAGGGGACAGTGGAGGCTGATGAAATCGCTTTGCTCGAAGATTTGGTCGAGCGATGCGTTTTCGATGCCCTCAGGCATGGGCTGGTCGCTTTTGCGATTGGCGAGAATTTTCATGCCCAATGCTTGAGCTATTTTGGCGGTCGCTAGACCGATGGTTCCCAGGCCAATGATGCCGAGTGTTTTGCCGTTCAATTCGATTTGAGGAAAATCCCAATAGCAAAAATCCTGATTTTGAGCCCAACGAAAGTTGCGTACGGTACTAGCGTGGTGGGCTACCTGTCGTGAGATATTCATTACATGGGCGATTGCCATTTGAGCGACTGATTCGGGCCCGTAGCTGGGTACGTTGGTTACGGGAATTCCACGAGCTCGCGCGGCGATGGAATCGACGACGTTATGACCCGTGGCGAGCACTCCGATGTATTTGAGGTTGGGCAGGGCTTCGAGGGTTGCCGTGGAAAGGGGCGTTTTGTTGGTGAGCAAAACGTCTGCTTCGAGAGCGGCTTCGATGATGGCATCGGGCTCGACGCGATTGTGAACCTGAATCTCGCCGAGCGATTCGAATGCTTGCCAAGAAAGATCTCCTGGATTGAGGGCGTATCCGTCGAGTACGGTAATTTTCATTGGGGAAGTTTTTGGGGTTATTCGGCGAGGAGGGCACCCCCGTCGCAGACGAGGATTTGTCCGGTGACAAGGTCAGAGCCCGTGATGAGCGATACGATGGCGTCGGCCACGTCTTTGGGTTGGCAGACTTTGCCGAGAATTGCGCTGTCCTCGCAGACTTTTTTGGCGGCTTCGAAAGATTCGCCAAGACCTTCTTCTAGCCATTCGCCCGCTATAAACGCCGGGGCGATGGCATTCATTCGGATATGCGGCCCTAAAACTCGGGCTAGCGAAAGCGTTAGTGTATGGGTGGCTCCTTTCGATGCAGAATAGGGGATGGAGCTTCCGGTTCCGCGAATACCGGCGATACTGCCGACATTGACGATTTCACCGTCGCCGTTTTTCTCCATCCAGGGCCTAGCTGCCCGGGTGCATTGGAAGACGGCTTTGACGTTTGTCGAAAAGAGGTTCTCCCAGTGTTCTGCTTGAACTTGGTCTAGGTCGTCATGGGGAATGAACGCGGTGGTGCCGGCATTATTGACGAGAATGTCGAGTCGGCCGAATTCCGTGAAGGCGGTTTCCATGAGCTCGCGGCAAAAGCGATCGTCGCAAACGTCTCCTTTAATCGCTAGGGCCCGAACTCCGCAAGCCTCGATGGCTTTCACCGTTTGCAAGGCATCCTCTTTGGAGGAGCGGTAGTTGATGACGATATGGCATCCGGCATTGGCCAATTTCAGGGCGGTGGCACGTCCAACGCCACGGGCGGCTCCGGTGATGACGGCAACTTTTTTATCAACGAGCATAGGTCTGTTGTCTGTGGAAAAAGCCGGAAACGGGCAAGCGTTTAGAGACGTCTGGCTTTTGGGTGTCCCGGCACGCCGCGGTGCATGAATCTTCTTATGCTGCGGCCTCGGCGATGCCGCCCTACCTAGACTAGGGCATGAAAACCCCTCGCGGTTGATTGCGAGGGGGTTGCGCTTTTAAAAAGTGAAATCGATTAGAACGGAGAATCTTCGAGATCGTCGGCATTGCCGCCGCTCGATTCGCTCGATTCGCTGGTGACGTTTGCGAGGTCGCTGGAGACTTCGCCGCCGCCATTTTCTATGCGCCAAGCTTGCAGGTTCACGAAGTGGCGACCTTTGTACTCGTTGCCGCGGATATTGAAGCTGACCTTGACGTGATCGCCGGTCCGGACTTTTTCCAAGAGCTCGATTTTTTCTTTTGTGCACTCGAATTTTAGGTCCTGCGGAAATTTCTCTTCCGACGTAACCACGAATTCGCGCTTTTGAAATCCACTTCCAAAGGTCTGAGTATCCTCGATGACCTTAACCTTGCCTTCCATTTCGTACATGGGGGTAAATCATGCGGTTAGCGGTCTCGATGTTAAGCAAAAAGTGGCGGGGATTTGCAAAGATTACAGTCGTCCTTGTTTATCAGGAAGATAGGGCGCGTTTTTCCAGGGGTACGCTTCATTCTGTCGCCTGGTAGGATTGCCTGTCCCTGGGCAACCGTGGTGATTGATGTATCTTCCGCGGCTGCTTGGGGACAAGCAGCCCTCCGATCCATTTTTCGATCGCAGAATAAAGCACCCCCGGGGCAAGCTCCTTGACCTGTCGGTCAACTGTCGCTCTGCGCCAGCGAGGTGTTTGGAGAGATTGAGAATACGAGTCGGGACGCCTCGTACCACCCTAGCTAAAAAAGCATTGAAGGTGGTGCAAGGCCTCCGGACTTGCTTTAAAAGCCGAAGCAAGCTTCGAGGTATTAGACCCAAAGGGAATAAAAAAACGATCGCTCAGTTGATCGATTCTCGGAGGGCGTCGAGCGTTTCTCCAGCGGTAAGGCTGTTGTTGCGATCCAAATACGCGCGGACTTTTTCGGAATCTACGGTCGACCAGCTTTGCAGCGCTTGGAAAAGCACGGTCTCTCGGTCGAGATTGGCGACGCCGTAGGCGAGTTCGGCGAATTGGATGGAGCTGGTAAAATCGTCGTGACCGATTTCGTAGAGGGAATCGTTGAAAGCGCCGTAGCGCGAAGTCGGAGTTTCGATTGCGGAAATCCAATCGATCGAAGTTTGAGGATCGCGACGAGCGAGCAGACGAGCGCTTTCCCAGGCGACGGAGTCACGCTTTCCGGTTTCGAATAAATTCGAGTGAAACGCGACGAGTTCTTCGTAGACGCCATTTAGGAGTAGGTCTTTGGCAATCGACCGCATACCCTGGTTCGAGACTTGGCTTTCGTTTTCCAAGGTCCAGGTCATGGCTCCGATTGAATCGCGGTTGGACCATTCGCC
>JAPKDW010000197.1 GCA_028822375.1 Opitutaceae bacterium | reverse complement strand
AGAGTAATGATCTTCTAAATATGGCCGCTCGGAGATCGGCCGCTACCTCCTTCGCCAAAGTTAACCGCATTTTAATCCCCATCCCATCCCTTCAGACATATGAAAACACTGTTATCCATCTTTTTGGGGATCCTCCCTTTCATCGCCAACGCGGCTGAAAAACCCATGAACGTTTTGCTGATCATGGCAGACGATATCGGTTTCGAATGCTTCAGTAGTTATGGAAGCAAAGAGTATTCGACGCCTCGCCTCGACGCTTTGGCGGAAGCGGGAATCCGTTTCGAGAATTGCCACTCGACGCCTTTGTGCACACCAAGTCGCGTCAATCTGATGTCGGGCAAATCGAACGTTTTCAATTACCGGGATTTCGGATTGTACCCGAAGGGCGAGCCTACTTTCGCCAATCATTTCAAGCAATCGGGTTACGCTACAGCAGTAGCAGGCAAATGGCAGCTTATGACGGAGAATGCAGGAACGACTCCTCAGGAAGCTGGTTTTGATTCCTATTGTCTGTGGAATACGCCACTTACTGGTCGCGAACGTTATTGGGATCCTTCATTGGAAAGCAATGGTGCCTTGCTGGAGCTTCCAAAGGATCGTTATGGCCCGGATGTGTGCACGGACTTCCTGGCGGATTTCATCAAATCCTGCGCTGATTCCGATACCCCATTCCTCGCATACTACCCGATGATTTTGGTTCATAATCCATTCCCCCCAGCTCCGAACAGCACGGATCGAAATGAGAAGGACCCTAAGAAGAACTTCATCGATATGGTGAATTATATGGATGCGCTTGTCGGTCGCTTAGTGGATACGCTCGAGGAGAATGGTCTGCGTGATAACACGCTTGTAGTATTCACCGGAGACAACGGTACAAACTCCGTTTTGCATTCTGAGTTCGATGGCCAGCAGATGCGTGGTGGCAAAGGTTATACTTACGATCATGGAACGCATGTGCCGCTGATCGCCAATTGGCCGGGACGCATCCCCGAGGGGCAGCTTAACGATGACCTGATCGCTTTTTCCGATTTCTTTCCGACGATTGTCGAAGCGGCGGGTTTGCCGGCAAAGGAAATTACCGACGCGGATGGGTGGAGCTTCTGGCCCCAGTGCGAGGGCAAAAAGGGAAAGCCTCGCGATTGGATTTACGGGTATTATTTCCCAAGGCCTTACTCGAAAAAATACGACGACATGTACAATCACTGGGAAGTTCGCTACGCTAGGGACGAGCGCTATAAGCTTTACGACAATGGCGAACTCTATGACACGCAAGAGGATGTCTTGGAGAAAACAGTTGTCGATCGAGAGCGATCCAGTGGCGCTGTAAAGCGTGCGCGCAAGAAGCTACAGGCCGTTCTTGACTCTTATCCGAAGCAGGGAGTTCAAGTCGATTACTCGAAAGTAGAGAGAGTCTACGCTCCAGAGCAAAAGCGTTAGGAGCCGATCGCATTTGGGCCTATGTAATATAACGGCCAAGGAGGCTTCTTCGCTACGGGAAAGGTTGTGAAAAACCGCCATTGTCGCAAATGTACAATGCTTTTAACCGTATCCTCCTATCCATAGGGGGGGCGGTGAGCCTATACTCGTGGCTTCAATTGCTTGGTCGATCCTCATCGCCGTTGGCTTGAATTCGTTTTCAAAATCCCATGATTATGCCCTTATCTGAAAGTCTTTCGGATTCCTTTTTCAAGGAAGTCGATCCTGTTCGCAGGGGGCTTGGGCTTTTTCACCATTTGAATGATGTCTGCTATTTCGTAAAGAATCCGGAAGGGCGGTTTATCGCGGCGAACGAAGCCTTGGTTCTCTTGCTAGGTTACTCACGTGAATCTGATGTGCTTGGCAAAACCGATTTCGAATTGGTCCCGACCTACCTGGCGGATCATTATTTGAAGGATGACCAGAAGGTTCTTCTGCATGGCGAGCAGATTGTTAATAAAGTGGAGCTCGTTACGAGGAATGATCTCTCGGTTTATTGGTACACGACGACCAAGGTTCCCGTTTACGGAAAGAATGGGAGCATCATTGGCTTGGAAGGCGTGACGCGTGAGTTTAAGGCAGCTAGCAGCGCTCTTGGCGCTTATCCGGAGCTGTTTAAGGTCATCGATTTCGTGGAAGAGAAATATCCGGAAAAGATTTGCGTGGCCGACATGGCTAGTCGGGCAAACCTCTCCGTGCGGACTTTCGAGCGCCAATTTAAAAAACGGTTCAACCTCAGTCCGATAGCTTACCTGAAAAAAGTGCGGATTAATGCGGCCTGTCGCAAACTGATTCACGGAAATCACACGATTGCTCGAATAGCGATGGATTGTGGGTTTTGCGACCAGAG
The DNA here is from genome assembly GCA_028822375.1 of Opitutaceae bacterium. Classification (GTDB taxonomy): domain Bacteria; phylum Verrucomicrobiota; class Verrucomicrobiia; order Opitutales; family Opitutaceae; genus Pelagisphaera. Next base: position 6,039 of record JAPKDW010000197.1, on the reverse strand, counting down.
CTACATGACCAAGGAGTTCGCTCGGCTGATGCAGATTACTCCGCAGGTCTATCGCGACACGCATCTTCGTTAATATTGAAACGAAACTGATCGCCCCATGAATTCTTTGAACGCAAAGCTCATTCGTAAAGCCGACAATCCGCTTATTCGGGAAAAATCGAGTTTGATGACGATTTCGGGTCAAGAAATCGGAACGAAGGAGGAATGTTCTTAGTCATGTTTTCGTTCGTACATTCAATCGATCAAAGCAAGCTCGACACCGATAATTGCTCTGATAACCATTTTTTACCCAATAGAACCTCCGTTACCCAAAAAAACTGAAAGCGCCGCTTCGATATACCGAACAGCCCAATTGCCTTGTTTAGGCTCAATTTCAAAACGATAAAAATAATCTATCTACTGCCCTATGCTGCCTAGAATACTATTGAGCGCCCTTGTTGCCCTTTTTTGTTTAAATGCGTCGGCCGACACTCTGCCGCTGACTGTAGAGAAGGGCGAGCGAATCGTCATTCTCGGAAATGGACTAGGGGAGCGCATGCTCTATTTTCCTCATTTCGAGACGGATCTGCATCGGCAGTTTCCGAACGAGGAATTGATCGTTCGCAATATGAGCAAACCGGGCTTCACACCTGGTTTTCGCCCGAATTCATCTCGCTTAACGCAGTGGGCATTTCCCGGTGCCGAGAAATTCCATCCTGGCAAGCAGACGCATCTAGGCATTGGTCATTTTCCAATGCCGGACGAGTGGTTGACGGAGTTAAAAACCGATACAATTCTTGCATTCTTCGGATACAACGAATCCTTCGAAGGATTAGACCGCGTCGATAATTTCTACAATGAACTCGATGCCTTCGTTCAGCATACTCTAAAGCAAAAATACAACGGCAAATCTGCTCCACGTTTGGTACTCGTTTCGCCGATTGCTTTCGAAAACCTCTCGAAAATAAAGGATCTGCCTAACGGAAAGGAAGAGAATATCCGCCTCGCTGCTTATGCGGACGCCGTAAAACGCGTTGCTGCGGCTCGCAATGTGGGTTTCGTCGATCTATTCGAGCCGACTCGCAAGCTCTACGCCGCCGAGAAGGAACCGCAAACGATCAATGGTTTCGCGCTTTCGAACGAAGGTTACCGCAATCTTTCCACTATCCTCATCAAGTCGCTCTACGGAGAAGTAAAGGCTCAGGAAAAAGTGTCGCACGAAGCGATGTTCGAAGTGGTCGAAGACAAAAACTGGTATTGGCTAAACGACTACCAGATCCTCAATGGCGTTCATGTTTACGGTCGTCGCTACAAGCCGTATGGCAATGATAACTACCCGGAAGAAATTCAGAAGATCCGTGAAATGACGGATCTGCGCGATGCAAAGATACACGACGTTGCTCAAGGCGCTTCGCCTGATAAGGCGGTCGACGATGGTTCGACGCTTGAACTGAAGACGATTGAAAGCAATTTCAATCGCCCGATTGAGTTTCTAGACGTGGATAAGGCTCTCGATAAATTCAGGCTTCCTGAAGGGTATAAGATCGATCTTTTCGCTTCCGAGTCGGAGTTCCCAGAACTTCGCAATCCCGTTCAAGCTACATTCGACAATCAAGGACGCCTTTGGGTAGCGGTGATTCCATCCTATCCTCACTACCGTTCAGGCGACGAGCGTCCGAACGATAAGCTGTTGATCTTCGAAGATACCGATGGCGATGGCCGTGCGGATTCGCAAAAGACATTTGCTGATGGTTTGCACATGCCGATCGGTTTCGAATTGGCCCCTGAGGGCGTTTATGTCGCGACTCAGCCGAATCTTTCCCTATTAATTGACGACGACGGCGATGATCGCGCGGATCGCACGGAGATCTTAGTTCACGGCTTTGATTCGGCCGACACTCACCACTCGATTTCGGCTTTCTTAGCTGATGCGGCTGGCGGGATCTACATGAACGAAGGACGTTTTTTGCACACGTCTATAGAAACGCCGTACGGTCCGGAGTACATGACCGATGGTGGTCTGTGGCGCTTTGATCCGATTACTTCGCGCGTTGAGCGTTTCATGCAAACCGATGTATCCAATCCTTGGGGAGTTACGATCGACGACTACGGTCAAACGTTCCTTTCGGATGCCTCCCCTGGCGCCAATTGGTGGTCATTGCCGCTTTCGGCGAAAGTTCGGCATGGCGTTGAAATTGAGAAATTGGCTCAATTCACGACTCACCGAGTACGTCCGACTTCCGGAACGGAGTTCATCTCTTCGCGTCATTTTCCCGAGGATACGCAGGGCGACTTCTTGATTAACAACACGATCGGATTCCTTGGCACGAAGCATCACAGCATGGTCGAGGACGGAGCAGGTTTCACTGGAGAATTGAAGCAAGATTTGATCGTTTCGACCGATTCGAACTTCCGTCCCGTTGAGATGGAATTCGCTCCGGATGGCTCGCTTTACATTATCGATTGGCACAACCCGCTCATCGGTCACATGCAGCACAGCGCTCGCGATCCGAATCGCGACAACGATCACGGCCGCATCTATCGCGTTACGTATCCGTCTCGTCCGCTCGTGAAACCTGTCACGGTTGCAGGCGCATCGATTAAGCAATTGCTCGAAAACCTTAAGGAGCACGAGTACCGCACCCGTTATCGTACTCGTCGCGAATTGCGCGGTCACGATGCCAGCAAGGTGGTTCCTGCGGTTAAGAGATGGGTCAAGGGACTCGACAAGAGCGACTCGAATTACGGTCGCAATCTCCTCGAAGGCCTCTGGGCTACTTGGGGACAGAACCAGGTTGATTCAGGTATTCTCGAACTGTGTTTGGAATCAGATGATCACAAGGTGCGCTCTGGCGCGGTTCGCGTTCTCCGCTACACGCATCGTCAAATTGATGGCAGCCACGAGTTGTTTCTAAAAGCAGCTGAAGACGAGCATCCACGCGTTCGTTTGGAAGCGGTTGTCGCGGCGTCATGGCAGGACAATGACAAGGGCGCTGAAATTGCAGTCGCTGGTCTGAAGAAACCCGTGACCAAGTGGTTGGGACGTGCCTATGATGCGGTTTTCGCGACTTTGGAGGATGACGTGAAGGCTTTGAATAAGAGCGGTAAACTTGAGCTCGCAGGCAATCCGGCAGCGAAATCCTATTTGGCGGGAAATTTCGAGTTCTACGACAAAAAGGTAAAAACGATTGCGGTAGAGCAAATCAATCTCTCCAAGGCCGATCTAGATCTGTATAGAATTGGTGAAGAAGTTTTTCACCGTGACGCTCATTGCGTGACCTGTCACGGTACTGACGGAAAAGGCACGGTTCCCAATATCTATCCTCCGCTCAACGCGAACGAATGGGTGATGGGCGAAGACGAACGTCTTATTAAGATTGTCTTGAAGGGCCTCTGGGGTCCGATCGACGTCGACGGTAAAACCTATGATCCTACTACTGGCGTACCGCCGATGACTGGATTTGGCGGGTTGCTGGATGACGAAGAAATCGCTGGCGTTCTTACCTTCGTTCGCGCTCGTTTCGGCGACAAGAAAGCAGTGGCCAAGGCCATCCAACCTGAAGCCGTTGCCAAGGTTCGCGAAGCAACTAAAGGACGTCAAAACTTCTACATGGTAGACGAGCTCTTGAAGGAAAATCCATTTCCTGAATCGGCCTCGGTTAGCGCCGCGAAGCAATGGCAGGTTTATTTGGGCAAGTCCGGAATGGGCAAAGGTAAAAAGGTCGTTTTGATTAGCGGTGACGAAGAGTACCGCTCGGAAGAAGCGCTGTCGCAGCTCGGCAAGATTTTGTCCCAAAGACATGGATTCGATTGCACGGTCGTTTACGCTCAAGATCCGAAGAGCCCTGGGGTAATCGATTCAAACTACCAAAATAACATTCCAGGCTTAGAAGCGTTACAGAATGCGGATCTTATGGTGATTGCGACACGTTTTCGCGACCTTCCGGACGATCAAATGAAGGAGATCGACAACTACCTAAAGACTGGCCGTCCTGTAATTGGCCTGCGCACAGCGACACACGCGTTCAATATTGAAGACAACGATTCGAAGTGGGCGCATTGGAGTTTTAACTACAAGGGCGACAAGAAAGCCTGGACCAAAGGATTTGGCGAACTCGTGCTCGGCAGCACTTGGGTAAGTCATCACGGTTGGCACAAATATGAAAGCACCCGTGGCATTCTTGCTGGAAAGCACGAGATCGTTAATGGCATCGGCGAGGGCGACATCTGGGGTCCGACTGACGTTTATGGAGTTAACCTCCCGTTGGTCGGCGATAGCGAAGCAATCGTTTACGGACAAGTGGTCGCCGGAATGGGCAAATTACACCCTGAGATTGGCACTGGTCCTTATGACAGGGTTCCCGGATACGGCAAGGAGCCTGGCTTTAATAAGAATGATCCCTTGATGCCAGTTGCGTGGACGAAAACCTATCAATATCCCGGCGGAAAATCCGGTAAGGTCTTCGCTACGACAATGGGTTCTTCCAATGACCTATCTACAGAGGGCACCCGTCGCATGGTGGTGAACGCCGTGTTCTGGACTCTTGGAATTCCGGTTCCGAAGGACGGAAGCAACGTCCAGTTGGTCGGCGATTACAAGCCGTCTATGTTCGGTTTTATGCCTGGCGATTACTGGAAAGAAAAAGGTCTCAAGGTCTCCGATTTTGATTTGAAGTAGCTCCGTTCGCTAACCAGTAGCTCAGTGCTTTAGCCTGAGTCAGCCTTAAGAATTCAGGCTGAATCTCTGAGCTACCTTTCCCAGGCAGTATACTATATAGTCGTAGGAGCGGGTTTATCCCGCGATACCTGGACCCAATCGCGGGGTAAACCCGCTCCTACATTTTCGCTGAAAAACAATTCCTATTCCTCAAATGAAAATAAAACGTCTCTCCCTCAGCCTCATCGCCCTAGTCGTATCGACTCTCTGCGCTCGGGCGGCAGATCGGCCGAATATTCTGTTCATTATGTCTGATGATCACACTGCTCAGGCTGTTGGCGCATACGCTACCTTGCTCAAAGATCTAAACCCGACGCCGACTCTCGACAAGCTAGCGAACGAGGGAATCGTTTTCGACAATGCGTTTTGCACGAACGCAATTTGTACGCCTTCGAGAGCGTGTGTTATAACAGGCCAGTACGATCACGTTAACGGCGTTTTCGATCTGGGCGGAAACATCAAGCCTGAGAATCAATCGCTTCCAATCCAGATGCGGAAGGCGGGTTACCAAACGGCGATAGTAGGAAAATGGCATCTCAAGCAGGAGCCCAACTTCGATTACTATAAAGTACTCCCGGGCCAAGGGAAATACTTCGACACGGAATTTCGGATACAAGGAAAAGAGGAATGGCCAAAGAACGTGGTAACGCACAAGGGGCAGCATTCGTCTGACGCGATTACTGATTCGACTTTGGAGTGGTTCAAGAACGAGCGTGATCCGAACAAGCCATTTTTTCTCTGCCACCAATTCAAGGCGCCGCATGACTACTTCGAGAACGCGCCGCGCTATCAGTCGTATCTTGCTGACGTGACGATTCCTGAACCGGATACGCTCTACGATGTTCCGGATACATTCGGTTCGCTCGCCACACGGGGGCACAATGACGAACTGATGCCTCATATCGGAACTTCGATTGGAAAACGCAATCCACGTCGCTCTTACGCAACGCATCTGTTTCAGAAATTCCCCGAGGAGTTTCCTGCTGATTACGATCCGGCAAAGCTCACTGAGCGCGAAACGACGAGCATTGCTTATCAGGGCTACCTCAAGAAATACCTCCGTTGCGTTAAAGGCGTAGATGACAATTTGGAACGTTTATTCGATTATCTAAAAGCTGAAGGTCTGTACGACAATACGGTTATCATTTACACAGGCGATCAAGGATTTTGGCTCGGTGAAAAAGACTACCAGGACAAACGTTGGGCTTATGACGAATCGGCTCGCATGCCTTTCATTGTACGTTATCCACCGTCGATTCCTGCTGGAAAGCGGAGTGATGCGATCGTTGAAAATGTGGACTATCCGGCTCTCATGTTGGATTTCGCTGGAGCAACGATTCCCG
>JAPKDW010000196.1 GCA_028822375.1 Opitutaceae bacterium | reverse complement strand
ACCTTGGCGTCAAGGTTGGCATCCTCATTTGCTACGACAATAACCTAGTCGAAAACGCCCGTATCACCGCGCTCGAAGGAGCCGACATTCTCCTCGCTCCCCATCAAACAGGTGGCTGTGGCTCTCGTAGTCCGCACGGGATGACAACGATCGATCCTTACCTATGGAAAAATAGAGAAGCCGACCCTCAATCCATCGAAGAGGCCATCAAAGGCCCCAATGGACGCGAATGGCTTTTGCGCTGGTTACCATCACGCGCTCATGACAACGGAATGTTCATTCTCTTTAGCAATGGCGTGGGCATCGACGATGACGAAGTCAGAACAGGCAATGCGATGATCATAGACTGCTACGGCCGCATCGTCTCCGAAACCTGGAAAGCGGATGACGACATGGTCGTCGCCAATCTAGACCTCGAACTCCTCGACCGATGTACTGGCCGACGCTGGCTCCGCGCCCGACGCCCCGACCTATACTGTCGACTCGCCGAAGCCACCGGGAAAGAGTTCTCTCCCAGAGAAGCTCGATTTTCTCAAGAGAGCACAGAATAGACCGTGTTTCTATTTCTCGAACACCCTTCCTTGTAGACCGAATATCGATTTCGCAGTTTACATTTAAGAGTATTCCTACGAGTACCACGGGCTGCAATTTTGCAGAGAACGCAACGCAACGCATCATGTTCGACCTTTTTCGTAACAAAAACACCAATTTCAAAGACGATTTGCTCTCCGGTCTTACCGTGGCCTTGGCCCTCGTCCCGGAAGCAATTGCATTCGCATTTGCAGCTGGCGTCGATCCACTCGTCGGACTTTGGGCAGCCGTATTCATGGGCTTTATCACTTCTACTTGCGGTGGTCGCCCAGGGATGATTTCCGGAGCAACCGGAGCAATCGCGGTCGTAGCTGGCAAAGCGGTTCAGCATGGCGACGCGCTTGGAGAAGGGCTTGGTCTTCAGTACTTGTTCGCAGTCATCATGATCGCAGGTGTGATTCAAATCCTGTTTGGCGTCCTAAAGCTTGGTCGCTTCATTCGCCTGGTTCCGCATCCAGTTATGATCGGATTCGTCAACGGACTCGCGATCGTGATCCTGATGGCTCAATTCCCATCTTTCAAAAGCCTGGCCACAGGAAACTGGCTTGCTGGTCAACCATTGGCCGCGATGGTCGGCCTCGTAGCCATCACGATGATCATCATCCAGTTTTTCCCAAAAATCACCAAAGCGGTTCCTTCTTCTTTAGTGGCGATCGGCTCGGTAGGCGTAATCGCATTTCTCTTCTTTAAAGACAGCGCGACCGTTTCCGACGTCCTAGCTCAATCGCCAAGCAATCCCGAAGGTAAGCTTTCAGGATCCTTTCCTCTGGCTCATTTGCCTACAGGCATCGCTTGGGCAATCGAGTGGCCTTTCCTACTCAAAACCGCGTTTATCGTATCCATGGTGGGCATCATTGAATCGCTGATGACTCTCCAACTCATCGACGAGATCACTGAAACGCGCGGGCAAGGCAATCGCGAGTGCGTGGCCCAAGGCGGCGCGAATTTTCTCTCGGGCCTTTTCGGTGGCATGGGCGGTTGCGCGATGATCGGACAATCCCTCATCAATATGAAGTCCGGCGGACGCGGACGGCTCTCTGGCATTACTGCCGCTGCCGCGCTTGCGACTTTCATCATGATTGCCGGACCGATAATCGAAGTCATTCCGATCGCTGCGTTGGTCGGAGTTATGTTCATGGTTGTGATCGGCACATTCGAATGGTCCTCCCTCAACACATTCGGAAAAGTTCCTTTCTCTGAGATTATCGTCATCGTAGCCGTGACGCTCGTCACCGTCATAATGCACGATCTAGCGACCGCAGTTTTCATAGGCATCATTCTCTCCGCCCTCATATTCGCTTGGGAAAGTTCGAAACACGTTTTCGTGATCATCGAAAAAGAAACCGAAGACGAACGCATTTATTCGTTACAAGGCCTGCTCTACTTTGGATCCGTTCACGAATTCACGGACAAGTTCCAAGCCCGCTCCGATGTAAAGAACATCGTTATTGATTTTGGTCATGCCCGAGTCTGCGACATGTCAGGACTCGAAGCGATCAATTCACTCGTCGAACGCTATCGTAAAGCGGGCAAGAACCTCCGCCTTCGCCACCTCTCGCCCGACTGCCGTAACATGCTTAAGAAGGCGAGTAATCGCGTAAACGTCGAAGTTCTGCCAGACGATCCAAACTACTCGGTCGCCAACCTACGAAGCAGATCGAAATAAACCAATTTCAGCTAGAATCCTAGTTTTTCTAAAGGTAGCGGCCGATCTTCCCGCAACAGCGGGACCACTGAACGATGAAATCGTTCAAACATTGAATCCGATTAACCGGTGGAGGTTTTGGAAATGATGGACGCTCGGAGATCGGCCGCTACCTGTATCAAAAACAAAACAGCCTCTGGAATCAAGTGATCGAGACGCGCCTTATCATTTTCGACGGTAAACTCCAAATAGGCATAGCGCGGCGGTCTCAAGTGTTGCGCGGACGAGGGATAAATTCATATCGGGGTAATCCCAGGTTTAGGTTATTGAAGAGAAATCGTCTAAGACAATAGTGTGAAGGTGTAAACCGAGACCTTGGTTTCAAGAACTCTCGATTTCGCTAGAGAATCGGATCTAAAAACCACCCATAATGTAGCTTCGTAGACTGTGAGCTTCGTCTTCGTTAGCTTGAGAAATCCATCGGGTGACATCTCCGATTGATACCAATCCTTTAATCTGATCCCCATCGACAACCGGCAAATGTCGATGCCGGCGTTCCGTCATCGCTTCCATAGTCTGCTCGAGTGTCGTCTGCGGAGTAATCGTCTCCACGTCCTTCGTCATAACATCAGCCACCGACGTTGACGCCGGTGACAATCCTTTAGCCACGACTCGCTGCAATACATCACGTTCGGTGAAAATCCCGACCAATCTGTCCTCCTCCAGGACGATTATCGATCCAATCATGAGGCGATTCATTTCATGAACGGCATCGAGAACGGTAGACGTTGAAGAAATAGAGAAGATTTGAGATGCCTTCTCGCCGAGGAGTGCGGAAACGGGTACATTCATAGGAGTATTTAGTAGCACGCAAGTGTACGGAAAACCAAATCGAATACAACGACCGAATTCCGCTACAAAAATCATGCCGCGCTGCGAAAGAAGACTGCCCTACTGATACTCCCCTTGTAACAGAATCCTACTTACGCATTTGAAGAGACATTTTATCTCTCTGCGCCTTCATCGCCATATACCGTTCAGGCTCGCTATCGATCAAATTACTCCGCTCGTAAGGGTCATCCGAGAGATTGAATAGAAACTCTCCTTCAGTGGGTGTTTCCAAATATTTCCAATCCCCCGTACGCATCGCGCTCCACGGTTTCCTGTCAAGTTCCTGATGCGCTCCAAGCTCCCAAAACAAGGAACGGTCTTCCCATCGATTTCCCTCGAAAAGCGCAGGGCCAAGCTCTCGACCGTCCAAACGATCGTCCTCCAATTCAATCCCAGCCAAATCGCAAAACGTCGGAAACAAATCTAAAGAACTGCACAATGCTTTATTACGCGACCCAGCCGCTATTTTACCCGGCCAACGCATTATACAAGGTACTCGTAAGCCGCCTTCGAAAAGCGTCGCTTTATCCCCTCGATACGGCTCGTTATTGCCGCCGTAAACGGGATCGCCGCCATGGTCGGTCAGAAAGACCACGAGCGTATCCTCCGCCAATCCATTCGCCTCAAGAGCATCCATCACCCGCCCCACTCCGTCGTCGAGCGACACAGCCATAGCAGCGAACTCGCGGCTCACCTTATCCTCTATAAAAGACACGCGTTTCAGATCCTCCGCTTGCGGCTGCATTATATTAATCGGACTCTGAGCGCTTGGGCTCCAACCTTTGCCGAAATGCGGGGCATTGTAGGCTAGATAAAGGAAAAAAGGATCGGCATCGCTTTCTCGCGAATCCAAAAATGAAATCGCTTCATCCGTAATCAATTCAGTCGCGTATCCATTTTCCGAAACATATTCTTCCTGGTGATACCAATCGGGAATCACTCCATAAGTCATCGTAAAGAAATCGATGCAACCACCCGTATGTCCAATAAACGAATCGAACCCATGGCGAGTTGGAAGCAGCGACTTATCGCCATGACCCAAATGCCATTTCCCAATCAAAGAAGTATCGTAACCCGAATCGCGCAAGCGTTCCGCGATCGTCGTCTCCCCAGGCTGAATACCGGTCATCTTATGTTCGTCTGCCATAAACATAAGCGCGCTTAACAATTGGTGCTTCGAGCGACTCGGATTTCTTCCTGTCAGCAAGCCGAAACGCGAAGGCGTACAAATCGACGAAGCCGAGTACCAACTCTCGAATAATGCCCCTTCACTGGCCAAACGATCGATATTCGGCGTCGGAATCTCGCTACCGTAGCAACCTACATCGTTAATTCCCTGATCATCGGTAAAGACTAACAAGATATTCGGTCGATCTGCAGAAAACAGCGGCCAGCTAAAAAGACAAAAAAACAATACAATCCTGGGGTAGAACATGCCGAACTATGCTCAATTTCGACCAAACTATGCAAGTCTTCAGCTCGATACCCCAAACAAGCCTCCCTAGACTATTGACCCAGACGAGCCAGCTTGCGTATTAATGATCCACTTTTGGAACCGAAACCAACCAGTCCTTCTATTGTTCAAAGTGCCGTTGTTCGCCTCCACGCTGACGGAAGCGCCAATACTATCAACGACGATGTGGCAATCGAGGAACCCCTTGAAATCCGTATCGGCAACAACCCCTTCGTCGTCACCATGCGCACTCCCGGACATGACGAAGAGCTGGCAGCCGGATTCATGGTCACCGAAGGCATCGCTGGCTCCAAAACCGATTTTAAGGAAATCAGTCGCTGCAAACTCTCGACGAACCCCGAGAACACGATCCGAGTTCGCTTCAACGAATCTATCCCCCTCGAGGATATCCAATCCAATCGATTTGGAGCCATTTCCTCGAGCTGCGGCGTTTGCGGAAAAACCTCCATCGATTCGATCAAGCAATCGTATCCAGAAATTGACAGCAAATGCGTCATCGATCGTAAAACGCTCCTTGCTCTACCCGATATCCTCAGAAAGAACCAAATCGTTTTCGACCGTACAGGTGGACTGCACTCGTCAGGTCTCTTCGATAGCGAAGGCAAACTTGTATGCTTGCGCGAAGACGTAGGACGGCACAACGCGCTCGACAAAGCCATTGGCTATGCAGTGCTCAATGATCTCTGGCCTCTGGACAATCACATACTCCTCGTGAGCGGTCGGGTTTCCTTCGAAATCATCCAAAAAGCTTTGGCCGCTAGAATACCGATAGTAGCTGCCGTTTCCGCCCCTTCATCTCTAGCGATTTCATTCGCCAGAGAATGCGGCCAAACGCTTGTCGGTTTTCTCCGTCACCCGAAGATGAACGTCTACTCCCATCCGCAACGCATCAGCGGGTAAGGCGATTTCGCATTCATAAGACTTTACTCGACAGTCCCAGCAATCGTCTGCATTAAAAACTAGGACGTCCCAGTTATCAACTCCTCACCCACCGCCGCATGATTGCAAACAAGCTACGTTTCACTCTTTTCACCCTTTCGGTCGCCCTATCGTCCAACTGGGCACAAGCAGCCAAACCGAATATTCTCTACATAATGTCCGACGATCACACATGGCAGGCGATCGGCAGCTATGGCAGTCACCTAAAGGAAGTTGTTCCAACCGCGAATATCGACCGACTCGCTAGCGAAGGCATGCTTCTGAAAAACGTTTTCTGTACCAACTCAATTTGCACTCCGAGCCGAGCCACGATTCTCAGCGGCCAATACAGCCATAAGAATGGCCTCATGACCCTCAGCGACAATTGGGACCGGGACCATCAGCCCAACATGGCGACTGAGCTCCAAAAGGCCGGATACGAAACAGCGATAATAGGAAAATGGCACCTTCACTCCGAACCTGTTGGATTCGACTACTACAAGGTGCTTCCCGGCCAAGGTCTCTATTTCAATCCTCTGCTCAAAGAGAAAGGCAAACCTTGGCAGGATCACAATGAGGGAGGCGAAGTCTACGAAGGACATTCGAGCGACGTCATCGGCAATGAAACCCTTAAGTGGCTCGAGGAACAAAGGGATGACTCCAAACCGTTTTTCCTAATGTGCCACTTCAAAGCTCCACACGGTCTTTGGGAACCCGCCGCCCGTTTCGACGATTTATACGATGGCGTAGACATCCCGGAACCGCACAGTCTTTTCGAAGACAACAGCGATAGATCCGAAGGTTCTCGAACCTACGGCAGTACAGTTGGACCCACAAACCAAATACGCAATCGCGTTGACAGGATGCAAAACGATTGGTGGCCAGGAGGACCTCTCGACATAACGGGAATGGACGAAAAAGAACAAACTCGCGCCGCCTACCAGCGCTACCTCAAAGACTATTTGAAATGCGTGGCCGGCGTTGACGAAAACGTTGGCCGCCTCCTTGACTACCTTAAAGAGCAAGGCCTAGAAGATGACACGGTCATTATCTATACTGGCGATCAAGGTATGATGCTAGGAGAGCACGATCGCGTCGATAAACGCTGGGGGTTTGAAGAATCGATGCGCATGCCTTTCATCGTTCGCTATCCCAAGGAAATCGAAACGAATAGCATAAACAAAGACATAATAAACAACGTCGATTTTGCTCCAACCATCTTAGATTACGCTGGTGTTCGAGCCCCCTCAAAGATGCAAGGTCGGTCCTTTCGGAAAAACCTTTCAGGCAACACTCCCCAAAATTGGCGCCAAGCCACCTACTACCGATACTGGATGCATCGGGCTCACCACGATGTCCCCGCTCACTACGCGATCCGCACCGAACGATACAAACTCATTTTCTATTATGGACTCGCGATTCATCCACGCATGAACGAAATCTGGGCAAGCGGCACTGGAGAGCACGTCAACCAAACGAACCTGCATCAGGTTTCGTCGTGGGGAGCTACACGACCTGAAGCCACTCCCGCGCACCTAGAATTATACGATCTAGAAAAAGACCCTTACGAACAGCAAAACGTATACAAGGACCCAATCTACTCGAACGTCGCCAAGGCAATGAAAGCGCAGCTTCTAGCAATCAAGCAGGACGTAGGCGATCTCGACGAACCCTACCCTGAACTCATGGAACGCCGAGCTACTGCCTGGAAATAGAGCAAGCCTAGTTTCTTCGATTTACACGAAGGGACTTGCGAGTGACACTCCTCGCCATTCATGACTCGCTCCCTTCGCCACAACCCCTCTAATCATGCGAACATAAAAAGACTGTTGGTCTCTTTGGCCATTTTCTTCGCGTTCGCAAGTGTCGCCTCTGCCGCAGATGATGGTCCCGACTTTTTGAAGCCGGATACGAACATCGTCTTCCTTGGAGATAGCATTACTCAAGGAGGTACTTACATCGCCTACATAAACGCCTACCTCTGGGGTCGCTATCCAGATCGCCAATACAATCTTATCAACCTCGGACTCGGCAGCGAAACTGCTAGCGGACTTTCCGAACCCGATCATCCATTCCCCAGGCCTTGTATCCATACCCGCATTGATCGCGCTTTGGCTGAGTCAAAACCGGATCTCACCTTCATCTGCTACGGGATGAATGATGGAATCTATTACCCGCCTTCTGAAAATCGCATGCTCGCATACAAAGAAGGAATGACGCGACTCATCGAAAAAGTCCGTGCCACAGGTTCACTTATCATCCTGCTGACTCCACCTCCATTCGACGCAGAGACCAGACGCCTTAAAGGCAGCCTACTTCAAGGCCCCGGCATGGCCGAATATAGCTACAAGGCAGCCTATCAAAATTACGATCAAGTCCTCAAAGGCTACTCCGACTGGATTCTTCAAGAAGGACTCGATGTCGATCGCGTCATCGATATCCACACTCCGCTGAAAAAAGACATCGCCGAGCATCGACTGACTAATCCACCTTATGAATACGGTGACGGCATCCATCCGAACGAGCGAGGTCACTTCGTCTTCACTAGGACAATCCTTAAGGAACTAAACGCTCCCGGTGTGGACACTCTCCCCGACTACAGCGATCTTCCTGTCTATAGCCCATTGGCTAAGGCAATGCCCTTGATTCTAAAACTACATAATTCCCATAGCGCCGCCTGGCGTGAGCACGTAGGTCATAGTAAACCCAATAAAGAGACCGTCCCGAGCCTAAGAGAGGCCACACGCCAAGCGAAAGCCAGGGAGACTGAAATCCGCAGGATGATAAACTCTCAAACCGCGAATTGATTTTCAACGAGCTCTCCTTGAATCGCAACTGGGTTCATTCCCCGCCGCTTGCGGCGAGCTATATCTTGCGAT
>JAPKDW010000195.1 GCA_028822375.1 Opitutaceae bacterium | reverse complement strand
CGACCGGTGTGCGTCAACAGCATAGCCTCCCCGTGATCGATTCGCGTTGTCACCCCGGACCGAACCACCGCGATGTCATCGACCACTTTGGATAGGCCGGGCAACAATTCCGAGACCTGAATGCCTGACTGGCCGTATTTCTGGAATTCGAACGGGCTGGCCATCAATTTTGTGGATCCCGTGAGCGACCGTTGATTGACCGAAAACGGAATCGACTGTCCATGATACTTGGTGAGCATCGGCTTCGGGTCGAGGAGATCCATCTGGCTAGGGCCACCTCCCAAAAAAATGAATACGACCCGCTTGGCCTTGGCAGCGAAGTGGGGCGGTTTCGCCAACAGATTGTTCGCTGGCGAGGCCTTGCTCGCCGCCGCCTTTAACGGCTGCGCCATGAGCGAACTCAGGGCAAGCGCACCCAGTCCCCCGGCAGAGTCTTTGAGCATCTGACGACGTGAGAGCATGCCACGAGCGAGGTGATCGGTAAGCGAATTTGATTGGGGTTTCATCAGTCGATATAAAGGAATTCGTTCGAGCTTAAGACCGCGTGGCAAAGGGTTTTCCAAGCATCACGGAATCCGCCAGCACTGGAATCCATCTCGGTTTGTATCCATGACTCCATGAGACCGGTTTCTTCGTCGGTCGGATATCGTGTGTAGGCAAGCATCCAGGTCCGATTCAATCGTTCATCGAACGTTTCACGCTCATCGCTCAGGATGCGGTCTCGCAATGCCTCGGCGCAGTCATGCATGAACGGGTTATTCATGGCCACCAAGGCCTGTTGCGGAATCGCCGATTTCGAGCGTTTGGGCGAATTGGTGTCCATCACTGGGGCATCGAAAGTGGTGAGAATACCTGGAATCCCTGTTCGTTGAGTGCTGATATACACCGACCTGCGCCCGCGATCCGCATGATCCGCAGGCACAAGCACGCGCCCATCCTCGAGGATTTCTGTTGGGACGGATTTTCCGTACATGCGTAAGTCCAGTTGGCCGCTCACTGCTAGCATGGCATCACGTATCGCCTCGGCCTCAAGTCGGCGCTTGGGGAATCGACTCCATAGCCGATTGGAAGAGTCTGCCTCCTCCCGGAACTTGTCGACGTGTGAACTTTGCCGATACACCGTCGAACGAAGGATCAAGCGATGAACATGCTTGATGCTCCAACCCGACTCCATGAACTCAACCGCAAGCCAATCGAGCAGACCCGGATGCGTCGGACGACTCCCTCGCGCGCCAAAGTCGTCAGGCGTCCGTACCAATCCTTCCCCGAAATGATATTGCCAGATGCGATTCACCATGACGCGTGCGGTTAGCGGATGGTTTCGATCAGTGAGCCACTCGGCAAATGCGAGCCTTCGCCCCGTGGTAGCTTGAGGCGGTTCCTTGGGCGCTGTATCCAAGTCAAACGGATGCTCGGGATCGTTAAGCACCGTGAGCACACCCGGAGTCACTGTCTCTCCAGGGGTCTCGTGATTCCCCCGGAGCAAGAGTTGAGTCGGAGTCGGCGAAGTCGAGACGTCGAACGTCGCCCATGCAAGTGGCGGCAGCTTTTCCGACTTCTCGATCAATTCATCGACGCGAGCTCTCAGTTCCTTTTCTTCTTGTACAAACTCGGGGTACAACTCTTTGACCTTATCTGCGCTGCCCCCAAGATCTTCGAAGACCTGCGTAAGGAGGGCCTCCTCTTCGTCGCTTCGGTTGTCCTGTTCTATTGAAGTGATAATGAGGACCCGCTCGCGCTTTGCTTCATCCTCGATTTTTTCGCTTTGATCTTGCAGAAAACGATCCTGCCGTCGGAGAGGTAAATCGTAACGAATCTTGCTGTAGAACTCCCAGGTCTTCTCCCTCCACTCGCGACTCTCTTTGAAGAAGGCGTCCCGCTCTGGCTTAGGCGTCAATGGGATTGCCCGAATCGGTCCCGGGTAGTGCCGCGTCCAGATCCCCGCCAACCATTCTTCCGGATCGTAGGCCGCTTGGAAGAGCCCCATAAGTTTATAGTAGTCTTCATGCGGAATCGGATCGTACTTGTGTGAGTGACAGCGGACGCAGTTGAGCGTAAGCCCCATCAAACCTTTCATCGAAACCTCGACTACGGCCTGTTGCGTGGCATAAATCTTCTCTTCCTGAGTGATCGGCTGATTGTCTGTGGCATCGGGTGTGCAGCGGAGGAATCCAGTAGCCACCAACTTCTCTTTCTGATCCTCGGTGAAGACCTCGGTGTTTCTCCAGTCGAACATTTCATCGCCAGCCAGCTGCTCGCGCACAAACAAACTATAGGGCTTGTCCTCGTTGAACGCCCGGATGACGTAGTCACGGTAACGCCAGAAATCCGGCCGGATCTGATCGCCGATGAAAAAGCTCGATTCGGAATAACCGGCCACATCCAGCCAGTGGCGACCCCAACGTTCGCCATAACGCGGTGAAGCAAGCAATCGATCCACCAATAGATCGTATGCCCTGGGATCATGACTGTTCACAAAAGCCTCCACTGCCTCGGGTTCGGGAGGTAATCCGGTCAGATCGTAAGTCACGCGCCGGATTAAGGCGTGACTGTCCGCGTCTTCAGAGAAACTGAGATCTTCTTTTTCGAGCTTGCCAATGATGAAACGGTCGATCTCGCTTCGAACCCTGGTCGGATCTTTAACAGTGGGGGTCGTAGGTCGCACAGGTTTCTTGAACGACCAGAATTCACGGTCCGTCGCTGTGACGAGATCGGAGCTCCGAAGCTCGCCTTCGCTGGCGGACGCCTGGGACAAGAATCCACACAAACTAATCGCCAGCACCACGAAAATCGAGAAGGAGTAATGGGGATTACGCCTGCTGTCTTTACAATTATGGCTAGCTTCAAAGTAAGAACTTACAGGTAGGCGGATTTGCATGGGTTGTGCTTTTGCTGAAGACAATACTAAGTGAACGGTACATTAAGTCAATAAGTGTATGTCCATTTTCGGCTTTTTATACTCGTCATCATCAAGTACCTAGGTTCAACTCAAGACTGTATGGGTGGAAGCGATTTGATTATAACGGTAGTTAGCTGTGTTTTCTTCATGGGGCTTGTCGCGTGGATTTCCTATTTAAAGACGCGGGGAGAAGTGAGTACGCGCGATGGCTACTTCCTTGCGGGTAGGGGATTGAGCGCGGTCTTCATTGCGGGTTCGATGTTGTTAACGAATCTTTCCGCCGAGCAGCTTATCGGACTGAACGGATCGGCTTATGGTTTTAACCTCAGCAGTATGGGTTGGGAGGTGACTGCTGCGGTGGCCACGATTTGCATGGCGTTGATTTTTCTGCCCCGATACCTTGCGGGTGCTTTCAGCACGCTCCCTGAGTTTCTGAACGACCGTTTTGATGGAAGCGTCCGGCGTATGTCGGTCATTCTGTTTATGGTTGGCTATGGGCTTATTACGATTCCGTCAGTTCTTTACGCGGGATCCATCGCGGTCTTACGGCTCTTCGATGTTCCGGAACTCTTCAATATAAGTTACAGTATGAGTTTGGTTCTGACGATCGTCGTTATCGGAATCATAGGTTCTATTTACGCCGTTTTCGGAGGTCTCAAAGCAGTGGCCGTGTCGGATACGCTGAACGGAGTCGGACTTCTTATCGTTGGAATCGCAGTGCCTATTCTAGGATTGTCTGCGCTAGGTAAGGGAAGTGTTGCCGAAGGGCTTTCAATTATAACTACAGTCGATAGCCATAAACTTAACGCGATTGGAAGCTCCAGTGATCCCACTCCTTTTGGCACTTTGTTTACGGGAATGATCTTCGCGAATCTGTTTTACTGGTGTACGAATCAATATGTAATCCAACGAACCTTGGGGGCGAAGAATCTAGCGGAAGGGCAGAAGGGAGTTCTGTTTTCCGGTTTCTTCAAAGTGCTTGTTCCTTTTATGATGATGGTCCCGGGGGTGATAGCGTTTCATCTCTATGGGCCCGGATTGCCCACGATCGATTTGGCCTACCCGCAGTTAGTTCGGGATGTGATGCCGGTTTACGCGAGCGGATTTTTCCTAGCAGTATTGTTGGGGGCTGTATTCAGTTCCTTTAATTCATTGCTGAATAGCGCGGCGACGCTTTTCTGTCTCGATGTATATACTCCCATGAAAAAGGAGAAAGTGAGCGATGTGCAGATTCTGAAGGTGGCGAAGATCGCCAGTATTGTCATAGCTCTATTTTCGTTTATCGTTGCTCCATTGCTGCAGTACGCGCCGGATGGCTTATTTCAAGTTATTCGAATATTTACAGGTTTCTACAACATCCCGATTATAGCGGTCGTTATCGTTGGTCTGTTCACCAAAAAGGTACCCGCAATAGGGCCCAAAATAGCTATCGTGTTTCACGTAATAGCCTACGGACTCTTCCAGTTTGTTTTTAAGGAATATGTATCCATACATTTTCTACATTTATATGCGATACTGTTCCTTATAGAAGTGGGTATCATGTTGGCAGTCGGCTATGTCCGCCCACGGCCAGTGGCTTGGAGCTATCATCTAAACAACCTCGTGGATATGACTCCCTGGAAGTATGGCATACCCTGCGCGACGACCTTGTTTTCCTGCGTTGTTGCCACCTATCTATTGTTTTCGAAAGTTGGATTGGTCGACGGATTGACTTCGCTGTTCTGGGTGCTGCTCGTTGTGCTCGTTGTTATTAACGGACTACTATGGTATTGGTTCAGTCGACAAAAGATCCCGCCTTCGATGATCGTTGGGTCATCGGACTCCTAAACTTTTTAGTATCCAAAATTCTCTAATCCTAGAATACCCTATGGAATCTTCTTCTTTCAACGCAGACTACATCTATCTCTTCGAGGAGTTCATGAGCCGCGAAGATAGGATGATCAAGGACGCGATCCATGAATACGCGCAGACGAAATTAGAGCCGAGAACGCTCATGGGTAATCAGGACGAACGTTTATTCCATTCAACACTTCAGTTATACTAATCAAAACTAATATTTTAAAATGAAAAAAAACTTAATAGTTGTCATGGTATTGTTCTCTATAACAACATGCTACGCGCAAAAAAAAGAATACAAACCGGAACATACTGAGGTATGGGAACCCGTACCCGAAGTAGTGACGCCAGCCAAGACGAATGACCAGGCTCCTTCAGATGCCGTAGTGCTTTTCGATGGGGCTAATATGGATGAGTGGATCATTCCAGAAGGGACTTTTTGGGATGTCAACGATGGTGTAGTCACTATACGAGCCTCTAAGGAAAAATTGGAAAAACCAGTAACTATTGAATCAAAGAAAGCCTTTGGTAGCATGCAAATGCATATTGAATGGCGATCACCCGACAAGGTGGAAGGTGAAGGTCAAAGGAGAGGTAACTCAGGGATTTTTATTCAGTCGAAATACGAACTTCAGATTCAGGATAACTATGAGAATGCTACCTATGTCAATGGTCAGGCGGGTTCGATTTACAAGCAGATCCCTCCTTTGGTTAATGCATGCAAAAAACCAGGGGAGTGGCAGACTTATGATGTGTTTTACACCGCGCCGATTTTCGATAAAATCGGATTGCTAATTTCACCAGCCTATATCTCCGTTGCGCACAATGGTATCCTCGTTCAAAACCATGCTGAAATTAAGGGTAGTATCAAATTCATAGGCCTACCATATTATGAACCGCATGGCCGCTTGCCTCTTCGTTTACAAGATCATGGAAATCCTGTCAGTTTTAAGAATATTTGGGTAAGGGAATTATGAGATTATCAAATGAAGATAACCTTGTTAACCTATGAAGGCTCTACGCTTCCGCAAATCGAATCGGAACAATTGAGAGACCTATCAACGAAGACGCCTTATGCTCTCAGAATCTGAATTGTTTCGCGTTCGCGTTGCCATGATTCAATCGGTCCTCCGCAACGAATCATTGGAGGCCGTGCTTATTACGCGACCTGGCAACTACGCCATGGCCACAGGCGGTAAACGCAACTACGTGAATTTTGCGACGGATGCTGGAGCCAATGGGCTTGTCGTCACGAAAGATGGCAAGGCCAGCTTTATCGGTGATAATGTCGAAGCTGCGCGGCAGATGCAGGAAGAGTTGGTTGGACTGGACTGTGACGAATATTCCCATCTCTGGTTCGAAGGATCTGTCGCCGACTTCATTGCCAAAGAGTTCAGCGGGGCTATCGCGTCTGACGACGGATCCGTCGGTCCCAACATACATGGGAAGCTCAATATGTGCCGTGCCATGCTCACTACGACAGAACTGGAAAAATACCGCCGATTGGGAGCGATTGCTGCTGACTGCATGATGGCAACGCTTGAGTCCATTAAAAAGGGAACAAGCGAACGGGAGATTGCCGCTAAGCTCGTCTACGAAGGACGTAAACGAGGCTGCCTGGTTCCCGTTGCGCTGATTGCGGCAGATGACCGCATTGCGAAGTATCGTCACCCCCTGCCTGTTATCCCCTCAATTATCGAAGGAGGTGCGGAGGATAAGGTTGTCAATCGATACGTCATGATCGCGGGCGGTTTCTATCGCGAAGGACTCACCGTTTCCATCACGCGCTTTAGGCAAGTCGACGAACCGCCCGATGACATCCGCGATGCCCACGCTCGAATCTGCGCCGTGGACGCTGTTCTCCAAGAATCGACTCAACCGGGCCGCAGGCTCAGTGAAATCTTTGCCGACTGCCAAAAGGCCTATAGCGAGCTTGGCTTCCCTGAAGACGAATGGCGCCGCCACCACCAGGGCGGACCCACTGGCTACGCTGGTCGCACCGCCAAGGCGAGTCCTACCGAATCATTTCGAGTCCTTGAAGAAGGCTGGTCCGAAAAGGTAAACGATATTTGCGGTATCGATGTTCCCTTCGGTCAGGCCTACGCTTGGAACCCCTCCGCAGTCGGCGTAAAGTCGGAAGACACGTTCATTCTCTACCCCGACGGTTCGAAAGAAATCGTTTCCGCTACGCCATTTCTACCACGGATTGACCTCGCCGCGGTTCTCGGACGGGAAACTGACGTCGCTAAGTCCGAGTGGAGCTCGTAGCAACTGCGTTACTGAGCAATCATTATATCCCAACACCCCGTCTGTTGACCGTCTTTATGGACAAGATCGCATTATTACAGCCTCTCAGGCGATGCAAAGAGTAGGGCGGCCTCTCGCCGAATTGAACAGTCTCTAAGAGATAGTCATCTTTTATATTGTAGCATCCCCGTTGGATTATTGATATCACATATATTATATGTATTGAGACCAACTCAAACGCATTTATCGCCTTTTCGTTTTTGGGAATTCCTAGAGAATCGAAAGAAGGTTTTCGGTAGCAGTTGTTACCATTCCCGTCTTGCTAAGGTTCAACTAAACATCCACCTTTCACTGCGAACTGAATCGGTCCAATTGAATTTTCTATCAACAACTTACGCGTGTGAATCCAGGTAATACCCGTCACGGCATTTTCTGGATGCTTTTGACAGGACTGTTGTTTGCCTGCGTAACAGGTGTTATTCGTTACTTGGGGTCGGATATGCCCGCAATTCAAGGCGCGTTTATCAGATATGCTATTGGCACCCTGATGATTGCGCCCTTACTTTTGCGAAACTGGACAGGTATACCGGAACGCAAAACGTTACAGCTGTATGCAGCGCGCGCCCTGATTCATGGGGTCGCTGTAATATTGTGGTTTTTTGCCATGGCGCGTGTCCCGATGGCTGAAGTCACCGCGCTCGGTTATGTGGTGCCCATTTTTGTGACGATAGGAGCGGCTTTGTTTTTGGGGGAGCGTTTGCATCTCAGGCGGCTCTTCGGGGTTGGAGCTGGTTTTGTCGGAGCGATGGTTATTGTTCGGCCTGGGTTCGAGGAGGTCAACCTGGGACAACTGGCCCAATTAAGCGCCGCCCCGCTATTCGCGGCATCGTTCATTATTGCGAAAAAACTGACAGTGCAGGAAAATTCCTTCATGATTGTGGGTTTGCTGTCCGTGGGATGCACTCTGACTTTGCTGCCGGGCGCGATTCTTCAATGGCGTTCCCCAACCGTCGAAGAAATGGGCTGGTTGTCATTGAGCGCTTTGCTGGCAACCACGGGGCACTTCACCTTGACCAAAGCGTTTGCCGCCGCGCCAATTACGGTGACCCAACCCCTATCGTTTCTACAGTTGGTTTGGGCAACCGCGATCGGGGTCCTGTTGTTTAGCGAACCGATTGATCCCTATGTTTTGTTGGGTAGCCTGATTGTGGTCTCGGCGGTCACTTATATTTCACATCGCGAAATTCAGGCGCGCAAGCATGCCTCGACCCCGCCCGCCATTGCGACGAAAGTGTGAATGAGATTCTGAGGCGCTGAGATGGAGAGTTGCTGGGGTGTGAGTCAGAAGAGATAAGTTGCCGAAATTTGACTCCCATTGGGTTTAATGCCCCGAAGCTTGCTTCGGCTTTTAAAGCGAGTCGGG
>JAPKDW010000194.1 GCA_028822375.1 Opitutaceae bacterium | reverse complement strand
GCCATCTGCGCTCCACTCCGTCAGACGATTTCAGTTAAGTTGACGCGTATGCGCTAAGCGTGGACCGCGATACCTTCGGTTTGTATAAGGTAGTACTGCTAAATCGCGGGGTAACCCCGCCTCCTACGATTGAACAAGCGTGCAACTCTCGGCTATTTTTGGAGTCTTTAAATTAAACATTTTCTGTTGGCTCAATCCGGTGAATTGAAAAGAGTGTCTAAAATTCCGCTGTTTTCCGGAATTCTGAATTAGAAACCCTTTATCCTTATGAAACCTATTCGGCTATTATTGCTCCCGCTCCTAGCGATCCTTTCAACGCTCGCCGTAAATGGCGCCGAAAACCGCGTTTTCGAAATGCGAACCTATTACGCTAACGAAGGAAAGCTCGATGAGCTGTTGACCCGATTTCGGGATCACACTGCAGCTTTGTTCGAAAAGCACGGCATCGAAAATGTCGGTTACTTTGTGCCCGCGGAGAACACCGAGAATACCTTGGTCTATTTCCTTTCCTACCCAAGTCGCGAAGCTCGAAAAACCTCTTGGAAAGCATTTGGTTCCGATCCGGCTTGGAAAACTGCTTTCGCTGCGTCGAAGGTGAATGGTAAGCTTGTGGGTAAAGTCGAAAGCCAATTTTTGACTTTCACGGACTACTCGCCAAAACTGAAAATCAAGAAATCGCGTTCGCCTCGATTCTTCGAATTGAGAACTTACTCTGCCGCGGAAGGCATGATGGGGCATTTGGACAATCGTTTCGAAGGCGATACGATCCGGATTTTCAAAAAACATGGAATGACCAATGTTGTCTACTGGCATCCTATGGCGGATCAAGACGGACACGGCAACACGCTCGTTTACCTGCTCGCATTCGACAACAAGGAAGCGCAGACCAAGGCTTGGGACGGTTTTCGCAACGACCCTGACTGGAAGGCTGTCGCGAAACGCTCGGTTGAAAAAGCCGGTGGCGGATTGCTCGTCAAAAAGGGAGTCAAATCGATCAGTCTGAATCCGACCGATTTTTCCCCTATGCAATAGGGGTTGATAGGGCTCGATCGCCAAGCGAGCTCCATCGCAGGATAAATTCTATCTAGTTTGACGTTGTACGAGTCGCGTACTTCTCAATTGTGGGCTCCTCCATGATCGAAAATACAATCCTCGTCACCTGTCCGAAAGCCTGTTCCTCCTATCTTAGATCCGAGTTAGAGGAACTGGGTTATGAAGTGACCCGAGAAGCGCCTGCAGGGGTGTTCACCAAAGGCACGATGGAGGACTGTATGCGCCTGAATCTCCTTTTGCGGACCGGCCTTCGCGTATTGTGGGAAGTAGGAAACTTTCGGGCTTATGATGGAGAGCGACTCTATCAAAAGGCCGTTCGTATGCCTTGGGAATCGTGGATTCCGGCTGATGGATATGTGTCGATTGGCTCTTCGATTCGAAACGATACGATCAACAACACTAACTTCGCAGGACTTCGTTTGAAAGATGCGATGGTAGACCGAATTCGGGAGAAACGTGGTCGCCGTCCCGATACCGGCAACGATTCGGAAAAGGCGATGATCTTCCTATACTGGCACGAGAAAGACGTGTGTATCTATTTGGATACGTCCGGCGTGCCGATTAGCAATCGAGGTTATCGTGTGAGTCCAGGTCAGGCTCCGATGCGGGAAAACCTAGCGGCTTCAGTGATTAGAGCTTCACGATGGGATCGCAAATCGGCTTTCGTGAATCCTATGTGCGGTAGTGGAACGCTCGCGATCGAAGCGGCATTATTAGCGACGAATCGACCGGCAGGGATTTTACGCGATAATTTCGCGTTCATGCATCTGGAAGGCTATCGCCGTGAGGATTTCGAGAATATCCGATCCGAAATCAAGGACCAGGGAACGGACAAATTAGATTTTCCAATCATCGCAACGGACCGAAATACCGGTGCGGTAGACGCAGCCTTGCGCAATGCGGAGTTCGCGGGAGTTGAGCATTTGATAGAATTCGATGTCTGCGATTTCAAGGAAACGCGCATTCCGGAAGATCCTGGAGTCATGGTATTTAATCCCGAGTACGGCGATCGAATGGGAGAGGAAGAGGCTCTTGTTTCCACGTATCAAGAAATCGGAGATCTCTTTAAACAGAAATGTCCGGGATATTGGGGGTACATCTTTACAGGAAATCCGAACCTTGGAAAACGTGTCGGTTTGAAAACCAAACGCAAAATCGAATTCTACAACGGTCCAATCGAGTGTCGCCTTCTTGAATACGAACTCTACTCCGGTACGCGTATTCCAAAGTACGTGAACCAAGAAAAGGAGTAGGGCCGGCGCTTGCGCCGTGCCGCGAAGGTAGGTTTTATTTCTAACTACGCGGCGTGGCGCGAGCACCAGCCCTAATGATTGATTAGTCTAGAACCTAAACGCCATGCCTACGCTTGCTTGACGTGGCGCATTGGGACGAGGTCCAGCGGTTAGGCGTCCAACCAGTTTTTGCTCATCGAATACGTTGGTGACATTGATGAACGCTTCCGCTTGTTCATTGATGTAAAAAGTTGCGGAGACATCTGCGATGAAAAGACTGTTGATCAAACCGAAGCGGGCGTCCGGGGCCCCAGCGGGATTCTCTTCGAGTTCAGTATTGGAGCCACTGCCGTAAACGCTATCGGTATAGTTTAGATTCGCTGACAAACGAAATGCCTCGAATTCGAGATCGCCTGCGAGGTTGTACTGGAATTCCGGTATGTAAGGAAATGCGTTTCCGATGACCGCTCCCGAGAAAATGGACTCGGCGTCGGAGTCAGTCGAGTTGCTCTTGAATTCCGCGTCCGTATAAGTGGCGCTGAATGAAATCGGAGCTTTGAAGTTGGCGTTGGCATTGGCCGTTGGATCCCAACCAAGAATCATTTCGATACCTCGGGAACGCGCTTCTCCAATATTTTGCGGATTGCTCGAACCGGTTGCGATATTGTCGATGGTGATGAGGTCGTCGAAGTCCGTATTGAAGACGATGAATTCGGCGAATACACCTTTGCGGTTATCGTAACGAATACCGCTTTCGATACTTAGGCTCGTTTCTTCGTCTAGTTCTCTCCCTGGACGAGCAGCCGAACGAGGACCTGGTACAGAGAACCCGCGATAGGCGCCGGCAAACAAAGATGTGTTTTCATTGGATTGGTAATTCACTCCGATCCCAGGAGCGAAAACATCGATTCCCCGCGAAGCGGAGTCGCTCGGGATATTGTCCCCATTGCTTTGGTATGAGGTGTAGTTGTAGTCGATGTGCTCGAAGCGAAGGCCGGGTACGATTGAGAGCTGGCCTAGGCGGATGGTATCTTCTACGAAAATAGCGGTAGCTTCGGATTCTTGCAGACGATTGCCGCCAGACCCGGGACCGTCTGAAACGGTCGATTCGATCGATCCATCTGCGTTTTGAAAATACTGAATGTCTTCTTGGAAACGACGTACATGGTCTTGGTGAAAGCGTGTTCCGATGCGGAGCTCGTGAGTGGCCTGTCCGGCGTCAATGCTCCAGTCGAGGGTCGCTTGTAGTCCTTTGGCGATGTAATCGCGGTTGTTGTTGCGGTATTCGTACTGGCCAGCTCGGGTTCCTTGCAGGACTTCGAGCGGTTTGTTGTCATCGATCCCAGCCAGAGCTTGGTAGAGTTTAACCGTAGGCGTACTGTCGATAACGCCGTCGCCATCTGAATCGATGTCCTTGATTTCCTTCAATTTGAACCAGTTGCGATTAAAAGCGTTGTAGTATGCAGCCGCTGAAAAAGTGGCCTGAGAATTCACGTCGACCGAATAGCGCAAGTAGTTGCGGAAGTGTTGAGTATCGATGTTGTCGTCGCGAGAGGCGGCGTATCGACGATTAGGATTCGCTGCAAAATCCGAACTGGATAGACCAAGGTAAGTTTCATTGGCGTCCTTGTCCGTGTAACCTGTTTTGAATTCAAAATACTGGCGGTTCTCTGTATCTGGCGACCAGCTCAGTTTAATCATTGAATCTTTGTTTTGAAGACCTGTATCACTATTCGATCCATTAAAGGCTTCGGTAGAGTCGACCGTCTTAAAACCGTCGTTTTCGCGATAGTAGGTCTCGACTAGGTAGCCAAATTCTCCGGCACCTGTATCGACGCGATCGCCAGTCCATAGGTGCAGCTTGGTTTCGTTGTCGGTTCCGTAGGAAAAGCGGATGTAGTTGCTTTTGCTATTCGGAATAGGTGTTGAAATGTAATTTATAACGCCGCCGGTCGTGTGTGGGCCGTGTTGTATTTGGCTCGATCCTTTAAGGATTTCTAGAGCGCTCATGCGGCCCATGGTAGGCGTGTAGTAAGCGGAAGGAGAGGAGTAGGACGCGGGAGCCGCTAGAATACCGTCTTCCATATAGGTCAATTTCGACATGCGACCCGGATCAACGCCGCGCAGGCTGATGTTTGGAAACAGTCCGTAGCCATCTTCGGTACGCAAATAGACGCCGGGAACCTGCTTGAGGGCCTGATTGATATCGGCGTAGCCGTGCGTTTGGAGGAGGTCCTGTTCGATTAGATATCCGGAACCCGTTTGCGTGAAGAGTTCTTCTTGGTTACCGAAAATTGTCAGTGGTTCGAGAATAGTCTGGGATCTATCGGAGTCGTCCTGAGCCCAGCTCATAGAGCTGATTAAGCATGATCCAATAATGGCTGCCAGATTTGTGAAATTGAATTTTGTCTTCATGTTCGATTGAAGGTGAAACTCAATCTCAACAAGTCAAGGGTCTTTTTGAGAAAGCGTCTCATTCTCAATAATGATTCTAAATAAGCAATAAGGAGACCTCCTGCTATAAGTAGATTTTGGGTAATTTCACTCATCCTGTGCACTTGAAGATTAGGAGTTTGAATTTCATGTAAATTGAGCTGGATGCATTTCTAAATAATTTTCATAGTGTGTCTTCTAAAATCGCGAAAGGCCTATTGGCCTTTTTTCTTAAATTCAAAATCCACTCTTCTTATGAGATTAGAAACCCAATGTCTTCACGCTGGATATTCTCCAGATTCAACCACAAATGCCTGTGCAGTTCCGTTATATCGGACCTCTTCGTTCGTTTTCGATAATACGGAGCATGCAGCGAATCTCTTCGCTCTTAAGGAGCTCGGGAATATTTATTCCCGTATTATGAACCCGACTCAGGATGTTTTAGAGCAGCGGGTGGCTCAGCTTGAAGGAGGCGCGGCGGCTTTGGCTGTCGCTTCCGGCACAATGGCTGTTTTCTATTCCATCATCAATGTGGCCAAGGCGGGCGATAACATCGTTTCCGCCAACAATCTCTACGGAGGCACGTATACGCAGTTTAATGACATCCTGCCGGATTTGGGTATAACGACAAAATTCGTCGATCCAAATGTACCAGCGAATTTCGCCGCCGCAATCGACGAAAACACTAAGGCGCTTTTTTGCGAAAGCGTCAGCAATCCTGGACTAGCGATATCGGATATTGAAGCGATTGCGAAGATTGCTCATGATCACGGTCTCCCTCTGATCGTAGACTCTACGTTTTCAACGCCATACTTAGAACGTCCAATCGAACATGGAGCGGATATCGTAGTGCATTCGCTGACCAAGTGGATGGGCGGTCACGGAACGGGAATTGGCGGCATCGTGGTTGATTCCGGAAAATTCAACTGGGCGAATGGAAAGTTCCCATTGTATGATAATCCGGATACATCCTATCACGGATTGCGTTGGGGGCACGATTTGCCGGAACCTTTGTCGGCTTTAGCGTTTATTTTGCGCATGCGTACGGTGCCTTTGAGAAACCTCGGAGGATGTATCTCTCCAGATAATGCGTGGATGTTCCTACAGGGTATTGAAACGCTTCCACTGCGAATGGAGCGTCATTGCTCGAATTCTCGCGCAGTCGCCGAACATTTGGATGGCAAGGCAGGCGTCGATTGGGTTCGGTATCCAGGTCTTAAGGACGATGGAACGAGAGGGCTTGTCGACAAGTACTTGAGCGGCAAGGGTGGCTCGATGGTTATCTTCGGAATCGACGGCGGTTCGGCTGCTGGATCGAAGTTTATCGATTCATTGGAGCTTTTCAGCCACCTGGCGAATGTGGGCGATGCGAAGAGCTTGGCGATTCATCCTGCGACCACGACTCACAGTCAGATGTCGGAGGAAGCTCAGATCGCGGGAGGTATTGCGCCAGAATTGGTACGCCTATCCGTTGGCATCGAGCATATCGACGATATCATCGCTGACATTGATCAAGCGCTTGAGAAGGCTTTGGCTTAGTCGATTCGAAATGTTTAACTTTCGGCGCGACCGCGGATTCTCCTGAACCCGAAGTAGCGCTTTTTTTATTCCCTTCGGGTTTAATATCCCGAAGCTTGCTTCGGCTTTCTGCTGTGCGGGATCAATGTGTCGGTTAGGTTAATGAAGGTAGCTTATTGCAGCGTGCTCACATGCCTTAGAGCCTGTTTAATAAGTCAGTGTAGGAGGCGGGTTTACCCCGCGATATTGCGGATCCAAATAGAACGAACGAGACATCGCGGGGTAAACCCGCTCCTACATTGATTTTGTTTTGTAGGTCGTCTCGCTGAGGCGACATCTTATCCTAATAGGCGGGTCAGCGACCCTCCCTACAGTTTATTTGTTTTGTAGGTCGTCTCGCTGAGCGTGGACCGAGATGACGCCTCTCTATACCATGAAAATGAAAAATCGTGGGATAAACCCGCTCCTACACTGACCTATTTAACAGACTCTAGGAGAACGAATTCCTTGGCGTGGAATTTTCCGTTTTTGATTTTTCCTTTTACCTGGGCGTCTCGGATTGCGTTGCAGAATCCGTGGGAAGCATGGGCGTCGCCGTGGTCATCTATATTCGTTTCGGCCACGAAATAGGTTTTTCCGTTGATGAGGACCGCGAGATCGCAACCTTTGCCTTTCATCTCGAAATTGCACTGCCCGCAAGACGCTTTAACGACTGCTCCTTTGATTAGATCGCTCGCGCTTAGGAGATTGGAGGCATTGATGTCTTCAGCTCCCTGGGAGATCGAGATTTGGAGAACGATAAAAAGGAAGGTTAGTAGGCGGTTGTTCATGTAAGTGAAGGGTGTCCTGGGCCTGGGATAAAAATTAATAGGATGACGTGGAAGTTGCTACGCTTGTTCGGTGGGCCGGGACGTCCTCGCCCGACCTTATCCTTTCTGGGTACCGGGTTTACTTTTGCCGAAGAGGCTTTTTAGTTCGGTAACCTTTGTAATGAGAAGTTGGCTACCGTCGGAACTGCCGGTGCCGGTGAGCGTGATGGGGGTGCCGACGTGATAGGGGAGATTGAAATCGTGGAAATCGCGAAATACGACTTCGATGCGAACGGATTCTTGTCCCGCGATATCGATGTAGAAGACTTTGGCCTCGTCGAGGTTGTCGGACATGCGGAGTCGGCCTTGGGCGGTGATGCTGCCAGCTTCTTGGGTGACCCAGCTTTCGAAAGGACGTTCGCGGAATTCAGGGAAGTAACCCCCGTCAAGTCCGGGTAGGGGCGAGTCGGATGCCGAGTAGGAATCCGTTTCGACGCCGAAGGTATTTAGGAGCGATAGATGTAGGCTGCTGAGTTCTTGGTTTTCGGAATAGCGAATGTAGCGTCCGGTTTTGACGCGGCCTTTTGCATTGCCTGCTAGAATGATTGGAATGCGTTGCGCTGTGTGATTGTCGCTATGGCCCATGCCGGAACCGAAGAGGACGACACTGTTGTCGAGAACGGTTCCACTGCCTTCCTTGTATGATTTTAGCTTGGTTAGTAAGTAGTCGAACTTCTCCATGTGCCAGAGGCTGATCTTGAGGAGACTGTCCAGGTTAGTGCGGCTGAAGTTGCGGAAGAAGTGCGAGAGGTAGTGATGCTGCTCCGTGATGCCGAGGAAATCGAAAATCATGCGGCTGTTGCTGTTGCCGAGCATGTAGGTGATGCAGCGGGTGGAGTCGGTCCAGAGCGCGAGCGCTATGAGGTCGAGCATGGATTCGACTTGCTCATTGAGGTTGGCGCTGGCTTCGGGGCGTTGCAAAGTTGAAAAATCGATTCGCGGATTCGGGCCGGATTGTTCCCTGTTCTCGATACGGCGCTCGGTTTCGCGGACGACGGTCAAGTATTGGTCGAGCGTTTGGCGATCTTCGCGTCCGGCATTGCGATTTAAGGCTTTGGCGTCGTCGCTTACGCGATCGAGTAGGCTGGACATGGAGCGTCTCTGGTTCGGGTCGCTCATTGGGTTGCGAAAGAGGCGATCGAAAACGAGTTGCGGATCGCTCTCGCGGGGAATGGCTCCGCCGTCTTTGTCGTAGGAAATGTAGCTACAGCCGAAGGTGCACAAGCACTTATAGATGCAGGTTCTGATGCTATAAAAGTAGGTATAGGTGCCGGATCAAGCTGTACAACTCGTATGATTGCTGGAGTTGGAGTTCCTCAGCTTACTGCTGTATTAG
>JAPKDW010000193.1 GCA_028822375.1 Opitutaceae bacterium | reverse complement strand
AGAGCTAGGCCTGCCATTCGGTGTGGAGTCTGCAATAATTCTCTCAAATAGAGTTGAGTTGACGCGTATGACTCAGAGTGGGATCGGCCTTACTGCTATACTCACAAAAAAGTCGGGAGTATTTAACTCCCGACTAGAAATCCGTTCACCTAAGACGATTCATTCCGAATCAATCGTTATATGCCGACTCTCCATGCGAGTTGAGATCAAGTCCGCCAATTTCGTCGTTATCGGATACGCGCAATCCAATCGTCTTTTGAAGCACCTTAAAAATCACGAATGATACGATCAAAGTATAGACTGCGACTGAGACTCCAGCGAACAACTGAACACCTAGCTGCTTGGATATCACCAAATTTTCGACACGACCGCCTAAACTCGGAGCCGCAAAAACCGCCACCAAGATAATACCCACAAAGCCGCCCACTCCGTGAACGCCAAATACGTCCAGCGAATCATCATATCGATACTTCGATTTGATCGTCGTGCACATCCAGTAGCACATTCCTGCCGATACGAAACCAATCACCACAGCGCCTAAAGGTCCGACTGAACCGCTCGCAGGCGTAATCGCCGCCAGTCCAGCAATCGATCCCGTTGCAATACCAAGTACGCTTGGTTTACCGGACTTGCGCCATTCTAGAATCATCCAGCCAAGCGCTCCGCAAGACGCCGAAATATGGGTCACCAAGATCGCCATCGCCGCATCGCCATTCGCGCCTAAAGCGCTACCGCCATTAAAGCCAAACCAACCAACCCAGAGCATTCCTGCTCCCGTTACCGTCATCGGCAAATTGTGAGGGAGGATCTGCTTCTTTGGATAGTCCTGACGCTTCCCTACCATAATACAAGCGACCAAGGCCGCCACACCCGCAGTAATATGGACCACGATTCCACCAGCGAAATCGAGCACGCCCATATCAGCAAAGAAACCACCATCGCCGCCCCACACCATGTGACAAACCGGCAAGTAGACCAAAAGCGACCAAACAGCCATAAACCACAGCATAGCCGAAAACTTCATCCGCTCTGCAAACGCCCCGACTATCAACGCTGGAGTAATAATAAAGAAAGTCATCTGAAATACGAAAAAGAGCGGCTCCGGAATCGAACCCCAAGGCGAATCCGCAGAAATCCCTTTCAAAAAGACTTTATCGAAACCGCCCACGAAAGAGTTCCAACCAACCGTTCCGGCTTCCATGCCCGCGGTCGAGAACGCCATAGAGTACCCGACCACAAGCCAAATAAGGCTCATCATGGCGGTGAGAACAAAACAATGCATCAAAACGGAAAGTACGTTTCGACTGCGAACCAATCCCGCATAGAACAGCGAGAGTCCAGGAATCGTCATGAAAAGGACTAAGGCGCTGGAGGTTAGAATCCAGGCAGTATCCCCAGTATCGATCGTGTCTTGGCCAAAGGCCAAAGTGGGCAGGAGAAATGGCAACAAAAAGAAGCCACTCCGAAGAATACTTTTGAGGAAGCGCATAATGATGGTGTCGGAAGGGATTTTTGCGTGTTCAGAATCGAATTGAACTCGAATTCAAATCCCATTATCCGAATTCTCGAACGAAATTCAACGGAAAACCTTTCCTACAAAGATTTTGAGGACCTAAAAATCAAGGACTCTATCCGAGGAAATCAATTGTAGGGTGTACGAGAAACAACCCTAAGAGCACCTCTACAAAATCAATGTAGGAGCGGGTTTACCCCGCGATGTCTCGTTCGTTCTATTTGGATCCGCAATATCGCGGGGTAAACCCGCCTCCTACACTGACTTATTAAACAGGCTCTAAGGCATGTGAGCACGCTGCAATAAGCTACCTTCATTAACCTAACCGACACATTGATCCCGCACAGCAGAAAGCCGAAGCAAGCTTCGAGGTATTAGACCCAAACCGAATCAAGGACTAGCAAATGCTTCGCTCAACACAACCAAGCGAACCAAATCTTGAAACCCATCACCCTCTTCCTCCATAGAAGCCAGAATCCAATCGATTTCTGGGCGATCCATAATCTCAATACGACGCCCTAGCGCGTATGAGAGCATTTTTTTGGTCAAGGCCCGCGTAAACGAATCCTTGCGATCCAACAGAGCTTTTTTGAATCCCACGATATCCTCGAAACTCTCTCCGCTCGGGAGCATTCCAGATGCGTCAATATTCGCGCGATCGCCGTATTTCTCCCGCCATTGACCGATCGGATCGAAATTCTCCAAAGCGAAGCCGAGAGGATCGATCTTCCGGTGACACTCGTAGCAAGCCTCCGTTTCCCGATGTTTCGTCAACTGACCTCGAATCGTCGTCGTTCCGCGAATATCCGGATCCAACGGCTCGACATCCGGCGGCGGCGGCGGCGGTGTTCCCAATAAATTCTCCGAGAGCCAAACGCCTCGGAGTACCGGCGAAGTATCGACCCCGTTTGCCGTCACAGTCAAAATGCTAGCCTGCCCAAGCAAACCGCCTCGGCGAGGGTCCTTCAACGCAACCTTTCGAAACTCATTGCCCTTCACGCCTTCCAATCCATAAAGCTCTGCTATGTCTTCGTTAGCGAAAGTGAAATCGGAATCGAGGAAACAACTGACGCTGAGATTCTCATCCAAAGCGTTTCGAGTAAACATCTCAGTCTCAGTCCGCATAGCCGCTCCAAGGTCGTTAGCATAGTATTTCTCGAATTTTCTTCGATCCGGCGGAGCATCGCCCAGATTCCGCAAAGTCAGCCAACTATCGAGAAAACCGCTAACAAAGCGATCCGAGCGTTCGTCCTTAAGTAAACGATCCATCTGCAATTCCAAAACATCGGACATTTATCAAGCAAGGCTGACCAAGGTTTATCGAAACCTCGACGCTGGACTGCATCAACTTACGTTCTTGCATTGAAGTATCGATTAACTAACAAGAAGCACTCCACCTTCTTTTACACTAGTTACTATGAAACTTGATCACCCCCGAGCGCATCGTAGCGCCTGCTTGAAGATAACCCTAACCCTCCTCGCTATTTGGTTCGTCGTCAGCTGTTGCGGTGGCATTCTCTTTCGCGATTGGCTCGACGCCAATATGCCATCCATAGGAAGCGCTCCA
The DNA here is from genome assembly GCA_028822375.1 of Opitutaceae bacterium. Taxonomy (GTDB): domain Bacteria; phylum Verrucomicrobiota; class Verrucomicrobiia; order Opitutales; family Opitutaceae; genus Pelagisphaera. Next base: position 5,370 of record JAPKDW010000193.1, on the reverse strand, counting down.
TTCGGTTTTTGGATCGCCCAACAGGGTTCGATCATCACCTTCGTGCTGATTCTTATCGTATACGCGGTCCTCATGAACCGCTTGGATAACAAGCACGGTTACACCGAAGAAAACTAAGCCAACGAATATGACTCAAGGACTTCTCAACGGCATTTTCATCGGCCTCACTTTCGCTGTCTACATTGTAATCGCGTTCCGATCGCGAGCAGGCTCGACCAAGGAATACTACACGGCTGGCGGCGGCGTTTCGCCTCTCGCCAATGGCATGGCGACTGCAGCGGACTGGATGTCGGCGGCAACCTTCATCTCCATGGCTGGCGTGGTTGCGATCAGTGGCTACGATGCTTCTCGCTTCCTCATGGGTTGGACCGGCGGCTTCGTGTTGCTCACGGTGTTGATGGTCCCTTATCTTCGCAAGTTCAACAAGGCGACGGTACCCGATTTCGTGGGTGACCGATATTACTCACGCGTAGCGCGTGGGGTCGCCGTTATTTGCGCGATCTTCATTTGCATGACCTATATCATGGGCCAGATGCGCGGTGTTGGCGTGGTCTTCTCGCAGCTCTTTGGGATCGGCATTCCCGCAGGCGTGCTGATCGGCGCAACCATCGTTTTCTTCTACGCGGGCCTCGGCGGCATGAAAGGCATCACTTACACGCAAGTCGCCCAGTACTGCGTCATGGCATTCGCTTACACAATTCCAGCTATCTACATCGCGATGGCCATGACGGGAAATGTGATCCCGCAGTTGGGGCTCATTGGCAACTACACTGTCGGAAGCGAAAGCATTCCCTTTCTAGAAAAATTGAACAACATCAATACCGAGCTCGGCTTCCAAGAATACACCTCGGGCAAAATGTCCACGATCAATATGTTCTGCATAACCGCCGCTCTCATGTGTGGGACTGCAGGATTGCCCCATGTGATTGTCCGATTTTTCACCGTTAAGAACGTTAAGTCCGTTCGGAAGTCAGCTTGCTGGACCCTCGGATTCATTGCGGTGATCTATCTTACCGCTCCGACGATTGGAGCCTTCGCTCGAGTCAATCTGATCGAGAAGCTCCACAATACCAGTTACGCCGAAGCGCCCGATTGGTTCAAGAGCTTCGAGAACACCGGCCAAATGGCCTGGGTCGACAAGAACGGCGACGGAGCCATCCAGTATTTCGGAGCCGGCAAATCTGACGCTGGCACCAATGCCGTTTTCCAAGGTAAAGGTCCGACTTATCCAACTTACGATGCCCAGGAAAACCAACGTATCGGTCCACAAGGCCAGCGCTTGCTAGCCAACAAAGCCGACACGTCCAATCCCAACGAACTCTATTTCGGCAACGACATCATGGTCATGGCCAATCCCTACATGGCCGGACTGCCGATGTGGGTCATCGCCTTGCTCATGGCAGGGTGTATAGCCGCCGCGCTATCAACGGCAGCAGGACTTTTGCTCGTGCTCTCTACATCGATCTCACACGATTTGATGAAGAAGATCATCAATCCGAACCTCAGCGACAAGGAAGAGGTCAAATACGCTCGTATGGCCTCGTTCGCTGCCCTCGTAGTCGCAGTATACTTCGGTATCAATCCGCCATCCGCATTCATCGCGAAAACCGTCGCGTTCGCATTCGGACTAGCTGCATCCTCATTCTTCCCGACATTGTTGATGGGCATTTTCTCCAAACGCATGAACCGCGAAGGCGGCATTGCAGGGATGATTGGTGGCATCGTTTTCACGAGTGGATACATTGTCTATTTCCAATTTCTCGGAGGCACTGCTGACCAATATCTTTTCGGCATCACGCCCGAAGGAATTGGATTCATAGGTATGCTGATCAACTTCGCCGTCGCGTTCGCGGTCAGTTCCTTCACCCCTCCTCCTCCCCAGTACGTGCAGGAGATGGTCGAGAGCATCCATATTCCTAACGGAGCAGGCGAAACCAAATAGCACGATTTCGAAATCTAAATCCGACATAGAGAATTGTTGGCATTCTCCAAGCGGGTCCTATTCTGAGCCGTAATGCCCCTTCCCCATTCCGAAAAACTACCGCGTTTAAGAGTAGCCCTGATACCCGTCTTCGCGCTCATGGCGTTGCTGTTTGGGGCAATTTACTATCTCGAAGCATCGCCGCATGTCCCGATCATCATCGCTTGCGCCGTGGCTGGTTTGATCGGCTTGAAATTGGGCTACACTTGGAAGCACCTTCAGGATGCCATAGTCAAAAGCATTGGCATCGCCCTTCCTTCGATCCTTATCCTCATGGCGATTGGGATGCTCATTGGGTCATGGGTCGCCAGCGGCATTGTTCCTCTGATGATCGACTATGGACTCAAACTGCTTTCGCCCACCTATTTTCTCGTCGCGTCTTGTTTCATTTGCGCCGTCGTATCCCTCGCAACCGGCAGCTCCTGGTCAACGATCGGCACCGTCGGCGTTGCCCTTATCGGAGTCGGCCAAGGTCTCGAAATCCACTTGCCAATGGTTGCCGGAGCCATCGTCTCCGGATCCTATTTCGGCGACAAGCTTTCCCCGCTTTCGGAAACCACCAACCTCGCTCCCGCCGTGGCAGGCTCAGAACTCTTCGAGCATATAAAGCACATGCTCTACACGACTGTTCCGAGTATGCTAATCGCGCTCACCTTGTATCTCATTCTCGGACTTGTCTACGGCTCTAGCGGAAGCGACGTCGACAAGGTAAACGCTCTCAGCGTTTCGCTTCATGAACAGTTTAACCTAAGTCCCCTGCTTCTCGCTGCCCCAGCTACAGTCATCGCGCTAATCGCATTCAAAACCCCCGCGCTTCCCGCGATTCTTACCGGAGCGTTTGTTGGCTGCTTATCTGGTATTTGGATACAAGATTTCACGCTAAGCGAAATGCTAACTGCAATGCTCGACGGATACGTTAGCGAAACCGGTAATGGTCAAATCGACGATCTCCTCTCTCGCGGCGGCATGGCCAGCATGGACTACACCATCTCTCTCATACTCTGTTCAATGAGCTTCGGCGGATTGATGGAAGGCACTGGCATGCTCAAAAGCATCGCCCAATCCCTCCTAAATACCGCCCATAGCGCCGGTCGCATCGTTGCCTCGACGATTGTTACCTGTATTGGAATGAACATTATAGCCCCCGACCAATACCTCTCGATCATTATGCCGGGACGCATGTACAAAGGCGTTTTCAAAGAAGCCAAGCTCGCCCCTAAAAATCTTTCGCGCTGCCTAGAAGATGCCGGAACGCTCACCTCCCCACTCGTCCCTTGGAATACCTGCGGCGTTTTTGTCCTAGGCGCCTTAACGGTCGATCCATTCCTCTACCTACCCTTCGCCTTCCTCAACATTATCAACCCCATCCTATCCATAATCTATGGATACACTGGCTGGACCATGACCCCAAGCGTTGAACAAGAATCCGAATCTTAAATTTTGATGACGCTTGGGATACAATTGATTCAACACTTCCTACGAATGCTCATCGTATTTTCGCTTGGGCATGCTCTTCCACGGGAAGCCATTTCGAGAGCCCAGCTTTCAGGTCGGCGTACTCGGGATTGCTAGCAAGGTTCGTCCACTCGTAGGGATCTTTCGCCTCATCGTAAAGTTCTTCGCTACCATCAGCATACCGGATGTAGCGATGCGACTCAGTACGAATCGCATGATTGCCCCGCCCATGGGTTGTGATAGCCGGATGTGGCCAATAAGCCTTCGGATTTCGTAGCAGATCCGTAATGTCGTGCCCTTCCACATGATCCGGTCGCTCGATCCCAGTAAGAGCGCAAAGCGTTGGATAGACACTCATCAGGTCAACCGGTCGTTTCGATTCCGTACCCGGCTTTGCGATACCTGGAGCTACCCAAATAAATGGCATGCGGGTCGTCTCTTCCCAAAGAGCAAATTTGCGCCAATGCTGCTTTTCTCCAAACGACCAGCCATGATCACCCCATAAAACAATAATCGTATTGTCCTTGTTAGGACTCGCTTCCAAGGCGTCGAGCAAACGACCGATATTCATATCCGTATAAGCGCAGCTGGCCAAATAAGATTGGATCGCCGCTTTCCAACGTCCGCTTTCTAGGAATTTAGCGTGATCAGCTCCCGGGTTCGCCATCTTCAAACCAGCCGGCGGAATATCGTCGAGATCGTTTTGCAAATGCGGAGGCAATTCGATTTCGTCCAGCGGGAACGCATCGTAATACTTGCGTGGTACGACGAATGGCAAATGCGGCTTGTAGAGACCGCAGGCGACAAAGAAGGGTTTATCGCTTTCGGCTTGGATTCGTTCGATACAGTAATCAGCGCTGTGCCAGTCGACGAGGTCTTCGTCCTTAAGATCGGGGTGCGTTTTATCGGTATGGTAACCATCGTCCTTGCTCACTCCGGGACCATTATTGCTAAGCCCTTCAGTAGACATGTACTCCGTCCACTCCGATTCATGATACTCCATCGAATGATAGATTTTTCCCGCGCCGGCTACATGATAGCCAGCTCGCAGAAACGCCGCGCTTAGTCCCTCGCCCGCTTGCTGGTATTCCGTCCATTCGTGACCATTTTTATAGCAACCGGAAGTCCAAGGACGGCGACCACTCATAAGAGCGCAACGCGAAGGTTCACAGGCAGGAACCGCGCAATGAGAATTTGAAAAGCTCACTCCCATTTTGGCCAAACGGTCGATATTAGGCGTACGCGCCTGTTTATTGCGGCCCAGCGGTGTAACCCAATGATTCAGATCGTCCACCGCGATGAAAAGGACATTTGGCCTCGAGTCTTCAGCCGCAAATACCAATTGCGTCAAATAGGCAGCGACAACGAGAAGGAGAAGTCGTTTTATAATATGAATTTGGGGCATGCCATTTTATTAAAAGATCAAACAAGATTCGTCAACGGAGCTTATACACTGAATCGATCAATACAAAATCAGGCCTTACCGGACTAACTGGAATTCTACTAACTCACGCCCACATTGGCCACTACACCGGACTGATACATCTAGGCCATGAAGTTACTGGAGCGAAAAACACCCCTGTTTACGCCATGCCAAGAATGGCCGAATTTCTCAGAACCTCCGGTCCATGGAGTCAACTTGTCGAGTACAAGAATATTGAACTACGAGCGCTTGAAAACAAACAGCCCATCAAACTCAACGAACGAATAACAGTCACACCCATTCTAGTTCCCCACCGCCGGATTCAACATCGACCGCCAAAACGACCGATTCAGTCTATAAGTAAAACCCAATCACAATGAACTCTCGAGAAGATTCATCATGCTGCCGACGCAGGAGACATCATCTAGCGACACAGCCGCGTATCCTGTTAATAAAGAATGTCCCAACTCATAGGGCCGGCGCTTGCGCCGTGCCGCGTAGGTTTGATTTT
>JAPKDW010000192.1 GCA_028822375.1 Opitutaceae bacterium | reverse complement strand
ATCCCTAGGAACCTTCGATTACGAGGCGAACGCGAATAGTGTCGTTCGAATTTCAAACGGTGAAACCGATGGTTACGTCGTAGCCGATGCCGTCCAGTGGTTACTCGTATCCGACGAAGCCGAACAAAAAAAACCTGAGCGCGAGCAACTGGTAACGGAACTGGAAAAAGAGACCAAACAACTCGGAAAAGACCTCAAGCTGATCACCGCGAAACTCAAGGCCCGTCCGTTGGCTATGACCGTCAAAGACGATCCGGAGCCAAGCGATTCCGCCATACGAGTTCGCGGAATCGAAAGTCGAAAAGGCGACATTGTCCCTCGCGGTTTCCTCCAAATCGCCTCTACCGGTGATCCTCCAATCATTAGCGAATCGTCGAGCGGGCGCAAAGAATTGGCCCAATGGATCGCCAGCCCCCAAAATCCGCTAACGGCTAGAGTCCTGGCAAACCGAGTCTGGACGTGGCTCTTTGGAAAGGGGCTCGTCAGCAGTGTAGACAATTTTGGCACAACCGGCGATCCTCCCTCTCATCCGGAGCTTCTCGACTACCTCGCCACACGGCTCATCGAATCCGACTGGTCCATAAAATCCTTGATCAGGGAAATTATGCTTACCCAAACCTGGCAGCTTTCGACCGAAGCGACGGCAAATGCGAAAGCGTCTGATCCAAACAACCGCCTGCTCAGTTCCTATCCGCTGCGACGTTTGGACGCTGAACAGCTTCGTGATGCGATTTTGGCGACAAACGGAGAGCTCGAACTCAAAATGTTCGGCCCGAATATCGAAGGTGCCGGCGAAATCAACGCCAATAGCACCACTGCTCAAACGACGGAATACAATTACGTATTCAAAGACAAACGACGTAGCGTCTACACTCCCGCGTTTAGGGTTAAGCGACATGAACTGTTCGAACTATTCGATTTTGGAAATGCGAATTTCACGATTGGCCAACGCAATACCAGTACTGTCGCGCTCCAAGCGCTATACCTTTTGAACAATCCATTCGTTATCAACCAATCGCGCATCGCCGCCCAACGATTGCTTCGGAAAGTCGATCGGATCGACCATCGAATAGATTTCGCCTTTCAGAGCGCCCTAGGCCGCCCTCCATCCGATTCGGAGCGTCGCTTAGTAGTCGCATTTCTAAAGGATGGACTTTCCAGCGAATCCGTAGAAGATTGGGCTTCGGTTTACCAAAGTCTTTTCGGCTCCATAGATTTCAGATACCTTAACTAAACTGGCAACCGAGCATCCCCCGCCCCAAGAACGTCAACTCCCCGCTAAAATCATGTCTCACTCCAAGCAGCCCAATCACATTTCCCGTCGCGATGTTCTGCGTAGTATGGCCTGCGGGTTCGGTTATATGGCTGCCGCTGGAATCGCCTCGCAAGAAGCCGCCGCCAACACGATTTTCAACCCCCTTCTCCCAAAGCTTCCCCATGTCATTCCCAAAGCGAAGCGGGTAATCTTCCTTTTCATGGCCGGCGGGGTCAGCCAAGTCGATAGCTTCGATTACAAGCCTGAGTTGTATCGCAGCAACGGCCGCATGCTGGATTTCACCGATCAGCGCATTTTGGCGAAAACGGGAATGGGCTCCAATCAGCGCGTCATGAAACCGCTTTGGGATTTCAAGCGCCGAGGTCAAAACGGAGCATGGGTATCGGAGCTTTTCCCTCACATGGCCAAGCATACCGATGATTATTGCATTATTCGCTCGATGCAAACCGAGGGGGTTGCCCATGGCCCGGCTACGCTTTTTCTTCATACGGGATCGACCAACCAAATACGACCCTCCGTAGGTTCATGGGTTAACTACGGTTTAGGTAGCGAAAACCAGAACCTACCCGGTTTCGTAAGCCTCAGCCCTTCGATGGGCAATGGAGGCCCGCGCAACTACGGCAATGCCTTTTTACCAGCCGCCTTCCAAGGGACCGCCGTAGGGCGAGCGGGAATGTCCGCCACGGATATCGCCATCAAGAATCTTAAAAACGAGCAGCTTTCATCCGATCGGCAGCGTCGAAATTTCGACCTGCTCCAAGCGATGAATCACGAGCAATGCCAAAATCTGCCGGGAAATACAGAGCTGGAAGCGGTCATCGGTTCTTACGAACTCGCATGGCGCATGCAAGCCAATGCCCCAGAGATCATGGATATTTCCAAGGAAACTAAAGCGACGAAAGCGCTTTACGGTATCGACGAAAAAAATACAGACGATTACGGTCGTCAATGCCTCATGGCGCGACGAATGGCTGAAGCGGGCGTTCGATTCATCCAAGTCAACTATAGCGACAACTCCAACAATCCAGCATGGGACCAGCACAACGACATGCCCAAGCACAAGGAACATGCGGTCGCAGTCGACAAACCAATTTCTGGTCTTTTAACCGATCTCAAACGACGCGGTCTTCTCGAGGATACCCTCGTTTGGTGGGGAGGCGAATTTGGCCGAACTCCCTACGCTCAAAAAAATGGCGATGGCCGCGATCACAACCCAACAGGCTTTACTGTGTGGTTGGCGGGCGGTGGCGTAAAACCGGGATTGATCTACGGAGCAACCGACGAATTCGGTCAATACGCTGTGGAAGACAATGTGCATATGCATGACCTCCATGCGACGATTCTTCACCTTCTAGGCATGGATCACGAACGCCTCACCTTCCGCCACGAGGGACGCGACTATCGCCTGACCGACGTCCATGGCAACGTGGTACATGACATCATCGCGTAGGTCCTCATTTTCGACGTAGGGCTGGTGTTTGCGCCACGCCGCGCAATAAGTGCAATCTTCTATCGCCCAAGCCATTTTTTATAGGCATCGATCTTCAGCACGGGGTCATTACTGGCTCGCATTTGTTCGACCATAGATTGGGTCAAGTTCTTCCGTATCGCCGCATATTCAGGATCCGATGCGTAATTAACCAGCTCCTCTGGATCTTTCTCCAAATCGAATAACCAAGGATCGTCTTCAGACGAAAGCACCAATTTATAACGATCGCTCACGGCCGCAACCCAACGCGAATCGTATTCCGTCGACCGAATATAAACAATCCGATCCGTATTCGTTTCAGGTTTCTTGTCTCGAAATTCATCGGCAAGATCCACGCCATGCGCAGCTGGCAAAGTCCCCTTGAATCCCATTAGACCCATCATCGTCGGCGCGAAATCCGCTGTCGTCATCGCCGAGCGGATAACCTTACTTGGCACGACTGCTTTGGGGTATTTCACGATAAATGCCACGCATGCTGAAGTCTCGTAAGGCAGTCCCTTGTTATGTAAACGATGCTCGCCCATTAAGTCGCCATGATCGGAGGTGAATACGACAATCGTGTCTTTCTCGAGGTCGTTCTCTTTCAAAAAGCTCAACAGTTTTCCTACGTTGTCATCGATTAATTGCACCATTCCAAAGTAATTAGCCATGCTTTGCTGTTTCAAAGCCTGAGCCCAAATGTAGTTACTCGATTTTTGAGAAACCCACGCAGGGGTTTGCGACGCGCTCTTGAACATCGTCTTAGGCGACTCGAATTCGAGGTGTTTGAACCGCGTATCGTAAGGCGCTCTCACTGTATTCGGTCCGTGGGGATCCGGCAGGCTCATCATCACGCAAAAGGGTTTGTCCTTATTCGCTCGAATAAAATCAATCGAGCGATCCATTAGGAAATCCGTCGCGTAGCTCTTTTCATCGGCTCCATTCAAACCATAAGACGGAAGCCCTTTTTTATCGACAGCTCCAACCTTAGGCCCATTCGGCGTATCCACAAACCGCTTATAGTGACCGCGATTATACATGTACGCATTGTCTTCGAATCCAAATTTACGACTAGGAGCCCATCCCGGTTTAGCGTTTCCATCCAAATGCCATTTTCCGAGGTAGCTCGTCGCATAGCCTTTGCCTTTCAATACCTGGGCAAACGTAAGCACATCGTCATTCATTGGCATGTCGTTCTGCGGCACGCCTGTAGCGTGCGGGTACAAACCACTCAGAAGCGAAGCCCGCGACGGCGCGCACACAGGTGTCGCAGCATAGAAACTGGTTAGCAGCGTCCCATCTCTTGCGATCGAATCAATATGTGGCGTATCTACTTTTACGCCCTCGCCCCAAACAAACGACTCCGCATCCGACAACTGGTCACGATAGCAACCCAAGGTACGAAAATTATGCTCATCCGTATAAATGATCACCAAATTCGGCGAATCAGCTGCGGAGGCCATTGGCAGCACGGCCATCAACGAAAGTAGAACCAAGGGTAGTCGTCGTTTGATCATAGGAGACAAATGCGATAAGGAAACGCTCAAGCCGAGTAAATTCTTAGCAAAATTCCTACGATCCAGTTGTTGCCATGATTCTCTCAATTGGTTCACTTCATTCCCAGGAGCTCCCGCTCCTACACCGAGCTAATGAATTATGCGCCCTCTCCAAACGAGACAGGCCTCTTCAAAACACCTAAATCTCCGGAAGCCAGGTTTCGCCAACATTTGACTGAGCCGCACCTACAGTCGAACGGCCCTTGCTGATCATCCCGTACAACTGCTTCGTCAAGGACTGGCACGAGCTCTGTCGCGACTGGCTTTTGAGGTTGTGAGTTCCTTTCAAACTGTAGGAGCGGGTTTACCCCGCGATTTAGCAACGCGCCTTCAAACTATCGCGGGATAAACCCGCTCCTACGATAAGACAAGTGTCCGATCCTTCATCCTTCATCCTTAATCCTTAATCCTTAAACCCCCTCCAGAGTCAGCCGAATCCATTTCTCGTATCCATTTATCCATCAGCAATAAAACCGGCGAATCCTCAATACTCGTCGATCCCGGAGGCATTCGAAATCCATCCTTGCGGGCCAATCGCAAATACAAAACCGACTTTTCCGGATCGCCAGGCGTAACTAGCTTAGCTCCGCTAACTCCAAGGTCACCTGCCATCAATTCACCTGTTAACAGATTCTGTTCTTCAAATGCCGTCAACAATCGAGCATCGAAATACCCACGAGATGCGCCTCCTGGCTTGTGGCACGAAGCGCAATTAACATCCAAATACGAGCGAACCCGATCCACTACCGGAATCGATTCGTCGTCCAATGCATGCAATTTAGACTGACCACTTAACGTTCGATTCGAAAGAGCATCTTCAAACCAAGAACGATCATTCCATTCCGCCAATTGAGAACCATAATTAAGCTGACGCGCGTTGAATTGAGGCTGAAAGCCAAAAATAGCCGTTTTCGGATCCAACTTCGCCACGGGCCCCGGCGACAACCACATATTGGATGGATCGGATTTGATCGGCAAATATTGCGTGCTCGCGACAAACGCAGCATTTTCGAAGTCACGATTCCAGCGATAAGCCGACGTTCGAAATGTCCCGTCACCATTGGATTGATACAAATGCGTTTCGTGAGCACCTCCCGAGTCGCTCTCGAAATGCTGAATGATTTCCGCTCCCGCAGGAAAGATCCAATCGCCATTGGGCAGTGAGCTTATTCTTCCGTTTTCGGGAATTCTAAACCAATTCTCAACGCGAATCCCGGGACGCCAGATAGGGAGGTTCATTTCGAACCGCTCGAATCCACCAACAAGTTGAAACGGGCTAGCTCGTTCCAAAACGCCCGTTTCCAAAAGCGTAAGCGGATAGTCCATCGATTCACTCTCATTGTAATCGCCCCCCACGTAACGAATGCGCGTCAGACTTCCCGAATTGTTTTCGAACTTTTTCTGATCTCGCCATCGCGTATTGCGATTCAGTACCCAAATAGATCCATCAGGTGACGCCTCTATCGCCACAGGCGAACCAAAATCGCTCCCGAAATCCAACGCTTCTTTGGGATTATCAACGTCGATCGCCTTTATCCAATTGCTCGCCCAATCCACGAAAAACAACTTCCCCTTCCAGGGATCCGGAAAATCGCCTGAACTCGGATAGAACATGCTCCCGCAAATGCACCTGCCAATCGCGGGAGGATAGGCATGAGTTGGGTTCGTGAAACGTTCGTTGTCCGACATCCCCTCAGCAAGAGGCCATCCATAGTTCCGTCCCGCCTTAATCTCATTAATTTCGTCAAACGAACTCTTTCCAATATCCGCTTCGAACAAACGTCCCGTACCCGGTTGAAACGCTAAACCAAAAGGATTGCGAATCCCCAAAGCGTAAATTGAGCGATACTTGCCTTTTGCAGTTCCATAAAAAGGATTGTCCTTAGGAATCGAGCCATCGGGATTCAGCCGCAGGATCTTGCCCTGCAATGTTTCCATCGATTGAGCCGCGAGGTCTTCGGTCTGCTCCCCTAGCCCAATGTAGAGCTTTCCGTCTGGTCCGAAACGCATAGGACCTCCCTGGTGAGCGCTTGGTTGCGAACCGCCAAGAGACGCCTGATCATCGCCCTCGAGAAGAACTCGCTCACTGGCAAGGTCCGCCACGTCGTTCTCAACGGTAAAACGACTGACTACGTGATGCGCATAGGGCAACTTCATCACGTATAAGACATACAAATACGGCTTACTCGGATACTCAGGATCGAATTCCATACCAACCAATCCGCGCTCCCAGAACGTATCGACTCGAGCCGAAATATCGAGTAGAGGACGTTCCAGTAAAAGCCCATCTCGGACCATTCGAATATGCCCTGTCTGCTCTGCAAAGTAAACCGTTCCATCAGGAACAATGGTCAACGCTGTCCCCGCATTAATCCCTTGCGCGATCGTTTCAGTCTTGAAACCAGCGGGAACCGTTCCTCCGAAAACGAAAACGTTCAAACCCCAGACCGCACACACAAAACCGAGAAAGTACTTCATATCGAAAACGAAAATTGAACACTGTCAAAATGATCGGCCTGGCGCAAGACTAGCAAAACGAATCAATCCATTTTATTCACCCTTCGATCGTAGGGCCGGCGCTTGCGCCGTGCCGCGTATGCGGAGAAGTATCATGCCTTGGTCACGCGGCGCGAGCGCCGGCCCTACACAAAACCCGTATATTCGACTAAAGCTTCAGCTCGCTCTTTATTTTTTCAAATCCCGATGGATCGATGTTAGTCGCCCCTTCGTTTTGCTGATTGGGGCCAGGCGTACTGCGCCCATTCTCGACATAATTTTCAAGGAGCGCATAGAGCTCTCGCGTCTTGTCCGGATTTGATTGATACACGTTATTCGTCTCCGATGGATCCGTCTTCAAATTGAACAACTGCAATGGCGGAAGATCCAAATTCTTCATATCGGACGGTCTAGGATAACTCCATCCACCTGAACCAGGACACAGCGCCAATTTCCAGTTGCCTTTTCGAATAGCGAAAGACCCATTGATCGAGTGGTGAACCGTCGCCTCGCGAACTTGTCCAGGTTTACCTTTCAAGGCCGCAAGAAAACTCACGCTATCTTCCGCTGCATTTACCGGTGTCTCGGCTCCCGTTATATCCGCTACGGTCGCAAACAAATCCGTCAGGCAAATCGTCGCATCCGATTTGCCTGATTTCCGAATTCCTTCGGGCCAATGAACGACGAAGGGCACGCGATGACCGGCCTCGTAGATATCCGCCTTGTGCCCGCGATAAATCGCGCCGGGCTTATGCCCTGCCGCATCCAGCTCTTCAAAGACCGCCCGAGGAGAACAGCCGTTATCGCTCGTGAAAATTAGAAGCGTATTATCAGCGATCCCATTACGCTTCAAAGCCTCCATCACTTGACCAACATGCCAGTCCACCTGTTGCACGAAATCGCCATACCCATTGGTACCGCTCTTACCTTGAAATTCTTTCAATGGAAGAATTGGAGTATGAGGGCTTGGAAGAGGTAAATAGAGAAAGAACGGTTCCCCTGTTTGAGAACGCTCGTCGATATAATCAACGGCACGATTGACGAAATTCGGAGTCACCTGAAGATGCTCGAAATCAGCTCCCGTAGGGCCTTCGCGCCAAAATCCCTTGTAGTCCTTATTGACGGTAATGCGATTCGGAGCAGCCGTAATTTTTCCGTTTTCGACGTACACATAAGGATCCATATCAAGTGACCCGCAGTGACCGTAGTAGTAGTCGAAACCTGAAGCATCTGGTCCGTTCTTCACTCGTTTCGAATAGTCAATTCGGCGCTTTGCTTTTTTGCCAACTCCCACGATCCCATCGCTCGCCGCTCCTTCTTTGAACTGAAAATCCCAACCCAAATGCCATTTGCCAATCATCGCAGTATGATACCCCTGGCCCTTCATCAAGTCGGCAACCGTGTAACGCTCCGTATTGATCAGGTGATCCGACGATCCGCCAAGAACGCCCCGCTTTAATCGACTGCGCCAGCTATACCGTCCAGTAATCACTCCATATCGAGTCGGCGTGCAAACAGCGGATCCCGAATGCGCGTCCGTAAACAACATGCCCGTCGAGGCAATACGATCGAGGTGAGGCGTTTGGATTTTACCATCCGCGTTCATGCAACTTAAATCGCCATAACCGAGATCGTCGGCTAGAATGAATACTACATTGGGTTTAGCAGCA
>JAPKDW010000191.1 GCA_028822375.1 Opitutaceae bacterium | reverse complement strand
CAATAATTCCTTCAAATAGAGATAAGTTGACGCGTATGCGCTGAGCGGGAAGATCGGCCGGTAGCAAAGCCGCCGACAAGTCGGGATCTTCGACAAGCCTCGGGCTATTTGACCCAAAGGAAACAACAAGTCGATCAACCTTAGATCAATTGCTTTCAACACAAACGATTGCCCAAGGACCTTTTCCTATTTCGAGCGTTTGAATACGAACCAATGCTCCACTTCCTTCATCAACACTATAAACCGCAAACTTTCCAGAGCCACTACCTGCTGAATATAGAAATTGCCCATCAGATGAAAAACCAAATGAGCGCGTAGCCGCCTCGCAAGGGAAGCGATCGATCAACGATAATTCGCCCGTATCTGAATCAACTAAGAACGCAGCTAGCGAATCATGCCCTCGATTAGCGACGTAGACGTATCGTCCGCTAGGGTGAATTCCAACATCCGAAGTGGAATTCGTCCCGTCGAATTTCTGGGGTAAAGTGCTGAGCGTTTGAAGTGTTTCCAAACGACCGTTTTCAGAATCCAACCGATAGGCCGTCACGCTATTCCCCTGCTCGTCGCTTCCGTACCCATATTTCCCTTTCGAATCCAACCGAAAATGCCGAGGCCCTGCGACGCCTTCCCGCTTCAACACGGGAACATCGTTCGCTGTCGCCATACCTGTCTTCGAATCGAAATAAAACTGAAAAATTCCGTTCGCAGCCGTATGAGGCACGAAGACAAATCGATTCGAAGCATCCACTTCAACCGAGTGTGGCCGATCTGCCGTTTCAATCGTCTGGCGCGGAACGTTGCCAAGAAGCCCATCTGCAACCTTATGTACCATGACATGTCCTTCGAAATAGTACGACGATATCAAAAAGCGCTCCGATTGATCCAAATGCAGAAACGATGCATGCGATCCCGCCACCGTCTCGCTTAATAATCTCAAACTCCCATTTTTATCATCAATCTTAAAGCTCGAAATCTTTCCGCTATCGCTTTGCGAAGAAAACAGGAATCGATTATCCTTTGAAACCGTCAACGATGTTGGCCCACCATCAACTTCGATATCGCTTTCGAAAACGATCTTTCCGTCGTCACCAATCTCTCGATACACCGCGATTCGATTTTCTCCAGAAACAGCGACGTACAAACGAAGCGTCGACCCAATCAGCGCCGATGAAATTCCAGTCGCAACGATAGACGCTATTATTAATCGAGAGATGTTTTTCATAACAAATACGGTGAAACGAGATAAACTTATTCATTCCCCAGGCCTCAATTGCAATTCCTTCGATCAATTAAATTCCATTCTAACACAACCTTGATATTCGTCATTTCGAAAGATGTTGAGGATTGCGATTCTCTTTCAAGCCACCTGAACTCCCGACCAATCCTATTGATGCGACTTTTTCCGATCATTTCCATTCTAAGCCTACTATGCGTTTCCTCGCTTATCGGCGCTCCTAGCTCGTCTTCCGAAGACCTAGGTTTCGCGGTCTTCCGTGACCGATGCATGGCATGCCACCTGCAGAGCGGTATGGGGATTAAAGAAATGAACGCGCCATCAATTGCGGGACTCCCATGCTGGCACGTATCTGACCAACTTCGAAAATTCCGGCGAGATCAGCGCGGATTTCATGCCGACGACGCTCCAGGCCATTTGATGCAAGCCAAGGCCATTGCTTTGGATGAGAAGTCGATAGCGTTCGTTGGACGTCACATCGAATCGCTGACGCCCAATGAAGGTCGAAATACGCTTGCGGAAAAAGTAAGCAAAACCTCCAACTCGCTCTATCGCAAGCAATGTCAAGATTGCCACGGCGAGCATGGCGAAGGCGATCGACCAAATCGAGTCCCTCCCCTAACCAGTCAACAGGACTGGTACCTTCTCAAACAAATCGAGAATTTCCAAACCGGAAAACGAATTCACTTCGAAAACGATTCTTCGAACGAACTAGACGAAGAACAGCTGCAGTCCATCGTTGCATGGATTTGCTCATTGCCTGCTCGCCCTCCCGAATGAAACCACGGATCAAACTAGCCGAAACGATGACTCCTGACGGAGGAGCTCTAGCCCTCTTCGAACAAGACAACACCTACTCGATCAGCTACAAAGGACAGCAGCTCATGCATTCGAAGATGACCACTTCGGAAGAGTTACTAGGAAAGCTGGGGCTAGATCGATTGGACAAAACGCTACCCTCGCGAATACTCGTCGGTGGCCTTGGTCTAGGATACACGCTGCGAACCGTGATGCAAGGTTGCTCATCCGAGTCTCAAGTCGACGTAGCGGAACTATTTCCCGAAGTCGTCGATTGGAACCGAACCTTCCTCAAGGAGCTCAATGGCTCCTTCCTCGACGACCCTCGCACCACAGTTCTCATCAAAAATGTAGGCAACGTAATCAAAAACGCTCCCCCCGAAACCTACGACTCTATCCTCCTCGATGTAGACAATGGTCCCATTGCAATGGTGGCGGAAAGCAACAACTCCCTCTATTCCCATTTTGGAGTACGCTCCATTCACGCCGCCTTGAAAGCCAATGGCCGAGCCGTCTTCTGGTCAGCCCAAGCCGATCCCAGATTCGAAAAACGCCTCCGCAAAGCCGGCTTCACCGTAAAAGCTGTCCCCGCAAGAACCCACCCAGGAGCCAAGCGGGCTGCCTATCTTCTATACGTCGCCGATCGGTAGCTGACGGTAAAGGTCGAGGCCGGATCACATGTCCTTCGCTACGCCGTCGCAGTCCGAGCGACCATCATTTCTAAAGCAGCATTATTGAACGTCACCCCCTCACGGCCGATACGATCCATGTTCGGAGTCTCAAGTACCGTGTTTCCTTCCTGCCCAGCTAAGCCAAATGGGTAACATCCCAGAACGGATAGAATAATTCTGAGAGCAATCGGCATTATGAAATTGATAAACAGCGAGATCCC
Organism: Opitutaceae bacterium; assembly: GCA_028822375.1. Classification (GTDB taxonomy): domain Bacteria; phylum Verrucomicrobiota; class Verrucomicrobiia; order Opitutales; family Opitutaceae; genus Pelagisphaera. Next base: position 5,557 of record JAPKDW010000191.1, on the reverse strand, counting down.
TAGAATGGATCTTATTTGGAAGCGTTTAAGCGCGAATCAAAAAAGTAGAGAGTCGTCGATAGGCCTAAGCTACCTGCCGGCTCTCGCTTCAAGAAACAGGCACATCGACAATGCCACTAAAATAGAGGGTTTCATTTTCATATTATATTTTGGGGGTGTAAACTCTACTAACGAAATTTAACCACAGATTACACAGATGCTCTAGGCTTACTATGATTCATTGCTACTGGGATTAGCCACAAAGTTGATCCAAGAAAACAGTGCATTCGAAACAAATCCTCTTTGCTCATTTTTGTATCTATCAAATTCATATCCGTGATCTCTGTGTAATCTGTGGTTAAAAACCCATCTCATTAACCTATCGATCACTCATGGACATGAGAACCCAGTTTCCAGGGTCCTAATCTCTCTTCATTATCAAAGTTATTCCAAAACACGTCTCCCACTATTTCGTATCATCATATTCTATACTCCATTTCTTAAACTCGGTCCGTAGGTCTTCCATTTCGCGACTTATCAATCAACATCCAGTAGCCATCGCTGCTCTGTGCTCATCCATGTCCTAGTCTCGTCGGTCACCCACCGTTGCTGATCCTGCTGCTGCTTGTGTTCGCGGGCTGTGTAGTAGGCATGCAGAACACGTCTCCGTTCGCCCGATCGATTCGTCGTTCCCCCATGCCACGTATGGGCATTGATCATGATCACTGAGCCCGCGGGAACCTCCGCGACAATCTCCTGTGGATGCGCAGCATCCGGATCATCTATAAATTCTTCAGGACGACCCGATATCCGATTGCTTTTAGGCACCAATCGTGGCGCGCCATTTTCGGCCGTAAGATCATCCACAGCCCATAACGCATTACAAGAGTGGGCACTGTCAATGGGTCCCCGTTCGTATTTCCAGTCGCTATGCAAGGGTTGATGGCCCCCACCCGGGAGTGCCTCTCTTCCGTTACAAGAGCTCAACTTGAACGGTCTGCCAAACATGTGGGCACAGCAAGCGAGAATCAAGGGATGAGACCAAGCGTCCTCGAATATGCGACCCTTGTTGACGAGGTTCGCAATCCGGTGGGCTCCCGTTTCCTGATGGTGCTCAAGAGCCGCGTCTTTGCCCTCAGAGCTGACCAGATCATCAAGGGCCGTACGCAGCGCCAACAAAGTCTCGGAATCCGCCATATTCGGGAGAACCACAAATCCCTCTTCACTAAGAGAACGCGCTATTTCCCCCGGGAGTTCTTCAAACGGACGAAGCAGGTTTTCAAAATGCGTATTCATTTTTATGATATGATATACATCGAATTGTTGCAAAACTATTTCGATAACAAACCCAATAGACTAAAACCTAGTCGTTATCGCACTGCAGAGCTCCCGATTCGAAAAGTTTAGAAATTTCCGCTTCGTCATAACCGAGTTCCTCAGCGATTTCTCGCGAGTGCTCACCCAAATCGGGGGGTGCGTACCTCAATTTCATAGGGGTATCGTGAAGCCGAACTGGAACCCCCAATAACTTCAACTTTCCCGCTCGCTTATGCTCCATTTCCAGGACCATTCGATTCGCTTTAATTTGAGGATCCTTCCGCGCCTCGGCGAAGCTATTTACGCGAGCGCAAAGAACGCCGGCCGATTCCAGTTCTTCCAACCAAACCGCGGTTGTCTTCGCCAAAAAACGTTCGGCGAGTAGCCCATTCAATTCTCCACTATTTTCGATCTGAAGAGCCTCAGTTTCAAATCGAGAATCTAAAGACAAATCCCCCAGCTCCATCGCCACTGAAATGTCGCGTAAAGCATTGTCCGAAAATACTGGTGACAACTCAATTGCCCCATCCGCAGTAAGGAAAGCTTTTAGAATAGCGGCTTCCGTTCCTCCAACCGCGGCAGGCACGTCGATTTTCTCCGCATTGAGTTCTATCGCCCCCTCCCAGCTATGGGCATGAAAGGCCACGCTTAGCAGGTCCGTAGATACGAACTGCCCAGCACCCGTTTTCTCGCGACGTAACAGGGCCATCATTATCGCGTTCATCAAGTTTAATCCCGCGCAGTAGTCGATGCTAACGCCTCCCGGTATAGGCGCCTTTCCTTCTCCCATATCCACGAACCAACCGGCTTCCGCCCGCGCCATCATATCGTGTCCAGCTCGACCGCTATCCGCATAGGGGCCACTATCACCCCAACCGCTGCTCCAGGCATAAACGATAGATGGATTGATTCGCTTGACCTCCTCGTATCCCAACCCGTTTTTCTCCATAACCCCTTTCCTGAAATTATGGACGAGCACATCTGCTCCCTCAACGAGTCTGTGCGCGAAGACTTTGCCTTCAGGGGACTTCAAATTGATCGCAGCCGAGCGCTTGTTTCGATTCAGATTAGCGAATGGCAAGGAGACGCCCTTCACGAACGGCCCCCAAGATCGGCTCCAATCCCCTACTCCAGGTCGCTCGACCTTAATGACATCCGCGCCGTAGTCGGCAAGGATTTGCGTTCCCACCGGACCCTGATAAACATGAGAGAAATCCAGTATCTTAAGTCCCTCGAGCGCTGCTTCTTGATGTTCCATATGCGTTATGATTTTCGTTTTTCCAGAAATTCCCTTATGCGTCGCTTTGTATCCGCGTTTTTGATGCATTTCAAAGAGTACTCGGTTTCCGCCAACAGACTTGCCTCTCGAGACGCGCGATCTTGCTCATTCAGAATGCTCTTGAAACCTCGAATCCCGACCACGCTTTTCGAAGATGCGCTTTTCGAGAAGCCCTCAAGCCAGCCAGTCAGCTCGGAGCCATCCACCACTTCATCGACCAGTCCAATAGACAACGCGGAATCAGCCTCCACGATCTCCGCTGAATAAAACATCCGCTTCGCTCTAGAGGCTCCAACTCTGCGGGGAAGCCGATAAGAGCCGCCCCATCCAGGGACAAAACCGATATTCGCCTCCGTCAATCCCAGTTTGGCGGTCCGGTCGCATACGATGAGATCGCAGGCCAAGGCCAGCTCCAAACCGCCTCCCAATGCATAGCCTCGGACGCTCGCGACCACAGGAATCGGAAGATCCTCCAACCGACTGAGCGCTTGGTGACCCGTCGCAACCCAATCTGCCATCGTCTTCTCCGACAAAGTATTCAGAATATCGATATTCGCTCCCGCGCAAAAGCAGCGGTCCGAGGAGCTCTTAATGAACACGCAACGAGGAGAACCCTCTTCGCAACGCTCTACAGCCGACTCAATCTCATCTAGCGCCTCCCCTAGCTCCGAAAAAACTTGGAAATCGAAAGTCGGCGGTTTTCTTTCAGGAGCGACCAAATTCACCTCCCAGAAAGTCTCTGATTTCCTTAGTTTCACTCTTGTTTGCATGGTTGACTTTCTGTAGATTGTTGACAATTTACAAAAACTAACGCCCTATTCTTCAGTAAAGGTCAACCCATAATCATAAAAATCTTCATGCCAACTACGCTGAAACGCCAGATCGCCGACTCGCTTCGCGGTCAAATTCTAGCAGGACGCTGGGCCGAAGGCACGCGAATCAAAGAAGAGGCCTTGGCCAAACACTTTGGCGTGAGCCGTGGTCCGATTCGAGACGTGATGCTTGAGCTTTCGAAAGAAGGACTGCTTCAGGCGCTTCCCAACAAAGGGGCATCCATAAACGTCTCGCCCTCGAAGAAAGCTCGAGCGATCTATCTCAGAACGCGGCGGGACCTCGAAACCCTTGCCATTCGGGAAGGCTTTCCGGACTGGACCGAAGAGACGGTTCTCTCGATGGAAAAAATCTTAAGGCAGTTCAGAGTCGCCGCCGAGATGGGAGACCTATCGGAAGTCATCGAACACGATATCGCTTTCCATCGAGCGATTATCGAAAACTATTCCAAAGAGAATCTCCGCGTGCTCTGGCTTCCCCTAATGACCACAATGGCCCTTCCCTACTCGCGGCACCAAGACCTTATGGAAAGCCATAAAGAGCACGAGGATATCATGCGAACGCTTAAATCAAACGACCTTAAGGCCGCCATTCGACTTCTAAAAGACCACATTCAATAGTCCCGAAGGCGCTTACAACGCTAAGCGTTTAGTACAAAATGAGGAGATCATTGAAACGACCATTGAGAGAATTATTGCAGACTCCACACCGAGTTCTCGGCGTAGCTACCTCGACACGTAGGGGTGGTTTTTAAACGATTTCAGTTAAGTTGACGCGTATGCGCTCCTTGTCTCGGCGCAGTCCCACGAAGACGGAAGTGGTTTTATAAAACCTAAGCCGTAGTATTCGCAGATCGCTCGCCGCATCAATGGGTATGAACGAAAACATTTAGGCGACGCGCTACAAAATCAATATTGCACCCACACCCTATAAAAGGGATTCTAAGCCACATTATGATCCGTTTTATTTCACTCTGCGTTCTCCTTCTACTGAGCCGCCCCGCCTCTCGCGGAAACAATACCTTCAGCGTATTCGCGCCCGACAGACCGAATCAACAATTGCTGAGTCTTTCGTTTCGAGAATCTGCTAGCGGCGTCTCTATAATACGGGAACAATCATTACCGCTCCCATTTCCGCCAGCAGGCATTGCAAGTCACCCCAACGGCGAATTCCTCGTTATCAATGGAGCGAGCAAAGAGACGCCATCGGTCGCTACCGTTAAGGTTTCAAAGAGCGGCGATATGCATTTGATCGCAACCTCCACGCTTGAGCAACCAGCAGGCTACACCAGCGTCGATCGCAGCGGCCGTTATTTTATGACGGCGCACTATAGCAGCGGAGCAATCGCCGTTTACCCCATTGATAAAAACGGAAAAGTGGGCGACGCCGTATACTCGCAAAACGCCCCCAACAAGGAAGCGCACTGCATACTAACGACCCGAGACAATCGGTTCGTGTACATCCCTTGCGTAAAAAACAACAATGCGCTTTTTCAGTACTCGTTTGACGAATCAACCGGCCAGTTAAGCTCGCTCGAACCGTTCAACGCAAATCCTCCCGCAATGTTCGGCCCTAGACATGTCGCCTATCATCCGTCCTCGCCGATCGTCTATTTTAGCAACGAACAACAACTGGGCGTCAGCGTGTACGAAATCGGAAAGGACGGTCAGCTAACCGATCGACAACACGCGATCACTATGTCGCGGCGATCTCCCTTCGAACAAGGAAAACGCGACCTGCATGCCTCCGACCTGGTCATGTCCCCCGATGGAAAAATGCTATTCGTCGCAATCCGTGACTTTGCGGGAGACGAAGACAGCGTGTTCACCTTTCGAGTGGAATCGGATGGCAGACTAAGCCCAATGGGCCAAACCAAAGTCGGAGACATTCCCTGGAAGCTGGATGTCTCGCCAAGCGGCAAACATCTATTAGTTAAGGATTCCGGAGACAATAAACTCTCAATCTATAAAATCAAATCGGACGGATCGCTTTCTTTAGCCTCTTCAATTGAGATGGCAACGGGAACCAATGATATAGCTATCCTCGAACTGAAATAATGCGGAGAATTCTGTCTTACTAAAGGTAGCGGCCGATCTTCCCGCTAAGCGCATTGGCGTCAACTTAACTGAAATCGTCTGACGGAGTGGAGCG
>JAPKDW010000190.1 GCA_028822375.1 Opitutaceae bacterium | reverse complement strand
TTACCCCGCGATAGCACTGCAGTGATCGCGGGGTAAACCCGCTCCTACGCCTTGTATCATCCCGCTTAAACGAACCGCGCATCGACACATTGCTGTGTCGCAGCGCGGCGTGGTTTCAGTCTGATATCGATTTGACTCTAAACCGTAGGAGCGGTCCCGCTAAGCGCATACGCGTCAACTTAGCTCTATTTGAAAGAATTATTGCAGATCCCACGCCGAAGTCTCGGCGTAGCTACCCCGACACGTCGGGGTGGTTTTGCTTCGCCATCTGCGCTCCACTCCGTCAGACGATTTCAGTTAAGTTGACGCGTATGCGCTCCGCCGCAGTTCTCACATCCACAAACCCTTCACACGATAGAGAAAAACCTGCCCACAGATTGCTCAGATTAACACAGATAAAACACCAATCTAAAAATCTCCATCTGTGCTAATCTGAGCAATCTGTGGGCAAAACCTCTACTTCAACCCGTAAAACGCGTACGCGTTTTCAGTGGTCTTTGCGGCAAACGTATCCCCATCTACCCCAAACAAGTCCGCGCAGAAATCTGCCGTGTGTCTAAGATAAGCCGGTTCGTTTGGCTTTCCGCGATGCGGCATAGGCGATAAATAGGGCGCGTCCGTTTCGATCATCAATCGGTCTAGACCTTGCAGTTTCGCCGCTTCGCGGACCGATTCGGCGTTTTTAAATGTTATCACGCCGGTGAAACTTCCGTATCCTCCACGATCGAGGAGCTGCTTCATTTCTCCCGGACCTTCGGAAAAACAATGAAAAATCACTCGATTCCAATCTATACCCGAAGCGTCAATCATCTCCACGCATTCGTCAAAAGCGCCTCGCGAATGAATAACAACCGGCACGTCTAAACCTTTCGCCAATTGCAGCTGGCAAGCAAAGGCAGCCTGTTGCTGTTCGAAAATCACTTTTGCACCGTCCGTTTCTTTAGGCAGGTGAAACCGATCCAATCCGATCTCTCCCAGAGCTACCGGGCGATTCGGTCGCTCCCAATACGCTTCGATCTGTTTCGCTGCGTTTTCCCAATCCGATTCAATCGAACATGGGTGAATGCCCACCGTATAATCAATCCTACCAGAATGCTCTTCGGCCATTTCCGCGTACAAATCCCAATCATCCAAATCCGTACCTACCGCGACCATACGGTCGACGCCTACTGCTGCTGACGTTTCAAGGATATTACTCAAGACGCCATTACGATGAAATCGCTCGAGGTGCGTATGCGTATCGACTAGTGAACTCACAAAAATCGATTATGCCAGAAGCCCGAAGATTGAAAGCTAATCTTTTTGTCACTCTCCGATTGCCAAATCGATCCCTTTTTGTCATCTCCGAACCTTCATTTTTACACCCCAGTCCAAAAACACCATGTCTACCGAAATCGAAAACGTCATCATCGTAGGTACCGGTTGCTCCGGTCTAACCGCCGCAATCTACACCGCCCGAGCAAGTCTTAACCCCCTCGTAATCGAAGGCAACCTACCTGGCGGGCAACTGACGCAAACGAGCGAAGTGGAGAATTTCCCAGGATTCCCCGAAGGAATCGACGGTTTCATGCTCATGGACAACCTTCGCAAGCAAGCCACGAGATTCGGCACGAGATTCGAGCAAAGCTTCATCGAGTCGGTTGATTTTTCGCAAACTCCCTACACGATCCGATCCGCGAATAAAGAGTACAAAGCGCGCGCCGTAATCATTTCAACCGGAGCCTCCCCTCGCCTTCTCGGTGTCCCCGGAGAAAAGGAAATGTTCGGCGGCAAGGGAGTCACTACCTGTGCGACTTGCGACGGCGCATTCTATCGCGACATGGACGTCGTAGTTATTGGTGGTGGCGATACTGCCTGCGAAGAAGCGCTTTTCCTCACCCGTTTTTGCCGTAAAATCACGCTCATCCATCGCCGCGACGAATTACGAGCTTCCAAGATCATGGCCGAACGCACGATCGCTCACGAAAAAATCGAAATGGCTTGGGATACGTTGGTTGAAGAGATCGAAGCTGACGAAACCGGTAACGTTAACGGGATCCGCGTTAAAAATCGCAATACCGGCGAAGTCAGCTTAATCGATTGCAAAGGCGTATTCATAGCCATCGGACACCTTCCAAACACAGGTCCATTTGCCGATGCCATTCCTGTTGATGACAATGGCTACTTCCTTCCGGAAACCGGAAGCCAAGTGAAAACCGCCATTCCCGGCGTCTACGTATCAGGCGACTGCTCCGACCACGTATACCGCCAAGCGATCACCGCTGCAGGCATGGGCTGCCAAGCTGCAATCGAAGCCGAACGCCACCTCTCAGAGTCGGAGTAATCCCACATGCCTTGACCTTTAAAATCACAAGGTTGTGATTTTAAAGGTCAGCTGCAGAAACTGAGTATCAAAGGGCAAATCAAAAACCGATTCCAGAGGCCTCGATCCACCCCATCAAACTCAAAAAGGTGGTGCGAGGCGTCTCGACTCGCATGTTTTAGTCGGAATGAACACACCAATTGAAACCCAATACGGTAATTCTGAATAGTTCGGTTTTGTAGGTCGTCTCGCTGAGGCGACATCTCATTCAAGCGGCAGGTCAGCGACCCGCCCTACAATCGTAAATCCGAATCTTAGGTTCCTGTAGGTCGTCTCGCTGAGGCGACATCTCATCCTAATAGGCGGGTCAGCGACCCGCCCTACAATCGTAAATCCGAATCTTTGGTTCCTGTAGGTCGTCTCGCTGAGGCGACATCTCATTTCAAGCGGCGGGTCAGCGACCCGCCCTACAGTTGATTTGCTCGAAGAAACGGACTTTATTGAACAGTCTCTTAAATTTCATTCAACCGCGGTCTCCCGTTTTCGACGACAAACGAAGCGCGCGTATTCAGTGACGCTCCCTTCTGTTCGACATACTCCACGGTTCGGTAGTGTGTTTTCCACTCTTTCTGAGTCACATCGCAACTGACGTATCCACGTTCGACATTGTGAAATTTGACGAACGGATTGTCCCGCTTGATCTCGTTAATATGATCGGGCGTACGCTTTCCGTTTCCGCCCGAACTGATCGAAGTTCCGACGAATTCTACGCCGACCGGTTTCGAATTCGGATCCAATGCTTCCATCCAAAGTTCATTGGCCCAATTCGAATGAATATCGCCCGTCAATACTACGGGGTTCCGAATTTCATTTTGCCCCATAAACTCCAATAACTTTAGTCGTTCAACTTCGCAGCTCGTCCATTTGTCCATGCTAAACCCGATCTCTTCAGTGTAATCGCGATCGTGTTGAGCAATCATCACTTGTTGAGCAAGCACGTTCCACTCCGCCGGCGAATGCTCCATACCGTTCATCAACCACTCGCGCTGCTCCTTTCCGAGCATTGTATTACTCGGATTCATCGCCTCCTCGCAAATTACCGATCTCCTGTCGCCGCAGGGTTGATCGGTCCGATATTGACGCGTATCCAAAACGAAAAAATCAGCCAAGTCGCCAAACGAAACATTCCGATAAAGCAACATATCAGGACCTTGCGGCAATGAAGCTATTCGCAAGGGCATATGTTCGTAATAAGCCTTGTAGGCGTTGGCCCGGCGTAGCAGGAAGCCCTCTCTATCCACACCTGCATCTTGGGAGATGTCAGCCGCGTAGTTGTTATCCACTTCGTGATCGTCCCACGTGACCAACCAGGGAGCCGCTGCATGAGCCGCTTGCAGAGCCGGATCTGACTTATAGAGAGCGTAGCGGTTGCGGTAATCCGAGACTGATTCGATTTCCTGACCCGTATGCTTCCGAATCCGGTTTTCCTTGCCGGCTCCCTCGTAAATATAATCGCCCAAGTGAACGATCAGATCCAAGTCTTCGCGAACCATGTGTTCGAACGCCGTATAATAACCGCTCTCGTAATGCTGACACGAAGCGAACGCAAAGCGAAGTCGATCTGGCATCGTTCCGGGCAGTGGCATCGTTCGCGTACGCCCAACCTGGCTCACTTCCGAGCCCGCTTTAAACTGATACCAATACCAACGATCCGGCCAAAGTCCCTCAACCTCGACGTGTACGGAATGAGCCCAATCAGGACGAGCGGTCGTCTTGCCCTTCTTCACGACCTTCGTCATCGCTTCATCCTCGGCGACCATCCACGAAACTTCGATTAGGTCATCGTTCATTCCTCCGCCATCAAGCGGGCTCGGCGCCAAGCGCGTCCACAAGACCATGCCATCCGGACTCGGATCGCCTGATGCAACGCCAAGCGTGAATGGGTAGGAAGAAAATTTGGGTCGCTGCGTCACTGCCCCAACCGCTCGTGTCGACCAAAGGGCAGCCGCGGCCAACGAACTCGTTGCAACAACGAAGGAACGACGATCTAGTGTTCCGCTTTCGGAGATTTGATAATGGGGTAATGGCATGCGTGCATTTCTATGTGCGAGGCCGTAATCTTGTCAACGAAGACAGTGACGACTCACTGCAAAAACCAGCTCCTCCTTCTTCATAGGCGCACAGGCATCCTGCCTGTGAAAAAACAGGCTCGAAGCCTGTACACCTTTTCATTCAGTAAAGGTAAGCTAATGATTTGAACTCTAACAAGGAACCTCTCAGCCTTTCCCAATACACCCACCCATGAAACCATTCGCCCCATTTTTTCTCATCCTCTTAAACGCCTTCTCAAGCGCTCAAAAGAAAGAAAGCTATCCTCTCCAAACCGCAGGACAAGAAACTCTCCAACGTCGTTTTCGGCGGACCTAATCGCGACACCCTTTACGTCACCAGCTCAGACAAAGTCTACAAACGCACAATCGACGCCATCGGAGCCGTAGCCTGGGAAGCTCCCTTGGAACCCTTTAGAGGCAAACTATAAAATTCATGAATATTCGATCCATCGCTCTAATTCTTTTCAGCTCGCTGATAAGTTCTCCATTCCTGCTCGCTCAAGATAAAAGCGACTCGCGCTACACAATCGGAGAGCGAACGCGTGACGGGATCGGCAAATACTATCTTGGTCGCGAAATCGCTCAAGTCATGGGTCATCAAGGGATCTCCTGGCTTGAACGCGATACGCGTGAAGCGGAGGAAGCTCCCAGCAAGGCAATCGAACTGCTCGATCTAAAACCGGATACGATTATCGCCGATATCGGAGCTGGCTCCGGCTTCTATAGTTTCCGCTTGGCCAAGCTTTTGCCGCAAGGAAAAGTAATCGCCGTCGACATCCAACAAGAGATGCTCGATTTTCTGGCAAAAAGGGCCAAGGAAACGAATACCCCGAATGTGCAACCGCACATGGGTAGCATTGAGAGCATTCAACTGCCCGAGAACTCAATTGACGCCACACTCTTCGTAGATGCGTACCACGAATTCTCGCACCCCTTCGAAATGATGACCTCGATCCTCAAAGCTCTGCGACCTGGCGGGATCGTCTACCTTCTCGAGTATCGGGCCGAAGATCAAAACGTGCCCATAAAGCCGTTACACAAAATGAGCCAAACTCAGGCACGAAAGGAAATGGCTCTTGTAGGATTCGAATGGGTCGAAACCAAAAACGAACTTCCCTGGCAACACTTAATGATTTTCAAGAAGCCGGAGTGACGCATTTCACGCGCAAGCGCTCTAAAGGTAGCGACCGATCTCCGAGCGGTCATCTCTAACCTCTGCAATAGCCGCTCAGCATGTATCGGCGTAGCGAAACGAAGACGTAAGATCGGCCGCTACCTGATTCAACAACCTATCGTCTAAAAACCACGCCTCCTTGCGACGTAGCTACACCGAGTTCAGCTCGAAGAGCTAGGCCTCCCTTTCGATGTGGGTCCTGTAACAATTTCCTCAACATAGGCCTAAGTTGATGCATACCCGTTCGACGGGACAATGAAACGATGAGGCGACAATCGCGCGAATCCTACAGCTCTAACTTAACGCCCGTCCGAATTCTCCAACCTCGATCTCGGAAACCCGTCGAATGCGAGGGGTCCCCTTCATAGGTCTCCATGTATGATTGGTTGGTGACATTGCCCCAACTCGCGTACAAACGCGTCTTCTTCTGAATATTGTAGCTGACAGACAGGTCTACTCGGCTCCGCGAGCTGACATAACGATCCTCTTCCGAACTGCTGCCCACACGATAGATTCTCTCGTCCTCGACGTTGACCTTCACTTGAGCGAACAATTTTTCTCCCTCATAGCTCAACGCGAATTTCACCTCATTATCCGGGTGACCCGCCAGTTGCAAAACCTCCCCTGGTCGATTCGGATACTCGAGCTCCGTCTCCTGTTTCACGTAATTGCAATTAAACGACAAGCCATCCCCCAATAGAGGTAGATGCACCGGTTGATTCCATGTTAGCGACATTCCGCGAATCTGAGCATTCGAGCTATTCTCGTCGCGAGTCCGTTCATAGCCATCATACACGCCGCCGGAAACAATTGATTCGCCAGAGAAAATGTAGTCTTCGGCAGCCTTGTCGAAAAGCTCCGCCGAAAACATCCCTTCATCCCCTACTTTCAAATCGACCGAAAAATCCACATTCGTGTAAAGCGTAGGTCTCAGATCCGGATTGCCTTCCGAGATTTCTCGATCCTCCAAATCAACACGTCGATAAGGCACGACATCGCCATACAAAGGACGCTGAATCGTGTTAGTATACGAACTGATAAACGTCGCCCGATCATTTAATCGATAGCGAACATGGGCATTTGGAAACGCATGCCCATAGTTCGACGAACCTGTAGTAGGATTCGTTGCAAGATAAACGAACTCCTCGAAATCGCCGTCCCCATCTTTGTCCAAAGCATCTTTCCCCAACAAAACCTCGTTACTCTGAAACGCGATAGACGTGTCTTCCTGGCGCATTCCAACCAAGGATCGCCACTTGCCACGATTGAAATCGACCATACCAAAATAGGCATCGACTTGCTCCTCGACCTCGTAGGAAGAAGCATCCGAACGTTCGCGCGAGCGCCGTTCATCGTAGGTGAACGTGTCGAAATTATCGGCGATATACGAATCCGCCAAACCTTTATCGACCTGCATATCCAAACGGTAATTTCCCTCAAGTAAATCTCGACCAGTATCGCCCTTAAAAGCCGAGGAAAGCCAAAACGCATCCTCGCCGGTTTGCCCGTCATAGTAAGCCGATTCGTAACTCAGGACATTATCGCGAGCCCGGCTCTTCAATCCCATCCGCAATGAGAAATACTCGCTTCCAAACAAATCCTTCCACTTCACTTTCGAAGAAACAATCGTATCCGATTCATCGTCAATCCGGTCCCGCTCCATAAAATCCTCGAGATGAAAATTCTCCGGATTGAAAAGATCCTTCCCATCCGTAGTCACCACCTGCGGAAATCGATGATCCTGAATATCGTAGCGCAAATCGACATCCGTCTGGACGAAATCCATACTGTAGTAATCGATCGGCGTGTATTGCGCATCCTGGTACGTAAACTTTAGATCGGCCTCCCAATGTTCGCTATCCCAATCGGCGCCAATTGAACTCTCGATTTGTTCGCGCTCAGAATCATACCCATGATTGCCCCGCTCGACCAACGCGCCGCTTACATTGCCTCCATTGGCGTCAACCGACTCATACTTCCCTTTGCTCAAACGATACTCGTAGTGAGGCAATTCCGAATGAGTCTTCAGGTTGCGATAACTGCCTCTCCAATGAAAGCGCAACTCATCGCGCACCTTGAAATCCAAGGAAGCTCCAATATCTTTATCCGTCATTGTCATCGGATTATCGGAAACTCGATACTCCTTAAGAACGATTTCCGACTCGCCATCGACGTTCCGGCGAAACCAATCCTTGGTCATCATCTGAGTCCCCTCTTGCTCCTTTTCATAGCCCAAGGAAATACGCCCACCAAGCGTCTTCGCTTCATTCAAAGGACCGCCAATCGAAATACTAGCATCCGGTCCGAACTTTCCCACGACCGACTCGTAAACCGAACTCACGCTAATATTCGTCGTAAGCGCTTTCTGAAGATAAGCAGGTCGACTCCTAAGACTAATCGACCCACCCAAAGAATCCGCGTCCTGGTCCGAAGTCACCGCTTTCATAACCTCTACCGAAGTCACTGAATCCGCAGATATGCTTCCCAAGGAACGCCGCGACGACTCGCCATCGATCGTCACATTGGCAAAAGACAAATCCGGGCGACGGCTAATCGCCTCGCTAACAGTCGAATCCTCTACCAGTTTAACCGAGTCCTTCTCGCTCACAATCGAATCCGACTCTTCCTGCGGTTTCGCAGCCCAAACGCTACCAAAAATCGCCCCCGAAAAGAGGATTGCTGAAAAGCGACGCCCGATCGGTCGTCTAAAATTTATTGTCGCGTCCATTTTGCTGAATTCGTTGCCGGGCGCTCCTCCGTAAAGCCTGGATGGAAGCACTGCCTCATATAACGCTGCAACCAATCGATTTGGACAATAAAGCATCCCCGGGGCAAGCCCTGAGGTAGTGAATATCTGCGCCCTTTGTTTGCCACCCCAGAGTTTGCCAAATTGTAGGAGCGGGTTTACCCCGCGATACCTCAACCCAATCCTCAAT
>JAPKDW010000189.1 GCA_028822375.1 Opitutaceae bacterium | reverse complement strand
GCGATTATTACACTGTTCTACACGGTGTAATACGTCTATCGAAATGCGTAGATAAGCCTAATCTGTGAGTCTGTTACCTGTATTTCTCTCAAGTTGCTGGTAGTTATGATGTTAACTGAGTTGTTGTGTTGGGTTTAAGAGAGTATGCGGGTATTCGTATGAATGTGTGGGGTGCTTTGAGAGTTAAGCTTATTTGGCCTTGGCGGTACATCGAGTAATTTGCCGAGTGACGCCTGCACGGTTTGAAGCGAATTTTTACAAACGAACAAGCTTGACGCTTCTCGAAAATACTCATGATTGCGCGTTCCGCCGCGGTTTCGGCATATTTATATTCGATTGTGAAGAATCTCAGAAAATACGGCATTTTCGCCAGTTTGTCAGAGTGTCAAGACGGTCAGTTAGCTGTTTTCGACGCCTAAACCTTGGATGAAGATTGGAATCGTAGGCGCGGGAGCAATTGGGTTGTACTATGGAGCTCGTTTACAGCGGCTCGGTGAGGATGTTTCTTTCCTTTTGCGGAGTGATTTCGAGGCGATATCGCAAAATGGAATCCGTGTTCGAGCGTCCGATGGAAATTTTCGATTGGAGTCGGTCAAAGGTTATCGTAATTCTGCGGAAATCGGTGTCGTCGATTTGGTTATCGTCGCATTGAAAGCGACTGCAAACGCGGATTTGCCTAGTTTGCTTACTCCCATCGTGGGACCCGATACATCGCTTTTAACCCTTCAAAATGGATTGGGAGGGGATGAGTTGCTTGCGAAACTCTTTCCCGAAAACCGAATACTTGGTGGGTTGTGTTTCACTTGTTTGAATCGAGTCGATCCGGGTGTGGTTGAAAATTACCTTTTAGGCTCGGTTGCGATTGGCGAGCATGGTGGCCCGGCTTCTAAGCAAACGAGGGAAATCGGTGAATTGTTAAATCGATCCGGAGCGAATTGTCGCGTAACGGATGATTTGAAACTTATGCAGTGGAAAAAGCTCGTTTGGAACGTACCGTTTAACGGTCTTTCAATTGCTGCGGGCGAAGTCAGCACCGATGTGATTGTTTCGGATGCTGGTCTTAGTCGTTTGGCTAGAGGACTGATGGAGGAGATCGTTGATATCGCGGCCGCCCTGGGTATGGAGATTGAGCCCGATTTTATGGACGAGCAATTTGCTCTGACCCGCTCGATGGGCGAATACAAGCCATCAAGCCTAGTCGATTATCTCGCAGGCAGGAGTGTGGAAGTGGGTGCAATCTGGGGTGAACCATTGCGCTTGGGTATCGAGGCGGGTCTCGATCTTCCGAAATTGGAAACGCTGTACCGTTTGTTGCGGTTAGCGTGCCAGGATTGCTCTTCTACTTGATAGGTAAGGTTTTGGGGCTACTGTGGGCGATCGAACGCGAGTAGCTCACGCGTTTGCGGGAGATCTTTAATGATCTGCGCAGGCATGGGACCGACTCCGAGGTATCGAAGGTTTGGCAAGATCTCGGGCCATTCTTCGCCATGGTAAGCGGAATCCAAAATGCTCCTGACCATTCCAGCTACATAAGCTTGGGCTTCGGCCGGTAGGTCGGCGAAGTTTCTAGCGGTCGAGATGTCTTGGCTCCAACCGGCGTATTCTTGATACACGGGTTTGAGAGTCATCCGAAGAGCGTCGTTGCGCGGAACGCGGTATAGGCGGTTTCCGTTTTTGTCTTCGTAGGCTATGCAGATTTTGAGATTGCCGTTCCAGTCGCCACCGTGACCGAGGGCGTCGATCTTGTTGATCATCAAATCGTCGTATCCGCCATAACGAAGCGTGTCGGCCTTTTCGATGGCATCGTACCAGCCAACCATTCGCTGACGTCCAGTGGAGGTACCGAATTCGAGCTTTCTCAATCGATCGAAGAGGGGATGAGGACCGTCGACCTTGGTGAGAAATACGTGCGTGCCGACTTTCGTGTCGTAAGCCTTGGCTACGCCGAAAACGTGCAGGGGCTGGACGGGTACGCAGGCGGAGTTGAAGAATTCCGGAGCGTAGGTGTGCGAAGCCGATACGTTTGGAGAGAAACCTTGGCGCTTATCGAGCCAGTAAGCCTGGCCGTACTCGCCGATGACGTATTTACCTGCGGCTTCGGCTTGGCGTACGATCTCGCGAACGTCTTGGATATGTTCGCTCAATTGTTGTCCGGCATCCCAATAGGTGTCGATGACCGCATCGAGATTAAGCGTGAATGGAGCGTCCCCTTTGAAGCGTCCGAAGTCGAATTCGCTTTCCTCGAACAATCCGGCTTCTAGGGCGTCGGCATTGGCTCTGGTTTCGGCTTGAGTGAGGGTATCGAAAAATCCATTCCAAGCGTCTTCCGTGACTTCGCAGACGTGCTGGATGACTTTGCAGGCGCGGTTTACTTTTTGAGTTAGCTTTTCGGCGTAAGCTTCTTTGCTGTAGAGATAGTCGCAGTAGAGTAGTTGAAATTGGCCGACTTCGTCCGAGTAAGACGGCGTGATGCCGCGTCCAGTGCTGCCGCGTGGTTCTTCGTTGATGATGGTGACGCGGTACCATTCCCAAGCGAGGTCGAGAAGGCGGTGAGTGATGTCGGAAACCATGGTCCGTTCGTCGATGGCGAGCCGCTCGGTCACGCGGTAACCCTTGGCGTCAACTGGTTTCAATTCCCATAGAAACTTGCGTGGATCGGCAACGACTCCGGCTCCGATTGCGAGAACCTTCACCGATTGATCGACGACTCCCGCAGGCAGCAAGTTGAGCTTGAGACCGCCAGCGGTGTGTCCGGAGTTAGCTCCTCCGTTGATTTTGATAACTACGTCGACGGGATTGTCCTGGCCGGTGCTCGCGGTGAGCTCTTGAACGACTTCGGAAATAAGTCGGCCTTTACCTTCGTCGCCCATACTGATGCCGCAATCGGCGATGAGTCTGCTTTTAAATTCGTTGAGAGCCATGGTCTATATGGATGAAATTTGGAAAGTGGATTGATTGAATGTGGCTGGCGCTAGGGCAAGCAAACCTAGGAGGCTGCCTGCCTCGTCCTCTGAAATCGAGGAAAAGACTGGGATCGCTCGCAATAGTTGCGCCCGGCGCAAGAGTGGGTTGAGAGCGTAATCTTGGGTTTCTGCCTATCCGCGTTTGGCGACTTCGATTACGTCGTGAGGAGAGGATTCCTTCATACCTGCGGAACTGATGCGGACGAAGCGCGCCTTTTGCTTGAGCGCTGCGAGGTCCTTGGCTCCGTTGTAGCCCATGCCGGCTTGGAGACCACCAGCCATTTCGGCGAGAGTGTTGACGACCGATCCGCGTACTTCCTTCATGCCTTCAATGCCTTCGGCAGTCAGTTTGCGGGCGGTGTCTTTCTGGTTGTGACCATAGCGGGCGGCGCTGCCTTTTTCCATGGCGCTGAGACTACCCATTCCACGGTATTGTTTATAGAGCGTGTTGTTGATCTCTATGATGTCGCCAGGGGCTTCCCGGCTGCCGGCGAGCAATCCGCCGAGCATGACGCAGTCAGAGAGAGTCATCGCTTTCACGATATCGCCGGATTTCGTGATGCCGCCGTCGGCGATAATGCGGACGCCTTTCTTGGCAGCTCCTTTGGCTGCCGAATAGAGTGCGGAAAGTTGAGGGATTCCTACGCCGGCAACGATACGTGTGGTGCAGATCGATCCGGGGCCTTGGCCGACTTTGATTGAATCGGCACCGCAATCGGCTAGGTATTCGACTCCGCTGGCGGAAGTGACATTTCCGGCGATTATTGTGAGATCGGCGAATTCACTGCGAAGGAGTTTGACGACTTGTCCGATGCCAGCGCTGTGGCCGTGGGCTGCGGAAACGGCGATCGCATCCACTTTTTCGTCACGCAAATTGGTGACGTGCTCGAGGATCGCGTCATTATCGAGAGTTCCGTCGGCTTTCCAAATAGTTGAGATCGCTGCCCCAACCAAGAGGCGGAAATCGGAATCGCGAGCTGGCTTTAGAACGCTTTGCTTTTCGGATATGATGCGTTCGATGTCGGAAATACTGACGAGACCCTTGAGGTGATTTTCGTTGTCGACGACTAGCAGTTTGTTGATTCCGAGGTGGTTGCTGAAGAATTTGTCGGCAATTCCGATCGGATCTTGCTTAATTTCGGATTCGTTTAGCGTAAAAACCTCGCTGGTCGGGTCCATCGCGTCGCAAACTTTGATGTGGCTGTAGCGGGCCTTGACCACTCGGCTGCTGAGCAGACCGACTAGTTTGCCGTTACTCTCCGTGACAGGGAAAGTCTTGAACTTGTAACCCTTTTCGTCGATCAGCTCGAGCACGTCGCCAATGAGGATGTCAGGCTGAACTGTGATCGGGTTGGGGAGCAGTCCATTGATATGGTACTTAACACGAGTGACTTGGGAGACTTGTTCCCGGTAGGGCATGTTGTAGTGAATGATGCCCATTCCGCCGCACGTCGCCATGGCGATAGCCATTTCGCACTCAGTGACGGTGTCCATGTCCGATGAGATAATCGGGATGTTGAGGGCGATCCGCTCGGAGAGATTGGTTTCCAGATTTGCGTCCTTCGGGAGGATCTCGCTGAAGTTCGTGGCGAGGGAAACGTCGTCGTATGTGAATGTTGTGTCTCGTTGTGATGAGAAGAACGCATCAGCGTTCTGATAGAAGTCGTTCTCGTCGAATTTCTCTGTGCTCGGACTGGCCATGATCCGGCATAGAGAGTATGAAATTCGGAATCAAGTATTTTGCGTGGTTCGGCTCAAAAAAGATGGCTTAATCGCGAGGTGGTGGATTGAGTCGCAACCCATGGTTGAATTCGAATTCAAGGCGTATCGGCGATCCTTTGCGAGGGCGTACCAGACGGCTTCGGATTCGATGCGGACGCGATCGGGCATCTTGATTCGACTGAGCGATGAGGAGGGGCGAGTTGGTTTTGGAGAGGCGGCTCCGATAGAGTCGTTCGGGACGGAGTCATTTGTGTCGGCATTGTCGGCCTGCTCGAGTTTGAAGGGGGAATTTGAATACGAATCGGTTATCGATGGATTAGGAGGGCATCCTTGCGTACGATTCGGAGTGGAGTTTGCTTTATCTATGATGGAGCATGAGGATGACCTTCCAGAAGTGAATGCTCCGTGGCCGGTGAGCGCGTTGGTTCCAAGCGTTGAGGACATGGGAGCGGTGGAGACTTTTTTGGAAGCGGGTTACCGCTGTTTGAAATTCAAAATTGGAACCCGTGATTTTGCAGAGGAACGACGAGCGTTGGATCGTGTATTTGGCCTGACTGGCGGGGAGATCGGAATTCGTTTGGATGCGAATGGCGGGTTGGAGTTAAGCGAAGCTCGGAACTGGTTGGAGTATTTAGGAGAAATGCCGGTGGAGTTTTTAGAGCAGCCATTGATGCGTGGAGCTGAAGACACGATGCGTCGCTTGTCGATGGATTACCCGACGCCGATTGCTTTGGATGAGTCGATTGCTTCGGTGGACGATTTGAATCGCTGTCGCGATCAGCATTGGGAGGGCTTGTATGTGATTAAGCCGTCGCTCTCGGGGCAGTACCAAGGATTGATTGAGAGTTTGAAAGAGGGAGATCCTGGTTCGTTCGTTTTTTCGAGTTCGCTGGAAACGATGGTCGGTACGTCGGCTGCCCTGTCGGTTGCAATTGAAGTGGGCGATGGCGAAAATGCCTTGGGCTTCGGAGTTGAGTCCTTGTTTGGGGACCGAGGGGTGGGCTTGTTTCTGGGCCCGTTTTTACAAAGAGATGTTTTGCCGACCCTGGAGGATTTTGAAGCGTTGTGGAACCGGATTTAGACAGACTATTCGATTTTGGATTGAGGGGCGGTTTGTTTCCTCAATTTGGAGAGACGTGGAAAAGTTATATTGAGGCGGCGGTTCTGTTCGCGGAAGCGTTAGAAGAGAACAATCGTTCTGAGAGATTGCGAATTGCTCTATCGGTTTCGGATCCTGAAAGTTTTTGCGCTTGGTTTCTTGCGTTGGGTAGATGCGATTTGGATCTGTTTTGCTTTAATCCCAAATGGGGCGAGCAGGAGCAATCGGCGGCAGAGGCGATCGCGAAGCCTCATTGGATCCTGGGTGATCTTCGGAATGATGACTTCGCTCGCCCAACTGATTCTGAGGTACGATTGATTTCGAGCGATGTCACTGCTGGGCTTCGGCTAATGATTCCTACTGGTGGCACGTCGGGAAAAATCCGCTTCACGATGCATCGATGGTCGACGCTTGCTGCTTCGGCTTATGGCTTTCAGGCGTTTTTCAATGCGAATCATGTTTCGTCGTTTTGCGTACTGCCGTTGTATCATGTTAGTGGATTTATGCAGCTGATCCGGTCATTGCTGACGATGGGGAAGATTGTGTTCGGCTCGGTGGATACGTTTGATGCGGGACATGTAGCTTTGTCTGAGACTGAAGAGGAAGAACGTTTTCTTTCCTTGGTGTCGACTCAGTTGGAGCGATTGCTTCGCGATGAAGCGAATGTTGCGTCGCTTTTGGAGTACCGGGCGATTTTTGTTGGCGGAGGACCGGTGTCCGATGAACTATTGAAGAGAGCTATTGATTTAAAGCTGCCTCTCGCTCCGACTTATGGAATGTCGGAAACGGCTGCACAGGTGGCGACCATGGAACCCAAGACATTTCTCGATCGGAAAACTGGGCAAGGGAAAGCGCTGCCGCATGTGCGTCTTTCGATTGTCGACGACGCTGGAAATATACTCGGAGTCGGCGAAATCGGACGTATTCAGATCTGGGCGAGTTCGCTCTTTCGAGGCTATTATGGCGAGGATGAGCGAAAAGAGGATTCCGTCGTGGCCCCGGATCTAGGGTCTTTAGATGACTTCGGGAATCTGACGGTTCTGGGTCGTTCCGATCGTGTGATTGTCTCGGGCGGAGAGAAGGTGGACTTAAGTGAAGTCGAACAGGTATTGAAGGAGACGCGATTGGTTTCGGATGTTCATGCTTTTGGGGTGGAGGACGGTGAGTGGGGCTCGCGATTGATTCTTGCTTACGTGCCTCTAGCCGAAGCAACGGTGGACCAAGATTTGCGTTTGGCTCTTTGGGGAAAACTGGCCGACTTCAAAATGCCAAAGATGTGGCTAAGGATGGAGTCGCTTCCGCGGAATGAGGCAGGCAAGATTATGCCTCAGATTTTGTTTGAGCGGGTTTCGGGCGCGAGCGACAGTTGATTGAGCTGAAGGCGGTAATTTTGGTTTTGTTGAACTTTCGACGTGCCTTGATCTGGAGAAGTCGCAGTCTGTTTTGATTATGACCAAACGCGAGATAGCCGACGTCTTGAATGATATTGCAACCCTGATGGAATTGAAGGGGGAGAATCCGTTTAAGATACGGGCGTATTCGAATGGAGCGAGGAAGCTCGAGACGCTTGACGAGGATTTGGGCGCCTTGATCGAAGAGGGCGCGCTTGGCGATATTCCGGGATTCGGCAAGGCGCTGGTAGAGAAGATTGAGACGCTGTACAGGGAAGGGCGATTGGAGTTTTACGATAAGCTAAAGGAATCGGTCGAACCAGGCATTGTATTGATGTTGGAAATACCTGGGCTCGGCGCGAAGAAGATTAAGGCTCTTCATAAGGCTCTTGGCGTTACGAGTATCGAAGCGTTGCAGCAGGCTTGCGAGGATAAGCTCGTGGCGGATCTGAAGGGGTTCGGTAAAAAATCGCAGGAAAAAATCGCCGAAGGAATTAAGAATCGCGAAGCGTACGGAAAACGTCATTTGTGGTGGAGAGCCCGTGCTGTGGCAGAGCCGATTCTCGAAGGACTGCTGGCATTGCCGGAGGTGGAGAAGGCGTCGCATGCGGGTAGTTTTCGACGGAAGCGGGAGCATGTGGGCGATCTGGATTTTATTGTAGCTTCGTCGACGCCGGCTCCGGTTATGGATTGGTTTGTGGCCCAAGAGGGTGTCAAGGAAGTCACTGCGCATGGCGAGACCAAGGCGAGCGTACGTTTCGAGAGCGGACTTCAGGCGGATCTGCGTGTGGTTCCGCCTAAGCAGTTCAGCTTCGCGTTACATCATTTTACAGGATCGAAGGATCATAATGTACTTATGCGTCAGCGAGCATTGGCCCGGGGGCTGAGTTTGAGCGAGTGGGGACTCAAGCCGGCAGACGCGGAATCCTTTGAAGATAGTTTGGAGGCGGATAGCGAAGAGGCTATTTTCGCTTTGTTGGATTTGAAATTCGTGCCGCCGGAATTGCGTGAAGGTCTCGGCGAGATCGAGGCGGCCGAAGGAGCGGGTTTTCCTCAGTTATTGAAGGTTGGCGATCTACGAGGTGTTTTTCATAATCACACGACGGCAAGCGATGGTCGGGCGAGTTTGGAGGAAATGACAGAAGCAGCCCAGGAATTGGGCTGGGAGTATTGGGGCGTTGCGGATCATTCGAAAGCAAGTTTCCAAGCTAATGGCCTAAATGAAACGCGCGTTTTGGATCAGCTTGACCGTATCGAGAAATTGAATGCGTCGAAGGCCTACACGACGCATATCTTCTCTGGAAACGAAACCGATATTCTGCCGGATGGTTCGCTGGATTTGGAGGAATCGGTTCTCATGCGCCTGGACTACGTCGTGGCATCGGTGCATTCATCTTTCTCTCAGACTGAATAAGCGATGACGTCTCGCATTATTCGTGCGATC
>JAPKDW010000188.1 GCA_028822375.1 Opitutaceae bacterium | reverse complement strand
TGAGAGATTGAGAATACGAGTCGGGACGCCTCGTACCACCCTAGCTCAAAAAGCACTGGAGGTGGAGCAAGGCCTCCGGACTTGCTTTAAAAGCCGAAGCAACAGTCTTCGCCAACAAGGGCTACGCCCGTCAAGAGCTTCGAGGTATTAGACCCAAAGGGAAGAAATCACTTCAACCAATCGGGGATCGAATCGTTGGCGAGCCACCTCTCAACACGTTTATCCAATTTATCCGGCTTCCATTCCGAAGTACCGGCAGGAAGTACTTCCGTCTGAGGTAACGATTTGCGGTGCTCCGCGATGATACTGGCGTATTCAGGATTCTGGGCCAAGTTGGTAAACTCGCCCGGATCATTCCGGTGATCGTAAAGCTCTTCGCCTCCGTCACGGTATCGAATGTACCGCCAATGCTCGCTCCGCACAGCATGATTTCCGTAATACCAAGTACTGAGCACTGGCTTATCCCATTTCCGATTCGGGTTTCGCAATGTAGGTCGTCTCGCTGAGGCGACATCCCAATTTACGCTCTAGTGAAACGCTCTACAGTTCGGATTGCCCTACAAAAGTAATTTATTGGACAATTTCCTAACGGTTCAAAGTTTCATCGTGCGTTGGGAAACTCTAGCCGAGACTGAAGAGCTTCCCTCAAACTTACTTATCGGAAGAGATGACCAGACCTTCCCATCATTTCTTGGCACCAATCATTTGACAAGGTCTAGAACTTTACAAAGTCTACAAAAATGATCGATCCCGCAGAGCTACTCCGCGAACGCAAAGTACCTGTCACAGCCCAACGTCTTGCTGTAATGCGAGCGGTATCAGACAGACCCCATTCGACGGCGGAAATCATTGCTGAGGACGTTCGCATCCAAATCGGAGCCATCTCGCGTCAAGCAGTCTACAACGTCCTGGGAGTTCTGGCTGAAAAAGGTCTCATCCGACGCATTCAGCCTGCCGGTTCGCCCGCTCTTTACGAAGACCGTGTCGGCGACAATCACCATCACATCATCTGCCGCGATTGCGGGTCCACGGCTGATGTCGATTGCGCCACGGGTGACACTCCATGTCTAACTGCATGCGACAATTCGGGGTATCTGATTGATGAAGCGGAAGTCATCTTCTGGGGCAAATGTCCTGAATGCCGCACCGAATCGCTCGAAACGGTCCCTGCTTTCAACTAAGGCCATTCACTCTAATTTCCTCCAGTAACCAACCCTTTCATTTCATTCCTAATTATCAACAAACCTTAAAAAGCAGAGTCTACATGTCAGAAAATATAAGCAAATGTCCCGTCATGGGAGGAGCCAATTCCCACAGCGCAGTCGGAACCACAGCCAACCAACAATGGTGGCCGAACCAGTTGAATCTGAAGGTTCTCCACCAGAACTCGCCTTTATCCGATCCCATGGATGGAGATTTCAACTACGCCGAAGAGTTTCTAAAAGTCGACCTCGATGAACTGAAGCAAGATATCGAGAATGTAATGACAACTTCTCAAGACTGGTGGCCCGCGGACTACGGCCACTATGGCCCCTTCTTCATTCGCATGGCCTGGCATAGCGCAGGCACCTACCGCACGCTCGACGGACGCGGCGGCGCCGCATCCGGCACGATGCGCTTCGCTCCCCTCAACAGCTGGCCCGACAATGTCAATCTAGACAAGGCGCGCCGACTCCTCTGGCCAATCAAACAAAAATACGGTCGGAAACTTTCTTGGGCCGACCTCATGATCTTTACCGGCAACTGCGCCCTGGAATCAATGGGCCTTAAAACCTACGGATTCTCAGGCGGCCGCGAAGATGTCTGGGAACCCGAAGAAGATATCTACTGGGGTTCCGAAAAGGAATGGCTAGGAGACGAACGCTACTCAGGCGAAAGGGATCTCGAAAAACCTCTTGGAGCTGTGCAAATGGGATTGATCTACGTGAATCCCGAAGGACCTAACGGCACCCCAAGCGCGATTGCCGCCGCCAAAGACATACGCGAAACATTCGCTCGGATGGCAATGAACGACGAAGAAACCGTCGCCTTGATCGCTGGCGGACACACTTTCGGCAAAGCCCATGGCGCCGCGGATCCGGATAAATACGTCGGCCCGGAACCCGAGGGAGCCAGCACTGAGGAACAAGGCCTCGGCTGGAAGAGCACCTACGGCAGTGGTAATGCCGGCGATACGATCAGCAGTGGTCTGGAGGGTGCATGGACACCTACTCCCACAAAGTGGGACAACAGCTATATGGAGACCCTCTTCGGATACGATTGGGATCTCACAAAAAGCCCCGCTGGAGCCATGCAATGGACTCCCTCAGATCCAGCCGCTAAAGAAACCGTGCCGGATGCCCATGACTCGTCGAAAACGCATGCTCCCATCATGTTCACAACGGACATGGCCCTGAGAATGGACCCGATCTACGAGCCTATCTCGAGACGCTTCTTCGAGAATCCCGACGCGTTCGCCGAGGCATTCTCCAAAGCCTGGTACAAACTAACCCATCGCGACATGGGGCCAATCACCCGTTGCATAGGATCTCAAGTTCCAGCAGAGCCGCAACTGTGGCAAGATCCCGTGCCCACGGTCGACCATGCCTTGATCGACGAACAAGACATCGCTGTCCTCAAAAACACGATACTCGCATCCGAATTATCCATTTCGCAGTTGGTTTCAACCGCTTGGGCTTCTGCGGCATCTTTTCGTGGAACCGACAAACGCGGTGGAGCGAACGGAGCACGTATTCGCCTTGCGCCACAGAAGGACTGGGAAGCCAACCAACCGGAAGAACTAGCAAAGGCGCTCTCAGTTTTAGAAGGTATTCAAAACGACTTCAACAGCTCACAGAGTGATGGAAAAAAAGTCTCCCTCGCTGACATCATAGTACTCGGTGGATGCGCAGCCGTCGAGGCTGCCTCGAAGAAGGCCGGCCACAACTTACAGGTGCCTTTCTCTCCTGGGCGCACGGATGCCACGCAGGAACAAACCGATGTAGAATCCTTCGGAGTACTCGAACCCGTTGCTGATGGGTTCCGTAATTACCTAAATCCGGATTACGCCAAATCCGCCGAAAGACTCCTCGTGGATCGAGCGCATATGCTAACGCTAAGCGCGCCTGAAATGACCGTTTTGATTGGCGGGCTGCGAGCCCTGGATGCAAACGTCGCCCAGTCCCAATTAGGCGTCCTCACAAAACAGCCCGAGACGCTGACAAACGATTTCTTCGTAAACCTGCTAGATCTGAATACAAAGTGGGAGAAATCAAAACGATGCGAATACTTCTACGAAGGTAAGGACATCGAATCTGGCGAGATCAAATGGATGGGCAGCGCCGTCGACCTCGTATTCGGTTCGAACTCACAGCTTCGGGCTATCGCAGAAGTCTACGCCTGCGACGACGCGCAAGAAAGCTTCGCTCGCGACTTCGTGGCAGTATGGAACAAAGTCATGAACCTCGACCGATTCGATCTCGGCTAGAGGTACGACTAAAGATGTTCATTGGTAAGGCTGCTTGACCCCAAGCAGCCGCACCCACCCTAATTTAAATCCACGGTTCGTTGGGACAACGAGCCCTACCATCTTACCGTTAAAGAACAGGAAGTCGCAGAGGCAGGATTAAAGCTATGAAACGGAGAACTTTCTTAAGGAGGAGCGGTTTGTTGGCGGCGGGAGTCGGTTTGGTTTTGCCTCGTGGCGCGCGGGCGGGAGTTTTGGCGGGCAGGATAAAGATTGGGGTGAAGTATGCGATGGTGCTGGAGGGGGAGACGGCGTTGGAGAAGTTTGAGGCGCTGAAGCAGGCAGGTATGGAGGGGACGGAGGTGATGACGCGAGCGAAGGTCGATCACGATGCGATTCTGGCAGCGAGCAAGGAGACGGGGATCCCGGTGCATGGGGTGGTGAACTCGACGGATCCAGATATTCGGGGAGCAATCGATCTGGCGGAATTTTATGGGGCGGATTCGGTGCTGGCGCTGACCGGAGACGAGAAAGGGGTGGCGTACGCGAAGCAGTTTGCGGCGGCGCAGAAACGGATTGGAGATGTGGTGGGTTACGCGGAGAAGAAGCGGATTCGGATTTGTATCGAGAATGTCAGGGCGACGTTTCTTAAGGAGGCGGAGGAGATGGCGCGTTTTCTCGATTCCTTTGAATCGGATTTCGTGAAGTCGCACTATGATACGGGCAATACGATCACGTGGACGGAGCAGCCGGCGGAGCATTGGGCGAAGGTGCTCGGGAAACGCGTCTATAAGATCGACGTGAAGGATCGGGGACACGCGGAATTTGGGGACGCAAAGCAGGCGCGGGCGGGAGTGACGACTGGGACGGATGGAGGAGAGGTGAATTGGAAGGATGTACGCCAGGCGCTCGCGGCGGTGAATTTTTCGGGATGGGCTACAGCGGAAGTAAAGGGGGGGGACACCAAAAGACTAACGAGGATGGCCGGGTGGATGAGAGAGGTGCTTAAATTGACCGGTTGACCGGTCCTTGGTCTTTTTATTCCCTCCGAGTAAATACCTCGAAGCTTGCTTCGGCTTTTAAAGCGAGTCGGGACGCCTCGCGCCACCTTCAGTACTTGCAGGACAAAGGGTGGTACGAGGCGTCCCGACTCGTATTCTCAGTCTCTCCAATGCCCCGCTTGCGCGCAGTGCAAGGCGACCGCAAGGTCGAGAGCTTGCTCCGGGGATTATTTGCTACTTCAAAGGTTTCCCCGGGATGCTTTTTTTGCTGTGAGTAGGTAACGGAGGGAGATTCCACGCCGAGGTCTCAACGTAGCTTGTCTACATCGTAATGCGGCGTGGTTCAATCTCTCGCTTTATCGTATTCAGGATTCACTGCCTGATCACCCCATTGCTCGAGCACGCCCTTGAGGGCTACAACCGTCTCGGGATACTGTCCCTTGTCATCGGTTTTCTTAATCCAACGCGTTAGGATTTTGCGATGTCTTTCAAGGACCTTCGCATAGTCAGGGTCAGCGGCAAGATTGTTGATTTCAAATGGATCTTCATTTAGGTCATAGAGTTCCTCCGTAAGGCGCTCCGGTTCTGCAAAACCAGGGCTGCCCGGTTCCCACAGCGGAGTAACGAATTTCGATCGAAAGTTCTTTTTAACTAGCTCAATAAGCTATCCAGCTCTAGGAATTAAGTGCCCGATACTCCTTTCCCATGACAATCAATCTAATCAAAAAATCGATCTTAATCTTTGGCCTACTAGTAATCGCACAAGTATCCGCAGCTGTAAAACGCCCCAACATACTCCTCATCGTGGCGGACGACCAAGGGTACGCCGATTTTGGTTTCAGAGGGATACGAGACGACATCAGCACCCCCGTGCTCGATCGTATTTCAAGAGAAGGTACAACGCTCACTCAGGCCTACGCGACCAGCGCCATTTGCAGCCCCTCCCGAATGGGACTGACAAGTGGACTGCACCAAGCTCGATTCGGCGCCTTTCACTACGGAGGCGGCCGTGGGATGAACAAGGTCGAAGTCACCAAAACGCTCCCCGCTCGCCTGCAACAAGCCGGCTACCGAACGGCGCATATTGGAAAGCACCATTTCGTGGGGAACCGCGGATCCCATCCGGACCAGCATGCCTTTCCTCTCGGCCTCGGATATGACCGCTTCTTCGGTTCGGTTGGCGGGCGTATCCATTATCTGTTTCACTCCGAATCCAAACGCGCAGAATACAGTCCACGTATGGCAATGGAAACCATGTGGGACAATGACCAAGCGCTGAAAGACTGGGAAGGCTTCACCACCGACGATTGGACCGACCAAGCTATCGACTTTATCGCCGAACCCTCAGAAAACCCCTTCTTCATCCAGATGGCGTACAACGCGGTTCACAACTTCGCTTGGCAACTCCCCGCTGAAGAATTGGAAAAACGCGGCTTGCCCACTCTCGAAGACCTCAAAGTCCCCCAAGGACTAAGCAAAGCCGAAGCCGCCGAGGCCTATACCAAATGGTACGACGGCGTCCATCGACACACCATGCCAGAAGGCCGTGGTTGGTACATAGCTCAACTCGAACTGATGGACGCCGCGATCGGCAGGATTCTCGACCATCTAAAACGCAATTCCCTGGAAGAAGACACGATCGTCATCTACACCGTGGACAACGGTGGTTGCACCTCTGACTGGGCGGAAAACGGTCCATTAGAAGGCAGCAAATACCACCTATTCGAAGGAGGCACGCGCACGATGACGCTCGTTCGTTATCCAAATCAAGTGACAGCAGGAAAGGTGAATGACGACCTCATCTTCTCGCACCTGGATATCGCCCCTACTCTGCTCGATTGGTGCGGAGTTTCTTATGAAAAAAACGCCTTCGACGGAGTTACTCAAACAGACGCCTTAATCGGTAAAAAGACAAAATCGAACAGCGACCGCATCCTTCATTGGGATCTTGGATTCCAGTGGTCGATACGATCCGGAAAGTGGAAACTCTTGGTAACCGAGGACGATAAAAAAGCCGCCAACCTCGCAAAGAAGGAAGCCCTATACGTCGCCAAAGGCGTACACCTTTACAACCTCGTTGAGGACCCAGGTGAAACCCAAAACTTGGCCACGCAGTATCCCGAGATCGTTCAACAACTTCAACGCCAACACGATGAGTGGCGAGCCGAAGTAGATGCCGACGCCAAACGCTAATCGTTTAATAAAAGGTAGGGCGGCATCGCCGAGGCCGCAGCATAGCCCAAAGGAACAACCAAGTGCATCATCTTATAAGTTACGTTGATACCCATAGAATCAAAGAGCGATCTCTGAAAACCACGGCTTAGAATTTATTAAACTACTGAGGACACTGATTTACACTGATGATCTGGTTCAATTTTATAATATCAGTGCTCAGTGGTTATCAAATTTTCAAAGGTCGGTTCGACAATCCGTATGTATGGAAATTTCAAGATGATCTATTGGGCTTTGCTGCAGCCTCGGCGATGCTGCCCTACCCCGTTCATTGAGCAAGTGGATCGGTCCGGTTCTGGAACTCGGATCCATTGGATCGACCATCTCCGTCCGGGTCATCGTTAGGGCCAAATGAATGAGTGAGAAGCTGTTCAAATTCCCAAGCGTCCGGGAGTCCATCAGCGTCGGCATCTCCTGCCTTTCCAGGATTGTCAGGGAAGGCTGCATCAAGCGTCGGCAATTGAGCGCCCACATCCGCAAGATAGTCGCGAAGCTGTTTCCAGAGGCGGAGCTTTTCTGCCGGATGTTCTTCTGAAAGATCACGGGATTCTGAAATATCTTCCTCAAGGTTGAATAGGTGCACTTCCCCTGTTTCATACCAAGCCAACAGTTTCCAAGGTCCTTCATGCAGAGCAGAAGACGGACGTTGGTTCTTCGCTAGATCGGGAGTTACAACGTAGTGAGGGCTATGCAGAACCAGCGTACCGGGACGCTGGATACTCTTCTCTGTATTTCCCTTCAACCAAGCAGATATTGATGCTCCATCGATATTCGATGGAAGACGGGATGCATCCCCGCCAGCCAAATCCCAGATGGTCGGCAGAATATCGATTCCCATCATTGCTTGATCGCATTGAGAATCTGACTCGATTCCAGGTCCCCTAACGATAGTAGGAACTCGGTTCCCGCCTTCCCAAATCTCGGGCTTATGGCGCCTGAGCGGGATCGCGTTCGACATAAATAAAGGAGCTCCATTATCCGCCTGGTAAACAACATAAGTGCTATGGCGAAGACCCAATGCATCGATATGAGCAAGAGTCTGCCCTACCGATTTATCGAGATCGGCTACCATAGCCGCATATTCCTTGCTCGTGTGATTTTTACCAGCTTCCCAAGTTTTAGTCTCCTCGAACGTGTCCTCGCGAAACTGGATCGATGCATGGACCGCGTAATGAGAAAGTTGGCAATAAAACGGCTGGTTCGCGTTCACTGCCGAATCCATAAACTGGTTACCTCGTTTAGCTATACCATAGGCTTGCTTGGGATCGCCTTCAGCAATATTTTTTCGAACACTGCCCTCGCGGTTTCCTGTCTCTCCATCGGAGACATCGAAACCATGATTCGCTGGCCCTCCGCCAAGGAGGTGCCATTTGCCCATATGAGCCGTTGTGTAATTCGCATTGGGCAAAGATTTGAGCAATTCGGGAATCGTGGTTTCCCGTTTTTCGATTTCCTTCGTTTCCGTACGAATAGCGGACAGGCGGAATTTTCCCTCAGGAGGCACCGTCTGATTGCGCCCAGTAATATCGGTGAACTTAAGGCGAGCCGTCGTTTTGCCAGTGAGGTTGGCATAGCGCGAAGGCGAACAATTCGGAGCGGGCGAGTAACCGCGGGAAAAACGCATGCCTTGAGCGACAATACTGTCGGTATTCGGAGTGCGGTGGAGATCGCTTGCGGATTCCGGAATGCGCTTGTCCATACGGGCGGAAAGTCCAGTCCAACTTTGATCGTCAGTTAAGATGAATACGAAGTTCGGAAAAGCCCGCACATCGACCGTCAGCATTTTCGCGCTTCCATCCGTAAACGAAACTCGAATCGAATCTTCACCCACAAAACCAGCGTGCGGCGAATAATAAACTCCTTCGTTTCGGACCTTCGTTTTTCCATTTTCCGGTTGTGAACATTTCAATACATTCTCGGAAACAACAGGAACATCTCGCTGATCCCGC
>JAPKDW010000455.1 GCA_028822375.1 Opitutaceae bacterium | reverse complement strand
CTTTTTGCTCGCGAGGTCTTGGGCGATACGATCGATCCGGATTTCGATAAGCGGCTAATGAAGGCGATCGCCGATAAAGGCGTCGCTCCGTGTTACACGACGATATATGGGATGGAAAACCCGGACAAGGTCGTTGGCTGGCGCATGGACCCGGATCACCCGTTTGTTCAGGATATCGATATGGCGCGGTGGCCGATTATTTTGGGAAGCAATAATCTGCGTGGCGCTCCGACGATGGCTTTGGGGATTGGCGGCTTGGCATTGCTGGGTATCGACGATCGCGCTGAGAAGTGGGTTACAGCTGCGGAAGAAAGCGCGAAGACGGCGTTCGATCTGTTTTTCGGTGATGGCAGCTATTTCGAAGGGCTGAGCTATTCCGAATACTTGCTCCGCACGGTTTTGGCATTTTGCGAGGCGCATTATCGGATAAAGGGTACGATTGATTGGGCGAGCGAATTGGATTTCAAGGCGCACATCGATTATGTAGCGGCGATGCAGGCAGGAAAGAAGTCTGACGGAACGCCGGACATCGTGAATTTCAGTGATGCTTCAAAAAGCATTTATCCCTGCGTTTCCTCGTGGATTGAAAAGCATACGGGAAATCCGGTCGCTCAGTATGCGACCAATCATTTTGCCGCTCCTGGCTACTTTTTGGATTACTTGTGGTATCGGCCTGATCGTCCGAGCCGTTCGCCATCTCGGGAATTGAAGAATTACCGAAGCGAACAGGACTGGATCATTAGTCGCAGCGGATGGAGGGCTGAGGACGCGGTATTAGCGTTTCGTAGCGGTCGACCGGCAAATCACGAACACGCGGATAGGAACAGCTTCTTTTACAAAATCTACGGGGAACGTTTGTTGAACGATCCGTTTGGGTCTTCATACGATGTGAAGAGCGCTGGTTGGACGCTTCGTCTTACCGAGGCGCACAATGCGGTATTGATCGGCGGGAAAGGGCATCAGTATCACAATGGGGAAGAGGGTGTAAATGAGAGCCAGGCCAGCGCGAAGGTGGTTCGTTGGAGCGATCGCGGCGATAGGGTCACCTGGTGCAGCGATGCAACTCAGGCGTATCAGTTGGTTGACGAGAATGTATTCAGTGTAACCCGTACAATGGTATTTGCGAAACCGAATGTGGTGGTGGTTTTGGATCGAGTGATTCTCGATAAGGCATCGCGAACTGTCGAAGCGCGGTTCTTTCCTGACAATCGCGATGAACTGGCGAAGGTAGAGGTCGATGGAACGGAGTTTCGAATCGATCGACCAAATGCGTCGTTGTATGGAAAGTTTGCATCAAGCGTGTCGGCCATGGCAAAGGAGGCTGAGTTGGAACTAAAGCCAGGATTGATCGATCCGGACAAAGGTCCTGGATCGGGGAATTTTGGCCGTTTCCCTTTTGTTGGGATTCGAGCTGGCAAGGCGAGAGATCACTCGCTCGTAACCGTGTTGGTGGCGCGTCCCGAAGGAAATTCGGAAAAGCCGGTCATTGAAATTGAAAAAGTCGATACGGGATGGGCGTTCCGAGCGGATGACGTTAAGGGTTTATTGGATACGAGCGATCGGATCCCCGAGGTTCTTTTTTAGTGGATAATGGTAGCGGCCGATCTCCGATCGGCCATGTTTAAAGCAATGAAAATGACCG
>JAPKDW010000187.1 GCA_028822375.1 Opitutaceae bacterium | reverse complement strand
TTTTGCTCAGAAAATCGTCATTAAATATCAAATCTCTCGAGGGTGAAAAAGATGGCGACGAAAAATATGGAAACTCTCAGTCCCGAAGCCTTGGCGCTTTATGGTACGCCGACGAAAGCGAAGCTTATCGAGCAATTGGTGTTTTGGGGCTTTCGCGTAGGGACGTATTTTGTGTTGGCCTGCGCGGCGTCGATATTCATCGACATATTTTACAAGGGTGGACAAACGGTTTTCCAGAGCGAGTATCCGTTTATCAACGTCGAATTTTTGACCGGTTCGCCGCAAACGTTACATGTGTTTGAGTTTGAGGGCGCCTCTTATGAAATGAGCGATTCGGCCTTTCGCGTGTTTAAGGAAGAAGCTGGAGTTTCGATCGTTTCCGATACCTATGCGTATTCGGGTGGAGGAATTTGGCCGTGTATAGTTGGAACATTATTGTTAGTTATTGGTTCGATGGTCATCGCTTTGACCTTGGGGGTTTTGAGCGCTATTTTTCTTAGCGAGTACTCCCGCCCGGGCAGGGTCTTGAATGCTGTACGTCTGTCGATTCTCAACCTTGCTGGCGTGCCTTCGATAGTGTTTGGAATATTCGGGATGGGATTGTTCGTTTTGGCGTTCGGCTGGAATGTGTCCTTAATCGCCGGATGGTTCACGTTGGCGTTTATGGTATTGCCGATTGTGATTTCGGCGAGCGAGGAGTCGATGCGAGCAATTCCGCAAGGCTTGCGCGATGCCTCATTGGCTCTTGGGGCAAGCAAATGGACGGCGATCCGAACCAATGTTCTTCCATATGCGATGCCAGGAATTTTGACTTCTTCGATTATCGGCGTAGGCCGTGTAGCGGGTGAAACTGCTCCGATTATGTTTACGGCTGCGTATGCTTTACGGGATCATTTGCCCTGGCAGGGACTCGAGCATTGGTATGACTTTTTCTTTCAAGGTGTCATGGCTCTCCCGTACCACATTTATGTGGTGAGTATGAAAATCCCGCAAAACGAGTACACCTCTCGGATGCAGTATGGAACGGCGTTCGTTTTTCTTTTCATCGTAGCGGGAATCACCTTGGTCTCTATTCTACTAAGAATCCGCATGCGGAAAAAATATCGCTGGTAATGTCTTTGGTAACCGACAAGATCATATCGAAGCCCAAAATCGAAACACGCGACCTAGGTTTGGAAATGACAGAAAATAATCGCTCGCTCATTGAGATATCGAATTTCGATTTCTTTTATGGAGAAAAACAGGCCTTGTTCGATGTCAGCATGGATATCAAGGAACGAGAGGTCACGGCATTTATAGGCCCTTCGGGTTGCGGTAAAAGCACTTTGCTGCGCTGCATCAATCGAATGAACGATTTGATTGAAGTGGCCCGAATTGGTTCGGGCAAGATCACTGTCAATGGTGTAGATATTTACGATGATCGAGTTGATACGATCGAATTGCGTAAGCGCGTGGGTATGGTTTTCCAGAAGTCTAATCCGTTTCCTAAGTCGATATACGAGAATGTCGTTTATGGCCTTCGGATTCAGGGGATTACTCGGAAATCGAAATTAGACGAGGCGGTGGAACGATGTTTAAAGGGGGCGGCTTTGTGGGAAGAAGTTAAGGATCGTTTGGATACGAGTGGGCTGAGTTTGTCTGGTGGGCAGCAGCAGCGTCTTTGCATTGCTCGCGCATTAGCGGTTGAGCCTGACATTCTTCTGATGGACGAGCCATGTTCCGCTTTGGATCCGGTGGCCACGGCGAAAGTGGAAGAATTGATACATACGCTTAAGGATCGCTACACGATCGTGATCGTAACGCACAATATGCAGCAGGCTGCTCGCGTTTCCGATAGAACTGCGTTTTTCTATTTGGGAAAGCTAATTGAGATGAATGCCACGGATCAAATTTTCATGAGCCCTGATAAGGAGCAAACCGAGGCTTATATTTCCGGACGGTTTGGTTGATCGAATTCAATTTTGAGGATCTGTATATGAAACGATATTTCCACGAAGAGCTTGAAGAGATTCGATCCCATTTGATGTTGATGGGCGAAAAGGCAGTCGAGAGCGTGAAGCTGGCAATGCAGGCTCTCTTAGAGAGCGATATTGAGCTGGCGAATCAAGTGATGGAGTCAGACGACGTGATCGATGATATCGAAAAGCAGATAGACGACGAAGTAGTGCGTTACGTAAGTCTCAGAGCTCCGGTTGCTCGGGATCTTCGGCTCCTGTTCGTTGCTATTAAGGCGAGTCACGATCTGGAGAGGGTTGGCGATGAGGCTTCGAATATTGCAGGTCGGACCAAGAAGATTTTGGCTCAAGGTTTGCCAATAGATGCGGTAGCCCGTGTACCGCGTATGTGCGAGTTGGCAATCAATATGTTAGAAGATTCTTTGCGGAGTTTTATTCAAGAAGAGGAGTCGCTTGCGTATTCTATTGTCGGGCGCGACCGGGAAGTGGATACGCTTAATCGCGAGAACTTTAAGGAATTGGTTGAATTGATGAAGTCCGATTCGGCAAACGTTTCTGCCTGCACAGAGATGGTTTTCATCTCGAAGTCATTCGAGCGGATTGCGGATCACGCTAAGAATATCGCCGAGGAAGTGTTTTATTTGCTGACAGCTCAGTCGCTAAAGGAAGTAACGCGCGGGAAATAGTTGGAGTTTCGAAGTTTATCTTTTCGGATCGAGAAGGTTGTCATTGCATTTGCTCAAACTACGTGGCTGTTTTTGAGCGATGAAGTTTTCTCATGCCCACATTTTGTCGTGTGTTCTATCGGAAATTGCCCGAATGGAAAAGACGTTGGGCTCAGGGCAGCGCTTGAGAATCTTGGATACAGGTTGTGGTCATGGTGGTTTAATCGCGGATGCTTTGTTGGCTTTGGATGAATATTTTGAGGGCAGAGGTGTTGAAATATACGGATTCGAAGTGCAGGAGCATGGGGCGGGGCGTCAGCGCTATTGGGATGATCTCAATGAGACTTTGTATTCGCGATTTCCGGATAGTGATTGGAGCGATCGGATTCGGGTCGCATCTTCGAGCGAAGATTGGCCATTCGATGACGGGTTCTTCGACTTGGTGATGAGTAATCAAGTACTTGAACATGTGGAGGGTTTGGAAGGCTTTTTTGCTCAGCAAAGCCGCGTTTTGAAACCAGGAGGCCTCGCCATTCACCATTTTCCCACAGTCGAGTCTCTTGTCGACCCTCATAGCGGAGTGCCTTTCGGTCATTGGTCGAGATCAGATGTCTGTCGTGGTCGAAATTTGCGGGTTTTTTCACGTTTGGGTATCGGAAAATACGAGAATTACAGAGTTCGGCGGGGCCATTCGATCGATCAGTTCGTGGATGAGTTTGTTGATTACTTGAGGCAGTTTACATTTTTTCGTACTCTGCACACAGTTGAATCGCTGTCTAAGAGTGCAGGTTTCGCCACGTTTGCTCGGTATAATGTGGCTTTGGCAAGGCGTTGGGTCGACGAAGCAGAGGATGTTTGGCCCTACTGTGGAAGGAACGAGGATACTTGGTTTGCGAGGGTTTTGTCTCGATTTGCCTCGGTGACGCTCGTTTGCGAGAAATAAAGGCACAGGGGCGAAATTCACTTCTGTCTTGCTTGGTTTCCTCGCGCGGGTTCGAATGCTAATTTGTAATTTTCAGCTTTGGACTCGAAGCAAGTGTATTCCGATATGTGTAATCAATCTTTTTTGTCACGCGCCGTTTGCGCGGTATTTGCGATTATAGTGGGCATTTCGGTCCAAGCCCAAGATGAGAAAGAAGGGCTTGCTCTAAAGCGTCAGCAATTGGACGAGGGTATTTGGGCGGATCAGGTTCTTGCGGAAACCTATGGGGCTACGATTATCGATCTTTGGGATAAGCTACGTGAAGCCGAAAAACCCTTAGAAGTCCTGCAAACTTATCCCTTGGGAATGGTTGAGGAGCCTCATTGGAAATTGAGGAGGCGGTTGCCGGAGAGGATTTTCGAATTTATCCACAAAGCGCCGTCTAGATCGCTTCAATTTCTTAAAAGCTATCAATTGCAGACGTTGATCAATCAGTACTTCGAGGAAGGATACAAGATTGATCAGGTTGATTTTCGGCACGTTGGATTCGAGGTTTCGCCAAATGGAGCCGCAACCTCCAAGGTCGAGTTCGAACTGAACGTAAGTGGTCCAAGCCATACTTTGTATCGCCGGTCATTTCGTGGGGTCGCTCGAATCGAATGGGGGAGCGAAGCGAATGATGAAGGATTGTATTCGCCGAGAGTGGTTTCTTTCGAGAACCTTCGCCAGTACCGTAGAACGGGTAAGACCAGCTTTACGACTCGAGATTGGCTAAACGGGTCCAATTATCGTTCGTCCTTTGCTTATGTCTTAGTAGAGGATTTCGACCTGGATGGTCTTCCGGATATTATGTTTCCGAGGGAAAATATGTTGTACCGAAATATTGGAGACTTTCGCTTCGACCCTCGACCTGTATTGAAGTATCATACGCCGGATCCAGTTGACGCTGCATTGTTGGTCGATATCGATTTGGATGGGGTTCGTGAATATATTACGGCGACTAAGGGAGTTGGCGTTATGATTTTCGATACGAATCGGAAGACGGGCAAATTCGATCGGAAGCCGAAGACCGTATGGAAGCCTAAATCATTTTATAATGCGCAGTCCTTGTCGGTCGGCGATGTGAATGGCGATGGTTTGCCGGATATCTTCATCGGGCAGCATATGGAACCTTATGTTGGCGGATTGATTCCGACTCCGTATTATGATTCTAATGACGGGTTGGCCTCGTATTTACTGTTGAATCAAGGTGGTTTGAAGTTTAAGGAATCAATCGCGAAATCGGGAGTAGGGTCTAAGGCGAGGCGTCGCAATCGTTCGAGTTCGATCGTAGACTTGGATGAAAACGGAAGTATGGACCTTGTTTTGACGAATAACTTCGGAAAGGTGGATGTCTTTTCCGGAAGCGGTGAGGGTTTGCTTGAGGACAAGACTTCGGAGTGGCTGGACAAACCCGAAATGTTTGGGTCGAGTCATTTGATTTCCGATTTTAATAGGGATGGACACTTGGACCTATTTGCATTTGCGCGGACTTCCGAGTTTGCCAAGCGGTTGGAGACGTCTGGGGTTAGTCGCGAAGGCTTTGAGGAGAGCGAAGCGAAACGCTCTGCAATGGCAGCAGGAAGTCGTCTTTGGCTTGGTGGAGAGACTGGGGAATTCAACCGATATGACGATAAAGGATCGTTCTCTCGGGCTGGCTGGGTCCAGGGGGCTGCGGAAATTGATTTTAATAATGATGGTATGCCTGATGTATATCTAACGAATGGGTACTTAAGTAAAGGGACCGCGAAGGATTATGATGAGCGTTTTTGGCGGCACGATCTCTACGATAGCGAAACCGAAACGAAAGTGGACATCGCTCGATTGCTTCGTGAAACTGGACCTGGGGCTTTTCTTAAGGAAGATGACCGGAGCTGGGCTCCTTTTCAAAAGAATCGCTTGTTGGCGAATTTTGGCGATGACGGTTTCGTGGATATCGCTTATTTGATGGGGGTTTCACGTGAATTGGATGGGAGAGCGACAGTTGCCGTGGATTTAAACCAGGACGGAAAACTTGATTTGATTGTGCTTGAAATCGATTCGGTCGAGGAGGAGATGAATGTGAAGATTTTGGAGAACAACACAGCGCGAGCGGGCAACTGGATTGGAGTGCAGTTGAAACCCGCCAAGGAACGTTCGGCTGTCGGGGCGCGTGTTCGTTTGATCGGGGAAGATTTCGAAACGGTTAAAACGAATGTCTTTGGGGAAGCGTATAGCGCGCAGAGCCCTTCGATGCTGCATTTCGGTATCGGGAGCGCGACTACGGTTAAGGCGATTGAGATCGTTTGGGCGGATGGAGTTGTCTCTCGAATGACGAGCCCAGGAATAAATCGGTATCACGCATTCGCTCCGGGCGAAGAAAAATGAGATGGAGCGGATTCATCTAACGAAACATTCGTTTGTAGATCGCAAACGGGCATTGGCTGTTGGTTTTAGAGTTAGTGGCTATCGGCCTTTGCCGGTGATGTTGAAGCCGGTCACTGGAGTATCGGGGTGTAGTGGGTCGGCTTTGAATATGAGTTTGAACTGGCCGGCCGGTTTTTGATTTTTGGGGTTTAGGAAGTTGAATTCGTATTCGAAGTCGACGTGTTGGGATTCTGGGTCTTTGGTTTCGATAGTTCGGGTGGGTTGGCCCATTGAATTGAGAATTTTTGCGAGAGTGGGTCGGGAAATATCTCCGAGAGAATCGATGTCCATCGTTGCGCTGACGCTTCGTCGGATGGTGTTGATTTTAGCATCGCCGACGCTGCGGAACATCTTGAGAATGAAATCTCGTCCTATGAGGTCCACGAAAGATTCGTCGATGATCATATTTGTGAGCAACCCTGATTCGACGCGCGTTTGAAAATCGACTGAGTAGGGCTTGTGGTCGATCTCGGCTAGTCGTTTTTCGAATCTCCAGGTCCAACGTTCTATATTCGGATCGGTAGCGATCGAAGTGACTAAGGTGGGGTTCGATTTT
The DNA here is from genome assembly GCA_028822375.1 of Opitutaceae bacterium. GTDB lineage: Bacteria > Verrucomicrobiota > Verrucomicrobiia > Opitutales > Opitutaceae > Pelagisphaera. The sequence goes on along the minus strand of JAPKDW010000187.1, from coordinate 2,196 downwards.
GTGATGAAGTTTAAGTCGTTTCCCCGAACCACAGGATTGGTGAAGGTTAAGGATAATCCGGGCGGCGCTTCGACAGTGACGTTTCGTTCAAAGTCATTGAGTTGATTTTTGAAGTAGAGAAGCCTAAGGTAGACGCAACCTGAAAGGGATACGGCAAGAGTTGCTAGAACGAAGATCGCGAGGAGTTTTTTCGGCTGAAATCCTATTTTCATAGAGATGGGGCAATCAAAAGAAGGGGAAGCAGCCTAGAAGCGCAATGGTTTCTCTTCAGAGCTCTTGACTCGGCGTAGTTCGAAGAACGAAGACGGTTGCTCCTGGGTGGCAAACAAAGGGCGCAGATATTCACTTCCGTAGTCGCAGGACATCCTAAATATCCTGAGCTCGACAAAAAGGAATCCATTTGTTGAATGGTTTACGAACTAGCGAAGTGATGCTTTAGGCACTTTTGGGATTTAGAGAAACCATGCTAATTGATTCGATTTCACGACTAATATTTCGGCGAGCGATTGTTTTATTCGCGATATGCGTAGGCGTATTGGTTCAGGGAAAGGAGGAATGGGAATCGGATGCCCTGTTACTCTACAATTCGGCGTCTCCGGAAATTAACGATTTGCGGGCTCGAAGCACCGGAAACGAACGTCTTAGAAAATACGCGATGGCGTTGGGCATGTTGCACCGTGAGCCAGCTCGGGAGGAAAACGCTCTATTGGCGAAATCGGTATTCGATAAGCTATTCGGTATAAATGCTAACGACGACGTGGGAATGGCTTCGGCCTATTACTTGGCTCGTATTTTGCATCGGCATTTGGATCGGCCGGATCTCGAATCGGCTAGGGCGGCTTATCGTTATCTATTCGAGACTTATCCGAGGCGCTTCTTTGGGGAACTTGCTTTTTTGAAGTATTTGCTTCTGGAATTTTATGGAACCGATAGTTCGGAGAGTACGAGTGATCGTTTGGCCCGCTTGGAGGGCATGGGGGACCGATTGATCATTCCGGATATGCGCCGTGGGTATCACCGTTCGATTGGGGAAGCTTACTTGAGCTACGGTCTTTCCGAGACGAAGGCGTACGAGCATTTGAAGGCGGCTTACGCTATCGATACTTCGGTGCCTGAAACTCAATTGGACTTGATGTTGAAGGTTTCGAAACTCGCAGAGTTACACGGTGATTTGGGTGTCGCGATTGGAGCTTTGCAAACGTTTTTGAAAGTGGCGCGTCGAGATGAGCGGCGACCCGAAATCGAGCTTCGATTGGCGAATTTGAAGCGACAATTGCTGAACTGAAAGCGAAGCGGTTCTCCGAGACTCGACAAGTTTGGCGGCGTGGGTTTTGTTGCTGGTTCCATGTCAGAACCTGAACCTACTAGCGAACCAGTCTTTTCTATCGTCTCCAGTTTTGCGAGGGGCCGAAACGTATTGTTGGCGAAAGCCAATTTCAGCGATCTCTACATCGACTACTACCTTCATTTGAAGGACAATGGAATCGAAATGGATCCTAAGTCGGACGAGTTGCTGAAAACGGCGTTAGCGGCGTTTGCATTGCATTGTGTCTCCCGTCCTCGAAACGAGGTGCTTGCTTGGACGATCAACTTCCAAAAGCCATTGATAAATCTTTTCTTGGGCGGAGATACGGAAACGGGCGCGATTGTAGGGCGCGTCTTTACCGAAAACGTGAAAGAAGCTGAGGAGAATGTTTTCTACCAGGAGGTGGTCAGGGGCAACAAGCCAATGCATCGCAGTGTCGTGCCCTTCGAGGGTAACGATCTTCTAGTCGCAGCGGAAACGTTTTACCAACGAAGCGAACAGCGCCCGGCTCGATTCTTTCGGCTTGACGAGGAAACCTTTGCTATCGTGTCGGCTCATCCGGACTACGATGAAGAGTGGTTTGCTGCGCTTACCGCAGAAGATGTAGTAGCGTTGGATACAACCGAAGAAGTAAATGCATTAGAGACGCGCCCAGTAAAATGGTTCTGCGGCTGCAATCAGCAGCGAATATTACAGGCTTTGCTGCCAGTGTGGCGACAGAGTGAAGATGAGCTTTTTCTTGGCGAAGAATTGATCGAGATAAACTGTCCCCGTTGTTCAGGCAAGTATCGCATTAGCCGTGAAACGATGGAAGCGTTTGATCGAGAATCGAAAGAATCGACGGATTAGGCGAAGTTGTTTGCAGGAATTCGTGGATGCGAGCGCGGGTC
>JAPKDW010000020.1 GCA_028822375.1 Opitutaceae bacterium | reverse complement strand
ACGGAGTCGAGGGCTTGCCCCGGGGTGGCAAACAAAGGGCGCAGATATTCACTCCCGATATCGGTCAGTTTCGTCGCCCTCCGCTTCCAGTTCCTTTCGCGCGGCGATCATACTATTCCATTCGTCATTGCCTGACATCGTTGGCGTTTGTCTTGATCTGAAGAATCCTTTGGTAACGAATGGGGTTCTTTTTGTTCGGATTTCTTTGAAGAGGGGTAGGAGGCCCGTTGTGTGGTCGAAATGAAAATGACTGAGGGACGACATCCGTCACCCCTGAGAGATCGACTTTCAGAGCTTTGGCATTTCGCAGTACAGTATCTGGGAAACGTCCCGCATCGAATCGGATACTTTTATCATCCGCTTGGATTAGGGCGGAGAAGCCCTATTCGCCTATAGTCGCGCTGCTGGCCAAGTTTGAGGATAGAATAGTAACTTCAACCGCTTTTGCTTGCTGCGGATTCTGGGCAGACGAGATGCCTGCGGCGAACATCAGTATCACGGATGATATCACTGTAACGCGTTTTCGAATAGATATGGTCATGGCGCTTGGGGCGCTGGACATGGGTGTGCCGTTAGGGATTTAGATTATCGGCGGCGAGGCCGTTGGCCCGCGTGAATTCCGATTGGAGGATTTGGGTGGCTGTTCCGCTTGTTCGGTCGATGGAGTACAGTCTCTCTGTCGCTGAACTGGAAACCAAAAAGAGCGTGTCGTGATATGCCGAGTACGCTAAGCCATTATAGGAGACATTGATTCCAAGCGGGCCTATCGAAGTGGCATCGCCCGTTGCGGGATCGATCTGGTAGAGGGTGTCATCCTGTCCGCTGACTCCATAGAGCGTTTCTTCTCCCGGCACGTAGGCGAGCCCAGGCATGTTGATGCCTAGGGGACCTACTTGAATAGCTGCGCCTGTGAGGGTGTCTACTTTATATAGATTTGCCGCTTCTCCGTTGCTAGTCGCATAGAGGATTTTGGATACGGGATCGAATGCCAGTCCGGCGACGCCTGGAAAGTTGACTTCGAGAGGACCGACTTCTTCTAGGGATCCGGTTTCTCGGTCGATCCTAACCAGTGTGTCCGTTGCTATATCGATCCCGTAAAGGGTCCCGGTGTTGGCGTCTAGGGCCAGGCCGTTGAGTGATGAAAGACTGAGCGGTCCGATCAGCTCCCCTGTTGTTAGGATCGGAAATAGTTTGCCAAGTCGATCGTTTGTCGTGGTTGAGTATAGCGGTTGGTCGCTTATGGAGTTGTTGGCGGCGAGCGCGGTTACGTTAGAGTATCCGGTGGGGCCTAGGGCGCTGGCTGTGCCTCCAGATCGATCAACCGCATAGAGTAGGCCGCTGGCCGCATCCGATAGATAGAGCCCATCGGTTTTCGCTTCGTAGGTCAGACCGCTTTGACCTATATCAACTCCTAGCGGGCCAACGACGGCTAGCTGGCCCGTTTGGGTGTTTACGAGGTACAGTGAATCCGATTCGGAGCTCGTTGCAAATAGACTGGCGGCTCCCGTATCAAACGCGAGTCCGGTCACCTCGATTCCTGGAAAGCCGATGGGCGACATGGCGCCTTGGTCCGCGTCGATTCCTAGCAGGATTTCTTGCGACGAAGGGTTTTTACCGACGGCGAAAAGACGTCTGGATTCCGGATTGAATGCGAGTCCAGAAATCGTATATCCGGTCAAATCTAGCTCGTTTAAATACTCTATTACGCCTGAATTAGCATCCATCGCGAAGAGTTTTTCAGTTTCCGAATCGAAGCTGTATAATTGCTTTTTCAGCGGGTCGAAAGCGAGCCCGTCCAGGTTGGATAAATCTAAATCGTGTCGCGATTGCCCGAATCCGTTGACGGAGGAAACTGCTAGGAGGGCGCTATTCGAACTCGACTCGATTCCGAAAAGCGATCCAGGGTCAGGTAAGCTAACGAACGGTTCCCCGGTTTCTTTCAGAGCGACGAAAAATCCTCGGTCTTCGAACTCGGAAGAAATGCCCTCAGTTATCGATACTTCGACGTTTGCCGTTTCGGGCCGGATGGTTTTGTAGGTTTCCCAGTTATCCAAATCGCTTGAGTGACGGACGTAAACGATGTCTCCCGCCTCGCATTGGATCTCGAGCGAAACGGAACTCTCATTGTGGCGAAACGTTACGGGGCATGCTTCCAAGACGGACATCGTATGCGCATCGATGAAGGCGATTGATTCAGGAGATGATATTCGAGTATCGCGGGAGAATTGTCCCCAGGTTCCGTTGACCGTGTCGTCGACATCCGAATTGGGATTAGCGTTGTGTCTAGCGCCCCCTGATACTACGCCGGCAATGGCGAAATCGAATCGATTCTCAATGAAGATAGGACCGCCTGAGTCGCCGCTGGACGCGTAAGCCTCATCGTTGCCGAACCCAAGATCTTCTTTTTGAAAATGGAATCCGAATCCGTCATTTTCCGGCAAACCGCTGTCGAAATCGGAGAAGATCCATCGCTCGTCATCGGAGCCGTTGATCGTAGCAAGGGTTACGTTTTGAGTGGCGCTTGTGGCTTCGTAACGATTTCGACCGCCCCGTTTTGAGCCGCCGCTGCCCGCTTCCTTTCCGGTTTCACCGTATCCAGTAACTCCGTATCCAAAAAGAACATTCGGGGTATTGATTTCCCGACCCAGTGCTCTCAAAGGTTGATATCGCGGGAGCTGTATTGGGGCCCGTTCCGCAAGCGTAATAATGCCGAGATCCAATCCCTGTATATCCGGGTAGTCCGGGTGTGCCTGCCAGGACACAGCCGGGATTTCGATCGTGCGGTCTTTTAGCAGGAACCTAACGCTCATCGATTGTATCGTTTCTGCAGATACGCAATGTCCAGCGGTTAATACATGATACCCGCCTTCGATCAAGGAGCCTGAACAGGAGAAAGCTCCGTTCCTAAGGACTTGGACTACGCCGTCGTGGTCCAGTCCGAACATCGGTACGCCGGGTTCTGTAAGATGCGTTCCGTTGCCATCCGAGGTGACGACGCCATGGGTTGGGCTGAGGAATAGCGTAGCGAAGAAAAAGCGAAGCAATCGCATTGCGAATACTCGAATTAAACGCAATGAGGAGCGCTCGGTCAGCAGACGTCTTTCGATTGAGGTGGGCATTGAAGTTCTGAGAGTTGGAAGGAGTTCAAGGGGACTTTTTCCTTCGCAATAACTATTGAGGCATCGGTCGCCCGATTTCCACTCTTTTTGCGTTTTTTAATGAAATTGGATTGGGCCTCGGGAAACACTCGAATTCGCTTATCGGACATTAACTACCTGTGAACGTCTGCGTTATTCCCTTTCGGCAAATACTTTGAATACCTCGGGGATTCTTTCTTTGCGGCTTAGCGGCTTTGTGCGAGTTTCTTTCTTCGATGTCAGTGAAAGCAAGTGGAAGCAGATCTACTTTTGCGGAACATCGCTAAGGCTTGTCCTGCGGGGATGTTTTTTAGGGTGACTGCTTGGGGTGAGGCGTTAGGGATCGGGTTTTGAATGGATTGTGTATTTGAGCGTTTGGTTTCGGCTTTGGAGGACTTGTCGGCAGGCAGGGTCGATAGTCGACGGGTTTTTCATGGTCGGGGACGCTGTTTCCCGGGGGTGGAGTTTTTGACGATCGATCTTTACCATCCGGTGTTGAGTATCGTTTTGTTCGATGAAGTGCCGGAGGCATGGGAACGTGAGTTTGTTGCTCGGTTGAGTGCCCTGATCGTGGATACGCCGATACAAGGAGCGTTATTGCAGCGGCGCTATGACGCGGGGGCTCCGGCGGAGGTGATCTTCGGGACGATTCCTGAGCAGGTATTCGCTAGGCGCGGAGATCAACGGTTTCATTTAAAACTGGGGCAGCGTCAAAATAGCGGTTTTTTTCTCGATATGGAGCCGGGACGGGAATGGCTCGAGACACGCTGCGAAGGAAAGACGGTGCTTAATCTTTTTTCCTACACGTGCGCATTTTCGGTAGTGGCTCTCGGTGCCAAAGCTAAACATGTGGTGAATGTTGATATGAGTCGCGGCGCGTTGAGCCAGGGACGAGAGAATCATAGGCTAAACGGGTTACCGGCGGAGGGGAGCAAGTATTTGGCCGAAAATGTATTGAAATCATGGGGTCGGATTAAGCGTCCGGGTCCCTATGATTTGGCGGTAATCGATCCTCCCTCTTATCAACCTGGCAGTTTTGTGGCCAAGAAGGATTATTTGCGGGTTGTTCGTCGAATTCCGGAGCTTGTGAAATCCGGGGGCGAAGTCCTTGCGTGTTTGAATGCTCCGGAAATGGGGGAAGCCTTTTTACGTCGGGCGTTTGTCGAGATGTGCCCGGAGTGTACGTTCGTGGAGCGATTGGCTCCGAGTCCTGCTTTCCCAGACGTTGATTCCGATCGGCAATTGAAGTTGATGGTTTTCCGTTACTCGCCGAGCGCATACGCGTCAACTTAACTGAAATCGTCTGAAAACCACCCCGACGTGTCGGGGTAGCTACGCCGAGACTTCGGCGTGGGATCTGCAATAATTCCTTCAAATAGAGTTAAGTTGACGCCAATGCGCTGAGCGGGAAGATCGGTCGCTACCTTTTGAATACCTCGGGAATTGCCCCGGGATGGATCGTTTGTCAGGCTATTGGGTAGCCAAGTCTATCGGAAATTCTCCTGCAGCGATCTTTTTCGAGAAGCTCGTTGGGCATTACGAGCCCCTACGGATTATTTTCAATAAGGAAACTATTTAAGCCAGCTAAGTCGTCAGTGTTGATTAAATCGACTCCCGCTTGGAGTAATTCGAGCCAAACTGCGTCACGTTCGGCAGAGGCTTTGTCGGGAGTTGCCCATAGACGCACTCGTTGATTGTTGGCATGAGCTTTGGTTACGATTTCGATCAATTTAGCGCGTTCGTTTGGCGGCATGTCGCCGTTGCCTTTCCAGTTGAAAATGTTCTTCCAATTGTCGCTTATGATGGGGATGAAGTTGTGGTTTGTCTCTGTATCCAAATCTGTAAGTCGGCCATCGTAGGCTGCGTAGCGAATGCTCTGGCCCTCCATCGTTTTTAGTGGACGATTTCCGGAGATGATGACGGTTACTGCGCCGCTCACGGTCGTTTCGCGAGTGAAGGATGTTAGGATCTCTTTATAATGCTTAAGGGCATTCTCGATGGCCTGGTAGGTCGCTTCTCCATCGGTCTTGATATCTATGAATAACGTGAACCCCGAGTCTTCTGGAAATACGCTTCCGCGATTTTGGCGTATGATATCTCGCAATGGATTGAGGTAGAGCGATTGCAGAGTATTATCAGCTTGAACGTCTCGCGCGTCGTGAGCGACCAGCAATTCCTTTCCGATCAGATGGACATCCGCCTCGACGCTGGTGAATCCTTGGGCAAGGGCGTCGAGCAATGGACGCTCATGTTCGTAGTCGTTGTGGGCATGCGCATTGGCCAGGGGCTCGACCGCATGAGCGGGTTGCGACAGCGCTCCAAATACGGTAGCTGAAAAGATTCCCAGGAAAACGAGAATACTTGGTTTGTTGGCCGGGGAAGTTCGATTCCGTTTCATTAGCTCTGCAATTGGGGAAGCAGTCCTGTGCTGTCGGCGAATCGATCGAGGGTGAGGCCCATCATCTTGGCCTGAGTTAGCCAAAGATTGGCTAGCGGTGTGGCTTCGGGGCAATGGTAATGTTGACCTGTCTTCAGGGCTCCTCTGCCGGATCCGGCTACGATGATTGGGAGATCGTTGTATTGATGGGTTGAGCCGTCGCCCAGACCGGAGCCGTAGGTGAAGAGCGTATTGTCCAGCAGGGTGGTTCCGTCTGACTCGACGATCTGATCCATCTTCTGGATCAAGTAAGCGTATTGGTCCATGTGGAATCGATCGAGGCTCAAGAGATCGTTCACGTATTCGGTTTGATTGTGCGACATTAGATGATGGCTTCGAGGCTTGTCGAATAGACCTTCGAAGGTGAAGGGCGTATTCCAACGTTCGGGTCCGACCATGAATGTGGCAACGCGCGTTAAGCCGGTTTGCAAAGCGACCACCATTAAGTCCCCCATGAGGCGGATGTATTCGCCGCGTGGAAGATAGGCGGCGGTTGGCTCGGGCATGGGGGCTTTGTCCAACTCGCCTCTCATGTTATCGAGTTTGGCCATCTGTTCTTCAATGGTCCGGATCGAATCGAAGTACTCGGTAAATTTTTGTTTGTCCTCGTATCCAAGATTTCGATTCAAGGAACGAGCATCTTCGAGCACGAGATCGGTGATGTCTCGGAAATTGTCGATCTCTTGAGTTCCGAAAAGACGATTGTAGATTTTTCGCGGATCGCGAATGGAAGGGGCTACATGGCCGGTGCCGTACCAAGAGATGTTGTCGAAGTAGATCGACTCCTTGTTGTCTTGGTGACTATTGCAGCCGAACTCGAGCGTTCGAAAGGGCGTGTCGATGCCGACATGGTCGCCGACGATATGGTCAAGCGAACGGTCTAGGGGCCAAGCGGAAGATTCGATCGAAAACGGGGCAGCGCTACTTAGGAAGCAGGAAGCGCATTGGGCGTGGACATCGGTTCCGTTTTGGAATTTGCGATCCAAGCCGGTGATCAAAGTTACTTTGTCTTTGACTGATTCCAGCGGGCTTAAGGTCGGCGTTAATTCAAGTTTGTGAAAGCCTGGCGCGATACTCGGAACGAAATCCGATTTCATGCGGCCGTTTTGGTTTCCCGCTGGGACAATCGCGTCGGCTTCTCCGGGAAAGAACCCTCGGCGTACGACTCCGATTGGAGTGTAGAAGAATGCGAGTCGTTGAGTCGGGCTTTTCTGAGGGACCGCTTTAGCTATGCTTTCCAGCCAAGGTAGGGAAAGAAGGGCTCCTCCGGCTCCGCGGAGAAAAGATCGTCTTGAAAGAGGGGGCATTGGAATGGTGACGGAGCGAAGCGGAGATGGCGTAGCAATGGTGAATGCTTTCTGTTTGATTTTGGAAGGGTCGTAAATTGCAGGACCGCGTTTATCCCGTGGTTTGCTCGTCGGGATTGTCTCGGCTAGTCGGGGCTCCTGCACTTGGATTTCGAAATGGTTGAAAATACCAATGGCGAATGGCGTTCAATACGCGACTGCAATCTTCGGATACAAGGAGAGCGCATGGTATCAGGTAGAGTGTAATCGCGGTTGCGAAGACTACGCCAAAACCTAGGGACACGGCCATCGGAATCAAAAACTGGGCCTGTAGCGAAGTTTCTAGCATCAATGGAAGAAGTCCTACGAAAGTGGTTACAGAAGTCAGCATGATGGGGCGAAAGCGTTTGCCGCCGGCTTCGATGCAGGCCTGTAGAAGAGTCATGCCTTCGCGGGTTCGTTGATTGATGTAGTCCACCAAGACCAGCGAATCGTTTACCACGACTCCAGCCAGAGCGAGCATGCCGAAGATCGAGAGGTATGACGGGGTCAGCCCCATAATCAAGTGACCCAATAGCGCTCCGATGATCCCGAAGGGCAGGGCAATCAAAACGAAGAAAGGTTGGACCATCGACTTGAACGGAATGGCTAATAGGGCATACAGAACGAAAACAAGCGCTAGCGATCCAATGATGGTGCGGCGTTTGGAGTCCTTTGCCTCGGCGACGTAGCCCATCCATTGATAGGAAATGCCTTCGACCTCGTCGCAAAGCTCCTGGATTTGCGGCGTAAGTTCTTTCGATATACCGATGATATCCACGGTTTCGTCTATTGGTTGAGCTCCAATGCGAATGACTTCGGCCCGGTCGTTTCGTTCCACGAATGTCGGAGCCGTCGTAAACGCGATGTTGGCGACGGTCGTGAGGGGGACATCTGCGCCTCGAGGCGTTCGAATTTTGATACGCTCGAAAGTGTATAGGGATTCGCGTTTTGCATCGGGCAAGCGAACCATGACCCGAATGTCGTCGGCATCGTCTAGCACGCGCTGGGCTTGTTCCCCATAGAAAGCCTGCCTGATTTGCCGGGCCAGCAATTGCTGAGTCAGTCCCAGCTCGATGGCGCGTGGCTTTAGTGAAACCACAAGTTCCTCTGCTCTTAAATTTATATCCGCCCAGGCGGTGCTGATGCCTTCGAAATCCCTGAGCAAGTCACGGATCTTTCCAGCCACGTCGGCCTTTTCCTGCGAACTCGGTCCGCGTAGTTCGAGGTGTAAATATTCTTCGTTGTACTCGCCGCCCTGTTTTAGAGAAGATTCCGAATACACTCGAAATATTCTGGCCTCCGGTATGGGGCCGATTATTTCCGCCCAACGCTTGGCTATCACGCTGTTGCGGGGCCCGGGTTCGCTGCGACTTTCGGGGGGGATGACTTCTACTTGGACGAAGCCTTGCGCTGAACTGTACCCTTTTCCCGGATACTTGGCTCCCGATACCAGGGATATATTGCGGACCAGTGGTTCGCCTGTGCCAGGGTCGACAAACTCTTCCTTCAATTGATCGACGGCGTCCGCGATTCTACGAATGTATAGGTCGGTGATCTCTAAGGGGGTATCGCCCGACATGGCGAAGATGGCTGTCAGACGAGATGTATCAACCGTAGGGAATGACTGAAAGCCCATGCGACCACCCATGCAATAGCCAGCCATAAGCAACCCCATGGTCGTGAAAAGCGCGAGGACTGACAAACGGTGTGACACGGCGAATTTGAGGGAAGGCTGATACACCGTCGTCACGAAGCGCTCCAGGCCATTGGCGATGCTTGTTTGGAAGCGGGAGAAAACGTTCGTGCTCGGCTTGATGCGAATGTGCTTCAAGTGAGCGGGAAGAATCAGTTTGGATTCGAGCAGCGAGAAAAGCAGAACGGGAGCCACCACTGGCGGAATTTGTTTTGCAAAGTCACCCCAAACGCCATCGAAGTAGAGCAAAGGCAGGAAGGCGACTATGGTGGTGATCACTCCGAATGTTACCGGCACTGCAACTTCTTTGGTTCCCAGGATACTGGCTTCGGTTGGATCCATGCCTGTTTTGAGTCGAGCGTAGACATTCTCTCCCGTGATGATCGCGTCATCGACTACGACTCCCAGAACCAAAATGTAGCCGAAGAGGCTCATGATGTTGGCGGTGACCCCAAAAAACGGCATCAGTAAAATCCCTCCCGCAAATGAAACGGGAATTCCTAGCACGACCCAGAACGCTACCTTGGGTCGCAAGAAGACGCCCAATATGATTAATACTAAAATGCCTCCTTGGAACAATGAACTAACCAGCGTATCCAGGCGTCCTCGGATACTCTCAGACTCGTCCTTCCAGATATCAAGTTCTACTCCGTCCGGGAATCGGGTGTGGGCATTGGCCACATAATCGCGTACCTTATCCGAGATATCGATGGCGCTTTCCTGCCCGACTCGCATCACCTCCACGTAGAGCGCGGGTTTGTCGTTGAACTCGACGTACTTCGTTCCGCCTTCGAAACCGTCGATGACGGTAGCCACTTCGCCAATCAGAACGTCGGCTCCATTGGCCGAGCGAATAGAGATCTTTGAAAAATCTTCCACTGTATACGCCTGTCCTTTCGTCCGGACGGTTAATCTGCCGCTTTCAGTTCGAATGGTACCGGCAGGCATATCGACGGAACTGCGACGGATCGCATCGGCGATTTGTTGGAACGTGAGGTTGTAGGATCTGAGGAGCGTTTCGTCGGCCTCGATGGATATTTCTCTGGCTCGGTCTCCTTGGATACGGGTTCGGCTGATGCCGGGGATTTCCAATAGATCGTCCATTACCTGGCGAGAGGCTTTAAGGAGATCGTGGTCGCTCAGGTTTCCCGAAATCGCAACGGTGAGCACTTCTCGGGAATTAGCGGATTCAGGAATGAAGATACGCGGAGGTTCGGTTTCTCTGGGAAAGGTATTGATGGTGTCGACCTGGGCTTTTACGTCGTCCATCAATCCTCGAAGGTCTACGCCATCTTTGGCTCGTATATAGAAGCGCGCCCGGCCGTTGCTGCCGTCGGCATTGAGTTTATCGATGCCTTGCACGCTTTCCAGCGCTGCCTCCACCGGGATTAATATAGCCTTTTCTATGTCCTTGGCGGTGCCGCCTCGGTAACGCATATCCATCATTACCAGATTCCAGCTTAGGGCAGGCGTTACCTCCAAAGGAATTTTGAAAAAGGCCGTATACAAGCCCGCAAGCAAGACGCCAATCATGAGGAAGTTGGCGGCGATACCGTTTTTCGTGAACCAGCGAATCATCGGTTATATGCCTCCCGATTTTTTGCCGCCGCCTTTGCCGAGGCTTTTTTCAGGCTTACCCGCTTTGGGGTCCCTTTGAGGGAGTTTTGCCAGAGAGTCAGGATCGAGGTCTGGAAGAATTTCGACGGTAGCGCCTTCTGGCGCATAGGAGAGCCTGGTGGTTGCTAGGAGAGATCCGTCCGCGATTTGAGGATCGCGAATGAGCACGTTGTGTTCGTCGGCCCAGACGGCTTCGATGGTTCGGTTGTGAAGCGTTAGATCTTGCGGGTCGACGATGTAGATTTGGTTCAGTCGCTTTACGCCAAGCCTCGGCAATACCATGACGTTTTGTAGTACCTTTCCTGAGACGGATGCGGTTACGGGTTGTCCGATTCGCAAAGGGGGTTTCCCGGATTTTATCCCAAAAGGATCGTCCACTTTGGCGATAGCGAATAGTTCGAGCGATCCGGCGTCGAGCGTGCCTTCGGTGCGAATGATCTGCGCTTTCCAGACGATTTCATTGGCGAGGTTGAGAGTGTCTCTCAGCACCACTTCTACTGGAGGGTCTCCGACTCTTTCCGGTAGGTCGAGCAGGGGTAGGTCTTTGTCGGAAATGGGAAGGCGAACTTCCGCATAGTCTGATGCGAAAATCGTGCCCAACGGGGAGTTGGTGCGAATCGCTTGTCCCAAGCCTACGACGCGCTGGCGAACGCGTCCGTCGAAAGGCGCCCGGATTCGTGTGCGTTCCAAATTGCGTTGGGCGCGGCCGAGTTGCGCGTTTGCCGATTTCACATCGGCCTCGGCCTGTTTCAGTTGAGGAAGGCGCAGTACGAGGGGGTCGGGGTCTTCATTCAAGTCCGGGCTTAGCTTTTCCCAATTCGTACGCGCCTGATCCGACTCGGCCTTTTCCAGGGCGTATCCCGAGGTATTGCGGGCCACTTGAGCTTCGGCATTGGCGACAGCCGCTTCGAAATCCGCTGTGTCTAGTTCGACTAGAATTTCCCCCTTATTGAAGAAGGCCCCGTCCTCGAAGTTGGCGCTGATGCGGACGACCTTTCCGGTTACTTCTGAATTTAGGATGATTTGATCGTGAGGACGCACGTTCCCTTGGGTTATGATCTTGGTTTCGTAATCCTGGGCGACGAGCTCGACCACTTGGGTTTTGATAGGGCGCGGTTTCCCTTTCGCCCTTTTGGTCTCCTCCGGTTCGATGGAGAGGGTGACGTAGCCGAACCAACCGATTGCCAATATAAGCAGCGGCGGTACGATCCGAATTGCGATAGCGAGGCCGCGAGCACTTCCTTTATTCGGGGAAGGCTTTGATTGCGAGTGCGGTTCCGCTTCGGGCGATTGGTTTGAAGAAGGGTCGTTTTCGGGGAGACGCATGGGTCAGCGAGAATTGGGAAAAAGTGGACTGGAAAAAAGAGGGATATGCGAGCTTGGGATAAAAGGGGTCGAAAATCAGCCGAAAAATGAGCGATTTCCAGACCTATCGTTTGTATTATTACCCGAAAACGGGTTTTGGACAGTATTTGGGCTATAGATTCGGGATTCTCTTGGAGACTGCCAAATAAATCGAAAGGAACACCACAATTGAAAACCTAATACGGTTAATTCTGAAAAGTTCGGTTTTGTAAGTCGTCTCGCTGAGGCGACATCTCATCGTAATCGGCGGGTCGCCGACCCACTCGACAGTTGATCTGCTCGAAGTAATTGGACTGATTGAACAGTCTCTTGGTGGATCCGCGCAAAGGGGTGTGATGTCCGGTTTTATGAATTAGCGCGGTACCGTTGCCTCCGTTTCATTGCCTGCTATCAACCTATTTCCATTGCGGTCCAGTGCGTCGAAAAATGACCGGTGTGTTTTCTGCGAAAAAGGAGGTCATCGCCGTTTTTCAACTTCGATGGACTCGAAGCGTCCTCTGCAATTGGTAGTCAGTGTTTTCACTAACTAATAGCTTGATGCTAATATGGTTAAGATGTCTATTTGATCACGAAAAGCTGTTGCTCTCAATGATCCCCCGCGGACGATCTTTCGGCTCCCAGGAGGTTCCTCTTTTTTCAACTTCAACCAGCAGCTAAACTTACCTCAGAATTCTCTGGATACTGCTTTAGGGATTAAAAGCGAAATCATTAGTTTGGTGGATGATAATGAAAAAACAGTCTATCGTGTTTGGTATCGACGCCTCAAGAAAACCGATGAAGTAGTCTATTCCGGAATCTATACGCATTGCCGGATACCATCTGGCGAGCACTGCCTCAAAGTTATATTCCCTCTGCCTCAGGGGAGTGCTACAGTCATTATGAGAATGAGTTGCGACTCCAAGGGGAATCTCGAACTGGAATCAAAAGGGAATACCTAGTCGGTGCCGGGGCGTGCTTCCTTTGCTTTTTGTCGGTGGGTTCTATTTAACGTACAAGAGTCTGTTTGAAAGTAGGTACGGATGGTTCGTGACCTTGGGAGAGCTATTGTTGTGCTTTACGCTTTTAGCGTATGGTATCTCAATTCTCGTTTCTGGTTACAAAAGAATATTTCTCAAACCAAAGGAGTTCACTTTCGCCAATACAATAGATTGAATACGGAACAATAAAGCAGTGGTCGCAATGTGCACTAGCGCGCCCATCGCAACACTTTGACGTTAGCAAACGAGAACACATGAGATATCGAGGACTTCTACTATTTATGGGATTAATTATCTCCAGCGTTTGCACCGTGACGCACGCTGGCGACCTCCATTACTATCGTCAGGTCGAGGCCTGGACGTCTAAGCTGCTCACTTGCGAGGTCGCGGTCTATGGCGGGACACCGGCTGGGGTGACGGCCGCGATCCAGGCTGCGCGTCGGGGGAAGAAAGTCGTCTTGCTCTCCTTCAATCGCCACGTGGGTGGGCTGACCTCGGGCGGGTTGACCGCCACGGATATTGGCAATCAGGCGGCCATCGGTGGGATGGCTATTGAGTTTTATGACCGGATCGGGAAGATCAAGGACTTTAGCCCGTTCAAGGCCGAGGCGCTTTACCGCAAAATGTTGGACGAGGCTGGTGTCTCTGTCCTTCTCGACCGCTCTCTCGCCTCCGTCGAGCGCAAGGGCGGCAGCGTGATCTCGATCACCATGGAAACGGGCGAGACCATTGCCGCGGCCATGTTCATCGACGCCACCTACGAGGGCGACCTTATGGCGGCGGCGAATGTTTCCTACCGCGTCGGCCGGGAACCCGCGTCGGCTTATGGTGAGTCACTGGGTGGTCAGTGGCAGGAGGTCTCGTGGAAGGATGTCTACCAGTTCTGCCGACTGCCCATCAGCCCCTATGTGAAACCGGGCGCTCAGGACTCGGGATTGCTGCCGGAGATCAATGCGGAGCCGTCCGGGAAGCCCGGTCATGGAGACTTCAAGGTGCAGGCCTACAACTTCCGCATGCACCTCTCCAACCAGGAGGGAAGGATCCCGTTCCCCAAGCCGGACGGATACGATCCTGGTCGCTACGCCCTCCTCGCACGCTTCCTCACGGCCGAGGCCGGAATTCAATGGACGCTCAACTACACCACTGCACCCATGACCGATGGTCCGGTGCAGATGCGCAACGGTGACAGCAACAACGCGGGAAGTTTCTCATCCGACTACGTGGGTGGCAATTACAAGTGGCCGGATGGCACCTACCAACCAGGGTCCTTTGCAGAGCTTCCGCCGCCACGTCGCGGACTGCCAGTGCCTCTGCACGAACTGTATGAAGTGCGGGAGCGCATCTTTCAGGACCACGTGAACTATCAGCAGGGACAGCTCTATTTCCTGGCCAATGAACCGAAGGTGCCCAAGGAACTGCAGGAACGGGTTAATCGATTCGGGCTCGACCCGAACGAGTTCCGGGAGACCGGGTTCTGGCCTCACCAACTCTACGTCCGCGAGGGGCGACGCATGGTCTCCGCCTACGTCATGAACCAAACGGACTGTGAATCGAGGCGCAGGGCCTCGGACTCGATCGGTCTGGCCTCCTACCCGATGGATTCGCATTTTTGTCAGCGCGTGGTGGTTGAAGAAAATGGCTCGACGACTGTTCGCAACGAAGGCGGGTTCGGCCACTCTTGCCCCAAGCCCTTTCCGGTCTCCTACCGTGCCATCGTGCCGAAGAAGGAGGAGTGCTCCAACCTGTTGGTGCCGGTGTGTCTGTCCTCCTCGCATGTGGCCTACGGTTCGATACGGATGGAACCGGTGTTCATGATCCTCGGGCAGAGTGCCGGAATGGCCGCTGCGATTGCCATCGACGACGAAGTCTCCGTCCAGGACGTGGATTACGGCAAACTGAAGAAACAACTAATTGCGGCTGAGCAGCAATTGTAGGAGAAGCAAAGCGGTATGCAAGACCAAGGGGCCCCAAAAGGGTCAGCCCTCCGCGCTAACCTCCGTTTGTCACTTCGACGCTCAGAGACTAAGGCCTGTCGATTTCGCTTTTTAGCCAGTCCGTTTTGCTATTGGAAATTAGCATCGGGCAGATGGCTATTGAATGTTCTCAATTCGAAGCGAATCTCTGGGGGACAATGAAATATCGGTCCTTTATATGAGGTCCTTTCTAAGGTGCGTTATTGAGACGAAGTACCCTTAGCTTATTTAGTATCCATATAAGCGGATACGATATGTCGAGTTCGAACCAGCGATTCGCAAAGTTGGCTCGATTGGGATACCTGTGGTGATTATTTTGAAAGGTCTCGCCCACAAAAAGCAGGTCCCAGGCAAAAGTATTGCGAGATTTATCGGCTGTATTGTGATTTCGATACCCGTACTTGTGACCACACCAATTCACAAAAGCTCCATGAATAGGACCCATTAGGAAATGGATGGGCAAAAGTAAAAACCAATGCCATGATGGTGCAAAGACCACATATGCCCATGTGTAGAGGGCGCAGAAAGAAATCCGCGATAGAAAGGAGTTTGCAAAAGTGTCTAAGACCTTCCAGGTCGGTAGGTTTTCAATGTAAGTTGATCCGGATTTTCGATTCCCCATTCGAAATTCCGTATACACTTTCGCAGTATTGACCATCATGGCAATCACGTCTCGGAAAAAAAGCGGAGAATGAGGATCTTCCTCGGTATCGCTGTGTTTGTGGTGCTCCAAGTGTAACTGGGCGTAAGCCTTCGGATGAAGGAAAGAGGAGCCCTGCGTTACAAAGGTGAAGAAGTAAAAAAACTTCTCCCAAAACGCATTCATACGAAACATCCGGTGCGCCATATATCGATGCAGAAAAAAGCTTTGAGCGAAAACGCTCAAATACCAGTGAATCAAAAGAAACGATAATATGAAAAACATAGGGCTGATCCAATACTAAGCTATGCTTCTTTCCGACTGAACAGATAATGGGAAACGCCCCATTCAGCTCCCGACTTGTATCCAAACAATTCAGCGCATGCCAATATAAATAGACGCCATCGCCACATCCATGTTTTCGCCATTTCAGGTCCATAGCATTCTACGAATACTTCCCGGATTTCGTCCGCGTTATTATCGAAATTCTCCAACCATGCTTCCGCGGTCTTGCAGTAGTGCTCACCGCTTAGTTGCCAAGAGTCGATAGTGGACAGGCTTCTGTTGAAGCTTGGCAGCAGACCATGTCCCGGCATGATCCCGCCTGTGAAGAAATAGCGAGCCATCCATTCCGAAGGATCATCGCTCTCGTAGGGATACGAATACTTTCGATGTGAAAAGACATGGGCGAAAAACTTGCCTTCCGGTTCCAGCCAACTCGCAACGCGCTCGAATAACTGGTCGTAGTTGCGAGCGTGTTCCAGCATTTCTATCGAAACGATTCGGTCGAACGACTTGCCCGGCTGAAATTCGTTAATGTCACAGGTCACTACCTTCAGGTTTAGAATGCCGCGGGACTGGGCTTGCTCCTCAATGAACTCACGCTGCGTGTTCGAATTGGAGACAGCCAGAAATTGGGAGCTTCTATGTTTTTCCGCCGCCCAGATCGAGAACGAGCCCCATCCGCAACCCATGTCTAATACACTTTGACCATCCTCCAGTTGCGCGCGCTCCGCTACTTGCTCAAGTGAAGCGCGTTCTGCATCGGCTAAATTTTCGCACCCCTCCGGCCAATAGGCGCTACTGTACTTGAGATGCGGTCCTAGGATTCGCTGAAAGAAGGCCGCCGGCAGTTCGTAGTGTTGCTCGTTCGCCTTTTCGGTATCCGTCGCTATATCGCTTTCTCTGAGCGATTCCTTGAAAGCCTGATGCGTATTCTCTCCTTTGGAAGATTCCGAGCGAAGCTTCTTTCCCAGCCGTGAACGAATTCCTTTTCTAATAAGCCAATAGGGCAAGACTCCGTTTTCTGCTAAAGATACTGTATTCATAAGGGTTAGTTCTTGTTGATTGTTTATTGCGATTTATGATGGCTTCTTATCGAACGAACGCCAAGCGCTGATCTTCGTTTTCCATTTGGGGAGTAGCGTAGCGAGATTGCTCGAAAACGTATCCACGTTCGTCTGGTCGAGCGAATACCAGCTGGGAAACATTCACATGCCGTTCTCGAAATCCTGCTTCGCAGTAACAAAGGTAAAACCTCCATTTCCTGAAGAAGGTTTCGTCAAAGCCTTGCTTGCTGATTTTAGGCCAATTTTCTTCGAATTTCAGACGCCATCGCTTTAAGGTCTCGGCGTAGTGTAAACCGAAGCTTTCCAGGTGGAGCACCTCTAGGGAGCCTCCCGCTGTGCTAGCATCGAGTAGGGCTTGGTTTGACGGCAAGTTCGAGCCTGGGAAAATTCGACGTTGAATGTAATCCGCGTTCTTTAGGTAGTCGGCATAAAAGGGACTCGGACAAGTGATCACTTGGACACATGCTAGGCCACCAGGGAAAAGGAGGCGATTGACTGCTGCAAAATAGGTTTGAAGAAACGAGTGGCCAACCGCTTCGAGCATTTCGATAGAGGCGATCTTGTCGTACTCGCCAGTGAGGTCACGGTAATCAGTAAGCGCGATTTCAATACGCTCCTGCAAGCCGCGCGATTTTATTCGACGGGTAGCCTCGATAAACTGCTCCTGGGAAATGGTAGTTGCGGTAACATGGCACCCATAGTTTTCGGCAGCGAAAATAGCGAAACCACCCCAGCCGCATCCGATTTCCAGTAGGCTATCGCTCTTCTTCAGATCTAGCTTTTCGCACATCCTTCGATATTTCTCCTCTTGAGCGTCCGATAGTTTTTGGCCTTCATACGCGAAAAAGGCGGAAGAATAGGTCATTGACTCATCCAAGAATTCGCTGAAAAAATCATTTCCAAGGTCATAATGTTCATGAATGTTTTTCTTGGAATTCTCACGATTGTTGCGTCTCCCGAAATGCTGCGCTTTTCGAGCTAGGTTTAGGCCAGCTTTCAGGGGCGTATTCAACCACCCAAGACGTTTTGGCGTAATTTCATGATTGTTGCGAACAAACCACTGCAGGAGAGAAGTAAGGTCCTCGGAGTCCCATTGTCCTTCAGCATATGAGTCGCCTAGACCGATGTCCGAACCCAGGGCCATTGCTTTGAACGCCTTTTCGTCGTGAACATTCATATCTGCCACTAAATCTGAGATAGGGTCGAATAGGGTAACCTCTTGCTTTCCGTTGCTGAAAAGTGAAAATGAACCATGCGTGCCACGACGCAGGTGTGTTGTTACGAGATCTTTGAAGAATGTTTTCATGATTGTTAGCGCGCGGGATGATCGGCGTCCGTAAAGCGCGTCCGAATGCCAGTTTGAAGTTCCGGGTGATCAGACTTCTTGCGGTGTCGAACGCCCTTGAGGAAAAGACGTAGAGCCTGCCAATGGATGCCCAGAACGACCTTCAGGGTTAGGAAAGGAAATCGAATTGTTTCTCCGATTAACGAAGTTTTCGTTAGGCGTTCCCTCTGACCTGAAAGTAAACTTTGAAAGTAAATGGCTCCATGCTGTTGTTCGTTGATCGATATCGCTAATTTCTCGCCCGGCTCCTTCAACGCGAAACGAAACAGTGTATCTAAATCGCTGAACGGCGAAACGTAGAAATTCTTTTTCTGGTTTGATCGGTATGCTCCACGATCAAAAGTTCCGACTGATAAAAAGAACAGTTTTTGCTCTTTGAAGGTATTTCCTACCTCGGCTATCGCCCCTAAGGGGTTCCCATCTGTCGACTCAATGAAATAGAAGGACACCGGGTTGAAGACGTGCCCGAAGAAACGCAGGTTCGTGACTATGCGAATTTTTCCAATTGGTTTCTCTATGCCTTGTTCGTAAAGATAGCTCTCTATGCTTTCGCGCAAATTCTTGCCTTCTTCTTGATAGTGGTCCGAATCGCGGAATTCGTAAAGGCCGGTTGAATTGCGAGAAATCAGTGGATTTTCACTACAAATATCATCGACTTCATCGATATCCAAGAGAAACATAAATACCCGGTATTTGAAGGTATGCTGTTTCGGCGAAAGGCGCTTGTGGCGCACATCGCACCTGTAGAGGCATGAATTCATATTGCCCCTACGCTTTCTCGTTTGACGGACTTCACGACATCGATCGCGGAGCTCAGGGCATCCTCATGGAACCCGTAGCGGAAATAGCTGCCGCAATAGTATATTGGCCCGGACTCGTTTAACGTTCCTAAGCGAGACTGCGCATCGATCGCTCTTTTATCATAAAGGGGATGCTCGTATGCGAGTTCTCGATGTACTTGGGTGTTTTCGATTTTGCCTTTGTAATCGACGCTTACGAAATAGTTTCGATCATCATCTATCTGCTGCAAATTGTTCATCCAGTAATGAATCGACGAATGCGGAATTTTATCGGCATCCGAATATTTGAAGTTCCATGATGCCCATGCCGCACGCTCTCTGGGCATTACTGATTCATCCGAGTGAAGAATGACCTTGTTTCGGTTGTAGCCGAAAGCCCCGAGCAGGTTTTGTTCGTTTTCAGAAGGATTCTCCAAGAGCTCTAGAGCCTGATCCGCGTGGGTGGCGACAATCGCGTAATCGAATTTTTCCGTTTTACCGTGGGAATCCCTGACGAGTACTCCCTCGCCATCGCGAGACAAGCCTACGACAGGTCGCTCTGTTTTCACCTTGCAAGGCAAGGTGGCGAGGAGCTTTTGCTTGTATTGTTCACTGCCTCCTTTGACGGTCCTCCATTGAAATTGAACTCCGTACCCAAGCATTCGATGGTTTCGCATGAATGTTAGAAGGGTTCGAGCCGGGTAGTCCATGATGGCCTCTGGCTGAGTAGACCAAATGGACGCTGCCATCGGTACTAGGAAGTTTTCGATGACTTCATCGTTAATGGCATGCGTATCCGCGAATTCCCTAAGCGAAGGGTTCGAGCTCTCGCTTTCGTCCAAGAAATGATGAGCCTTTTCAAAAAAGGACTTTATGCCGAATAGGAAGCCCCAATGTCGGAAAGATAGGAATCGACGCTTCTGGGCGAAGAAGGACGAAAGATTTGTGCAAGCAAAACTTGTATTCAAGCTATCTCTACGCACTCCGAAGGACATCGAGGTGGGATAGGATTCTACGCCTAATTCGTCGAAGAGCGCGCAAAGGTTCGGGTATGTTTCAGCATTGAAGACCATGAATCCAGTATCCACGGGCAGAGATTTTGAGTTCTGCTCAATGAAAACGGTATTTGTATGACCGCCAATGTAGTCGTTTTTCTCGAACATTTTCAGATCGAACGACTCTCTTAGATAGTACGCGGCCCCCATGCCGGCTATGCCACTCCCGATTATTGCTAGACTAGGCTTCACGGGATTTCAAGTATTTGGGATTTTTAAATTGTCTCGCTCGCATAGATAGAGAAGCGCTTGCTCCACTATCGATCTAGCCGAAGCAATTTCCTTGCCTAGGTGAGCATGTATTTCCGCATCCAGGGGAGATTCGTCTTCGCATCGGTTGCAGTAGTTTTCGAAAGAGACCAAGCTTGCTACGAGAGCAGAGATATGGTGCGGGCATTCGCACTTAATATTAGAATTGGAAGAGGCAATCGTGGTCAATTGCTTGTCGGTAAACACACGGTCTGCGTACCTATTTCTCGATTGGGCTTCCCCGAGCTCAGGCGCGCTTTGGTGAGAAGACCTTGCCAAGGCCGCGCAGATATAATGCTCGAACAGTTCAGGCGAGCACGGCACTCGAATGAGAAAAAAGCCCTCGTTCGAAAATCCTTTGATCAAATTTTTAGGAGCGTAGTCATAAATCAAAACGATCGGAATACCGGGGTTACCGTGACGCGCTAGGGTCACGCGCCGTCGGCACTCGATATCCGATACGCTCAAGTCTATTGCGACCATGTCCACGTTTTCCGAATCGGAGCGAACAACGCGGAATCGACTTGGTAGTGAAGAAAGCCAATGCTCGATATTGTCTCCCACGGTCGATATGAGAATCTCCCCATTGCCAGTCGATGCGGCTTCTGTATTTTTCGCCTGGTATTCAAGCAAGCGCGAGCGGAGGTCTTGCAAATTTAACTTCGATAAAGCGCTTATCGAGTCGCCCAGGTCCGTCAGCTTTTTCATCAAAGCCAGCATTTCGACCTGTACTTGCGAGTAGCGACGACGCCCACTTTCCGAACGGCTTTCCGATCGAATGAATTCGCGTCGTTCCCAAGTGCGAAGTGTGTTTGGAGAAAGTCCCGTTATTTTCGATACGGCGCTAACCTCGAAGTACGCTTTGGGATTATCAGATGTATTTTGTTCTGCCATAGTTTTGAATCTCTATGGAACAACTTACGCACAGCTATTTGATTAGTTAAACAATATTAGAAATAGTTCATAACCTTAAGGTGTTCAAAGGTTGTTCAGTTAATTTGGTCCAGGTTGGAAAGAGTATTGGGGACTAGTGTGCCATTCGCTCAATCGCTTCCAGATCGTATTCTCTTTCTCGAAGCTCATTCAAGAGCGATTCATAAACCTGTTCATCGATCTCCGGTGAGCGCGACATTATCCAAGACATCTTTTTGCCGGGATGTCCTACGACTGTGTGCTGATAGACGTCGTCAACATGCAGAATGTAGTAAGGAGAGGTCAGAACGCCGAAGAATCGCATCCTCCACTCGGCATTGTTTGTCTCATCGAAAACCCAGCCTATGGGCCTTAAGACCTTCTCCTTGCCATTTGAATCGCCAACATTGTAGCGATAAGTGGTTTCGATCTTGCCTGAGTTATTGAGCTTATAGGTTTCGGTCGCTCCAAACGGGTCCTTGTCCATGAAGGTTGGCGTGTACCCATGAACATACCAAGTACCCATAAATCGCTCGAGCTCGACCCATTCCTCGAGCTCCTGGTTGGGGGCTTTGTCTTTGCAGCCGACTAAGGCAGCGATTCCTATAAACAAGAGTATCTTAGAGATGAGAGACTTCATATTTAGTATGGATACAAATATCCGTTTGCATAAAGATAGACGAATACTGAAACCGCTACAACAGAACATCGTTGAAGCGATTCATATGAAAACTGCTCAAATCTAGTGCAAAGGGTGTGCTTGGAGTTCAATGGCACGCTCTAATCTACAAGGAACTTCCGCTCAAATACGGCCCACCCACGGTAGGAGGATGGGGGTTTTAAGCTTGTAAGCCTCATAGTCTTCTTGACCCCCCCATTTGCCGTCTGCTCTTTTTTCGAGCAGCGGAATTCCGCTGACGCGTATCAGCAATAAGGCTACGAAGAAGGGCGAGGTCAGAGTTAGCCACTGCCACCCGACTAAAACGGGAAACGCGATTACCGCCACGCCAATCCACAGCATGATTTCACCAAGATAGTTCGGGTGACGAGATATCGACCAAAGTCCTGTTTGAATGAATTTCCCGCGATTTTTCGAGTCTCCGGAAAATGTGCGTTTCTGTTGATCCGCGATTGCCTCGATCGAAAACCCCAAGAGCCAAATAGCGCTTCCTGTCAGAGCGAATAGCCCCAGCTCCATCGGTTTCGTTGACACGATTGCGGCCAAAGCAGCTGCCAGCGTGAAAACAACCCAGAGTCCTTGCAGAGTCCAAGCTCCCAGAAATCGGAATAGAGAAGGTTTGAGCGCATCGAACCGTCCATCCTTACCCGTCTTGTGGATTCTGTGAAACAGGAACCAGCCCAAACGAATCGCCCAAATCGAAATCATTGAGAACAAGAGCAAGGATCGGGCGTCAATTTTCGGAGTAAGCGATAGTCCAAGCCCTGCTACTGAAAGGTAGGTTAGGCTTCCGGTCAGGTCGAAGAATTTTTCCGTTTGTCTCCAAAACGAAGGTACAAAGACAATCCATTGGATCAGAAAAGCGAGCCCCACGCATAGTGCAAAAGGGTGAGCTTTTCCGTCGTGAAACAAGGCTCCGTCGCTACCGGCGAATGCGAAGCCAACTCCCAAGAGAAGCACTAGCAAGGATCCCACCAATGCTTTGCGATCTTCTCTGTCGAAACTCACTTTCATATGCATGATATCTCTAAATTTTGATTCCTAGGCAACCGATTTCTCAATATCCTCCAGTGGTTCGGCTCCGAACTTTCTCTGCAAATAGTCGCTGCGGAAATTGAAAATAGTATCCAATCTGCGTTTTACGAACAAGCTCCTGGCGAGCGCTCCCAGGGGGCCGAATGGCATAACATAGTGGACTTGGTCTATCATGGCAACGCCTTGGCTTGTCTCTGTGAAACGATGCAAATGACGCCATAGACGATAGGGTCCGATGCGCTGCTCATCCACAAAGTAGGCGTTCTTCTTGCAGTGTGTGATTTCGGTTAACCAGCGTTGCTTTACGCCTGGGAGTATTTGTATCCGATACTCTATTGCTTGTCCCTCGAAAATAGGTTCGTTTCCTCCCTTGGAAAGTTCAAATTTTAAAAACTCGGGAGTCATTTCATTCAGGTTTCTCGGGTCGCTAAAAAAGTCCCAAACCAATTTGATTGGCTGAGGGATTAAAGTTGTTCGCTCTAACAAATGCACACCGGGTGCTAGCATACCTGATGCTAGATCGAAATCGCATACGATCGATAGTGCTAATCGAATCCTGCTCAAAACTGATCCAAGCTCTAAATTGTGAACGTTTTCCTAGACTGAATCAGTTCGCGTTGCGTTTCTGTAGAAACGGTTCGCTCATCGCTATCTGCTTCATGAGCGTTTGAATCCTGTATTCGTCATCGATGGTTTCTTGCGTGATATGATCGAGGGCGGAGTGATCTGCGGCTTCGATTTCTCGACCGAGGGCGAATGAGAGCAAGTGCCCGGCGAAGGCTTTTGTGAATCGGTCTTTTTCGGCGAGGATGGCATCTTTGAATTCGACGATATTGTCGAATGGGTGCTTGCGAAATAGGACTCCCTCGGAATCGACGTCGCGTCCGTTTTCGTACTGGTCGCGCCACAGTCCGGTAGGGCCGTAGTTTTCGAGAGCGAAGCCAAGCGGATCGATTCGGCTGTGGCATCCAGCGCAGTCTTGATTACTGCGGTGCGCATCGAGGCGTTCACGCAAGGTGAGTTTGTTGATGTCTATCTCCTCGCTTTCTTCAGGGAGTGGCGGAACGTTTGCCGGGGGCGGTTCTGGAGGATTGTTGAAAATGACGGCGGACATCCATGCTCCGCGGGTAATGGGCTTCGAGCGTGTGGCGTTTGAAGTCATGGTCATGACTGCCGCGGTTGTGATGATGCCTCCTTGCCTTCGGTCGTCGAGGGTGACGCGTTCGAAAGGAATTGTAGTCGCCGGCATCCTCTTAGGTTGTGGACCGTCTTGGTACCAGGAGCTAAGGAAATCGCTTCGGTAGCTGTAGTTCGAGTCTATGAGTTCCAGGATCGATCGATCCTCGATAAGGATCGTTTCGAAGAGCAAGAGCGGCTCTAGCATCATGTGCATGCTTCCACGGTATTTTGCGTAATAAAAGTTAGGCCAATCATCAGGATCGGGAGTGGATGAAATAATCCGGTCGAGCTGGAGCCACTGTGAGGGGAAACTGTCGCAGAATCGTTTCAATCGATCGTCTTTCAGCATGCGTTCGACTTCTTGGGTCAGCGTTTCGGGTTCTCCAAGCGTTCCGCTAGCGGCCAACTCTAGGAGTCGAGAGTCGGGGATGCTCCCCCAGAGGAAAAACGATAGGCGCGACGCGAGGGCAAGGTCGGCGGAGTTGTCTTTTTCGGTTTCGCTTTCCGCTTGATCGTAGAGGTATAGGAAACGCGGCGAGGCTAAGGCGGCTGAAGCGACGATCTTGATTGCTTGAGTGAAGGTATCTCCTGACTGGATACGTCTGAGTGTGTTTTTGGAGTAGCGATCGAGCGTGTCTGTATCCACCGGGCCGCGGAAGGCTCGCGTGAGGAAATCGCGTAGTCGATTTTCGATGACGGTCTCGAGATTTTCGCTTTTAGGAGGTTTTGCGAAGAGCGACTCCCAAATGCCGCAGGTCTTTTCGTTGAAGTCGGGACTCTCCACGATGGAGCGACTCAAGGTTAGAAATGACTCCATGAGCAGGGGCGAAAGGGTCAGGTGATCCCCGCGATTGTCGAAGCCATGCTCGGCGCGAAGGTCTTGCGGAAATGGACCAATGCCTCCGAGTCGTTTCTCGATGAGTTGCGACTTGCCGAGCGGCCGGCTACCGGCTTTGAGGGTCGCAGGCATAGCTCCCGAAGCGGGATTGAAATAGTCGCCATACTCGCGGGCGATTCGCTCGGGGAGGGGAAATACTTCTACATTGAGATCGAAAAGGTCTTGGACGGCGTTGTTGTACTGAAACCGATTCATGCGGCGGATCGGGGTTTGCGGGAAGGTGATTTGCGAAGCCCTGGCTTGATCGAGCAGAGCTTTCAGCTCGGACAGCATCCGCTCGTGGGTTTTGTTGTCGAGGGGCGGTTCCTCTTCCGGAGGCATTTCTTCGAAGTCCAGCACGTCGAATATCGTTTGGAGGCGCTCCAGGTCGCTGGTAAGGTCGTCGAGGCTATCGAGCTTTGAGAAGTTCATGTCGCCTTCTTCTTTGTCGTCCTTCCCGTGGCATTGGATGCAGTTCTCTTCGAAAACCGGTTTGAAGAATTCGGTGAATAGAGATTCGTCTGAAGGCTCTAAACGGTTTGATGCGAAACCAAAGCAGATTGGAGCGCAGATCGAGATGAAGATTGGGAGGCGAGGTAACATTTTGGAAGAAAACGGGGGTGCGTATAGGGATTTCGTCGATTTTCTGGGAATTTGGACTAGCTAATCGATTCTTTGTTGTTGGGAGCTATTATGGCTAAATCGCGTGAGATGCAACTTTTGAGGGATTGGTAACGTCTGTGGGTTAACACGGATTGATTTAGCGATTGGGTCATTCCCATTCTGCTCTTGAATTTCGCTTGTCTGATCACATATTATGATTGTTCCGAGTTTTCAGAATTCCTTCCACTACCCATTAACCCCCTATTGCTCAATGTACTACCCTTTGTCTGACTACGTCTTGCCAAAATGCGCCTGCTCGGCCAATCGCGCCGTGAAAAATCGATTTTATCAGTTCGCGATTTTTAGTTTTATCGCGGCAGCTATATGCTGCGGCTCGATCACTGCTCCGTTAACGTGGGCGGCCAATACGAAGCCGAATGTTATTCTGCTCGTTTCCGATGACCAAGGTTGGGGAGATGTGGGGTATCACGGTGGCGAAATGGCTACGCCGAATATCGACCAACTCGCGAAGGACGGATTGGAGATGAATCGCTTTTACGTGTATCCGATTTGTTCGCCGACGCGTACCGCTTTGCTGACGGGGCACATTTCGATGCGACACGGAGTTTTCACTCCGATGCCTGGCAACATGACCATCACGCACGACGAGCAACTGATGAACGAGGCTTTCAAGGATGCCGGCTACATGACGATGACAGCGGGTAAGTGGCACTTGGGTCTCACCGCCCAACGCGACCTTCCGATCAATCGTGGCTTCGACCACACTTACGGTTCGCTTCGCGCGGGTCCGGATTACTGGACGCACGGTCGCGGCGAGCAAAAAGACTGGGGCCGCGATGGGAAGACGGTTCACGAAAACGGCTACGCAACGGATCTTTTTGGAAATGAAATCAGCCGTTTAATTCGGGAGCGCGATCCGTCGAAGCCGTTCTTTTCTTACGTAGCGTTCACGGCTCCGCATACTCCGCTGCAAGCGCCTCAGGAATATGTCGACAAGTATGCTCACATCGAAAACGAAGATCGGCGGATATACTGCGCGATGGTCGAGGTCTTGGATGTAGCGATCGGAAATATTTTGCAGGCGATCGATGACGAAGGAATCCGCGATAACACATTGGTCCTGTTTTTCTCTGACAACGGAGGCGGTCCGGCGGCCAACAATGGCGACTTTCGCGGACGCAAAGGAAGCCTATACGAGGGCGGAACGCGTTTGCCGGCGATTTTTCGCTGGCCCGGCAAAATCCCCGCTGGCGTGAGGAGCGAGCAGCCTATGGTTGTGTACGATCTCTTTCCAACATTTGCCGAGGCATTGGGTATTCCGACTAAGTTGAATACGCCATTTGATGGGGAAAGCGTTTGGGATACGCTCCAGAGCGGTAAAACACGTCCTCGCAAGACCGATATGGTTATTGGTAACGCCTCTTCGTATTCAGTGCATTCGGGTGACTACAAATTGGTGCATTCGAATGTTAAGGACAAGGCGGCGACCGTCGAGTTGTTCAAAATCTACGATGATCCTAATGAAACGACCGATGTAGCCAAAGCGCATGCGGAAGTTGCTAAGCGTATGCTGGCACGTAATGAATTTGCGGCTGATTGGGTGCGAAATGCGCCGGAGCAGCAAGGTCGCGGCGGTCGACGCGCTCGAGGAGGACTGCGACGCTACGATACGGATGGCGACGGAATCGTTCTTAAAAGCGAAGTCGACGAAGCCGACCTGGAATTATTTGCTAGCGGCGACGCTAATCATGACGGGAAGCTCGACGCGGGTGAATTTGCTGCTCTTAGAGGAGCTCGAGGACCGGGCGGTCCGGGAGCTGGTGGGCGAGGTGGTCCTGGCGGTGGTGCTGGAGGACGAGGTGGTCCTGGCGCGGGTGGAGCGCCGCAGCCAGCTACTGATGCGAATGGCAATATCGTGCATCTGCACGAATCGGTGCCATTGTGATCCACTATATCCGTAGATAGGATACGATAGACATCTATTTTTACTCGCAGCTCGGCCTTGCAAGGCCGAGCTGTTTGCGGTTTTCATTGAGCGGGAGATTATGGAAAACGGTAAACCGAAGCGAAAGGAGGAGCGATTGAAGGCTGCTTTTCCCGAAGCGATGGAGTATGTGGATACACGTGTGTTGGATATTGAGGATAGTTTTCGATTTATGGATCCGGAATTGAAAGACTACTATCGCCTGGATCCCTTGGAGTGGCACGCGATAGGGAAAAAGAAATAGGATGGTAAGCAGAGGAACTTTAAACTGATGAGTATATTTAGGATTAACCCTCGCTATTATCGCTGGCATGTCGATCTAGGCATTGAGTGGAGCGAGGCAAATACTGGATACGATACGCTCGATTGGGAGATCCCGTTGGAGCAAGTAGCCGTTGTCGCTTTGGATACGTGGGCGTTTCATTATCTGGTGGAAACCCAGGAGCGAATAAATCGTATTTCGGAAGATGAAATTTGCCCTTTATTGAAGAAATGCCGGACGTCTGGATTGCAGATTGTCCACGCCCCTGGTGTACAGGTTGCGGTAGAGCACCCTCAATGGGCAAGGTTAGTGGATGAGAGTGAACTTGAGTGGCCGGTTCTCGATTGCGATTGGCCACCGAAGGATTTTGTTGGAAGCGCTGGAGCGTTTTCCAAATACGATTACCCGTTCGAGCCTCGGCAGGCCTGGTTGGAGGAGCGTCGTTTGGAGCGTTGTTTTCATCCGCTGTTGGAACCTGTCGCTGGAGAAGCCGTTGTCGCGAACGGGGAGGAGTTACATCGATACTGCAAACAGAAAGGCATTCTTTTCCTGCTGTATCTAGGATTCAATACAAACCATTGCATCATGTTGAATGATTACGGCATGACTCATATGCATAATCGGGGATATAAGGTGACCTTGATTCGAGACTGCACTACTGGAATGGAGTCATTTGAAACCGTTAATAACCTCGATCAAACCAAAGCCGCTATTTTGCACCTGGAGATGACTCGGCGGTCTTCGATAACGGCGACCGAGGTAATGGAAGGCTTGCCGTGAATCCGCTCATCAGTTGGATGAGGAAGACTGCTATCGCCTCGATCCTTTAGTGGCATAGGAATAAGGAATAAGGTTGAAGGTTTACTAATTAAGGTATTTCTTGATCGTCCTGGGGTCGACTTTTAGGCGCATGCCGACTTCTGCCATGTTAGGGGTGCGATGATACTCTTGGGTGATGTAGGTCTCGATGAGCTTGTTGAGAGAATAGCTTCCTTGGGTGAATGCTTGTTGCGCTTTTTCAACGGCAGTCTGAGCGACTTGGAGGTTTGCGTGGGGATGGTATTCTCCGTGGACCATTATATTGCGGACGCATTGTTCGAGTTCTCGGAAATTGCCAGGCCAGCTGTAGCTTTTGGGGAGGTGGTTCTTTATGTATGCGAGGGATTCCTCGGCCAGTTCGTCGATTTCATCGGCTCCCGCAGTTTTTCCGGCAATGAATCGAATGAGGTTTTCGATTTCATTCGTATTTCCGGAGAGGATACGCTCAAGGGAGGGTGTTTCGATTTTGTCCGCGCAAAGTCGATAGTAGAAATCCTCTCGGAAGTTTCCTTGTTCGATCGCTTTGACGAGATCTATATTGGTGGCGGCCATGACTTTGCCTTCGAAGTTTATCGTCTTGGTGTCGCCGAGGCGTTGGAATTCCTTCGATTGAAGTACGCGTAGCAGTTTGACCTGAATCTTGGGATCGGTGTCACCGATTTCATCCAAGAAGACCGTTCCGTAGCGGCCAGTCGATTCGAAGTATCCCGCTTTGTCTTGGAGGGCACCGGTGAAGGCTCCACGGCGATGGCCGAATAATTCGGATTCGATGAGGGTCGATGAAAGCGCGGAAAGGTTGATTGGGTAAAAGGCTTCCATGAAGTTTCGCTCGAATTTCCGCGTGGTCGTATCGAAAGGGATAAATCGAGATAGTCCAATGCAGCGGGCAATGACATCCTTGCCCGAGCCGGAGGGGCCGGTGATGAGCGTATAGATGTTATTCATTCGCTGATGAAGCGATCGAAAGTAACGCCGCATGTTGTGCGTGAAAATGGAATCCCAAACGCGGGCTCGTAGTTTCATGATCGCAATGGATGATCCTGCTAGATTCGTGTACGTATGGAAAAATGCTCGGCGCAGTTGAAAAAAGAAGGCGCTCAGTTCGGAGGGGTTGTAGAGAGTCGGGAGATTAGTCCCGTCGGGTTTTAGGTAAAAATTGAAGTAGGCTTGGAGTTCGGTGAAATCCTTCCACTCGAGGTTGTTTTCAGGTTTTTCGATACATTTCAGAATGAAGCGATCGATGGACTGGGAGAGATCGTGGTAGATGAGAAAGTAAATGAGGTGCTCATAGAGTGAATACTCCGGATGTTGAGAAGCGATCGATTCAGCGATGATTTTCTTTCGCGCTTTGTCGACGAGGTCGCGACAGGTTTGAACAATGGCGATTTCGTTGTCAGAGCGCCTGACGCTTCCGTTTGGCGAAGCGCCAGCCGGGTTTGGGTAGTTGTAGGCATCGCCGAGAATCTTTCGGTTCAGGATTTGTCGTTCTTCTAAAAAGGGGTTCGTGAAGACAGTCTCCACTAGGGGTTCGATTATTTTGCGACTCTTCTCGCTGAAAATATGGATATTGGACATGCATAAAATGTACTTAGTAACACAAAATTTGTCTAATAGAATCTCATTTTGGTCGTCTGTAATATATCTGAATTTGGTAAGTCCCTGAAAAGCAGTTATTTAAATTTATGGTGAGCAGTTGGCACTCGTCCTGCAAAAGGGGTGGCATGGACTTGAAAACAAAAAACACGCCACGTCTTAGTGGCACGAAATCAATTGGAACTAGGTTTGGCGAAGGTCGGAAAAGAGCATTCACTGCATTTTGCGCTCTTGCTGGTATTCTGGTGGGGTCGCCGATGCAAGGAGCCGGCGTGCTGAAACCGGTGGACAGCGGATTGCAATCGTTGGAAATTCGAGATCACCAGGCGCATGTGACGCTTAATAATAGTTTTGCTCGAACAGAGGTAAGTCAGACCTTTTTTAATCCAAACCAGCAGGATCTCGAGGCGGTCTATACCTTCCCTTTGCCGGAGCATGCGAGTTTGTCTGAAATGACGATTTGGGCTGGCGAGAAGGAGTTGCAAGGCGAAGTCGTGGAAAAGGCTAAGGCGGAACAGGTTTACGAGGAGGAAACCGCCAATGGGAACGACGCAGGATTGGCTCAGAAAGACAGCTATCAACATTTCGAGTTTTGGGTGAGTCCGGTTCCGGCTCAAGGCGAAGTTCGTATGCGAGTAGTCTATTATCAACCGCTTAAGTTGGATACAGGAATTGGATCCTACAAATACCCGCTTGAAGAAGGTGGTACGGATACGGCTGCCGAACAGTTTTGGACCCGCAATGAAGTCGTAACGGGAAATTTCTCGATTGATGTGGAGGTGAAATCCGCGTGGCCTTTGAAGGGAATTCGGACTCCTGGGTTTCAGGGAACGGAAACGACGGACGCTGAAGGCGATTTGGTTTATTTCTATCAATCTAATGGAGGCGACTTAACGAAGGATTTTGTTCTTTATTATATGTTGGAAGACAATCTTCCGGGTCGGGTCGAAGTGATTCCTTTTCGCGATAGTAGTGAAAAGGCGGGTACGTTTATGATGGTGGTTACGCCAGGAGTGGATCTTCAGCCTTTGAATGGCGGTTCCGATTACGTTTTCGTACTCGATGTTTCGGGTAGCATGAAAGGAAAGCTACACACGTTGGTTGAGGGAGTGAAGCAGACGATTTCGAGTTTTAGACCTGAGGATCGATTTCGAATTGTGTTGTTCAATAACGAGGCGCGTGAGCTAACCCGCGAATGGACGCCCGCCACGGCGGAGCAAGTCGCGCACGCGCTTTCGATTTTGGATGGAATCGAATCTGGCGGAGGAACGAATCTCTATTCCGGCCTGAAGTTAGCCCTGCGTGATGCTGACGCCGATAGGGCGACCAGCATTGTGTTGGTTACCGATGGGGTTACGAATACAGGCGAATTGAGTCCGAAGGCATTCGCGAAGTTGATGAAGGTAAATGATATTCGCGTGTTCGGTTTTCTTTTGGGGAACAGCGCTAATTGGCCTTTGATGAAAGCGATTTGCGAT
>JAPKDW010000186.1 GCA_028822375.1 Opitutaceae bacterium | reverse complement strand
TTTCGGTTGAATGCACAGTCAAGAGCCATCTCATATAATTAGCCTGTCCCTATTTCTATTTATATAGCCATAGGCTCCCGAAATCTCCTCATTTCTTTTGGCGCTTGCTGGTCTTAACGAGGCATTCGTTACGCCAAGCCAACGTTTGCAGAGAGA
This sequence comes from Opitutaceae bacterium, assembly GCA_028822375.1. Taxonomy (GTDB): domain Bacteria; phylum Verrucomicrobiota; class Verrucomicrobiia; order Opitutales; family Opitutaceae; genus Pelagisphaera. The sequence goes on along the minus strand of JAPKDW010000186.1, from coordinate 8,622 downwards.
CTCGAAATCAAGGCTACGATCCTCTGGTTTCGTACTCAAACTTCCGACTTCTTCTCGAAAAATCTTCAATCTGCTTTCTACCAACTTTCGGTCTTGAGTTTTGAGAGATCGCCTTATTTGCTTCCCGCTCCTTTTTACAAGAGCAAAATAGGTTCCAGATGATTCATTCCGATAAAGGCATTCAGCAACTTACTTCATATGGTTGGGTGTCTTTGTCATGCGAAAATTCCAATGCTTACAAACATGGGTTATTTTCGCTTAAAAAAGAAGCCAATCACCAGGTCCTAAGTTGCTCGCTAAGAACGGTATGGGGTAGTAGCTCAGTTGGATAGAGCACCTGATTTCTAATCCGGCGGTCGGGGGTTCGAATCCCTCCTACCCTACCATTGCTTCGCCATCTGGGCGTTGCTCCGGCGACGCTCGCTGGCCTTTCCTCAAAGCAGGGCCATTTTGACTTATTACCGCTTATAAACGAAAAGAGGGATGAGGACTACCGAAGGGGAGCTTGCGGAAGCGGAGCGGCAACGCAGAGCCCTGGAGCAACGCTCCAATCAATAGCAAGCCGGTGATGTCGCCCTACTTGGTAACACTTTCAATCGGACCCATTTCCCAATGCGGCACGGTCCCTCCTCAGCGTGGACCGCCCCTACAATCGCTTCCTACTCTTCCAGCAGAGCTTTAGCTTTTCTGACCAACTCGACAAACTCGCTTTTCAAACCATTCGAATCCTTTGATCGCGCAGCTCGGGCGATTTCGATGACATCATCCATTTCGAGATTTCCTTTGTGAGCCGAATCGCGAATCAACATTCCAAAACCCGCCACACTGGAGGCAAAACGAAAGTCGGGACTAGCATTCTTAAACGCACGCTCGACATCGCCGGTATAAGGAAAGTCGACCAACTGGCTTACATCCTCGTCGGGAGCCTTATAACGGAGTTTAACGGTCAACCATTCCTCCGAACCAGTCGTTTTCGTGGCAGGTCGTTGATACTTCGACGCATCTACACCCTTAGTATCGAACTCCACTCCCGCTGGAACGACTTCATACAAAGCAGTAACCGTATGTCCGGCCCCAATCTCGCCTGCATCCTTTTTATCGTCATTGAAATCCTCCTTGGCAAGTTTTCGGTTTACGTAACCGATAAGGCGATACGCCGTAACTTCAGCCGGGTTGAAATCGACTTGTATCTTAACGTCTTTCGCGATCGTGTGCAATGTCCCCAGCATGTCATCGACAAACACTTTCCGAGCCTCTTGCTTGCCATCGATATAGGCATAGTTCCCATTTCCCTTATTCGAAAGCTGCTCCATCTTTCCGTCCTGGTAATTCCCATCACCAAAACCGATCGCCGAGAAGAACACGCCCGACTTTGCTTTCTCTTCAATCAAGCGAACCAGACTGCCGTCATCGGTTACTCCAACATTGAAATCCCCATCGGTGCACAACACCACGCGATTTATTCCCCCATCGATGAACTTCTCCGTTGCGACCTTATAAGCCAATTCGATTCCCGCTCCGCCGTTCGTCGAACCACCTGAACGCAGATTATCGATCGCATGCTGAATCGTTTCCTGGTTATTTGCGGTAGTCGAAGGCAACACGAGTCCAGAAGAGCCAGCGTACACCACGATTGCGATGCGGTCATCCGAACCCATTTGCTCGACAAGCAATTTCAAAGCCTCCTGAGCCAAGGGCAGCTTGTTTTGCTGTCCCATCGATCCGGATACATCTACTAAGAAAACGAGATTGGCCGCCGGACGTTCATCCTGAGCGATGGTCTTTCCCTTCAAACCAATCCGAACCAATTGATGCTCGGACTTCCAAGGAGCGCTGGCCGATTCGATATTCACGGAAAACGGCGTATCTCCCGTCGGTTCCGCATAATCGTATTTGAAATAATTGATCAGCTCTTCGATCCTAATCGCATCCGGAAGCGGGCGGGCCCCTCCTTCGATCATACGACGCATGTTCGAGTACGATGCCGTATCCACGTCGATCGAGAATGTAGACAATGGGTTATCCAATACAGAGCGGAAATCGTTTTCCTCAATGTGATCGTAACCTTCGCGATTGGCTGGAGGAGCGGGAATGCTTACGGACAATTGTTGGGCCTGCATGTGACTAGCACCGGAAGCGTAACCTCGAACTCTGCTTTCCCTTTCATCTTCGAAATCTCCAGAAAACGACCTAAAAGGGACTGCCCGAGCATTCAAAACAATAGTCGATGATGCCGATTCACCAGACGAAAGTCCCCGAATGCGAGGAGTGCTTTCACTTATAGCAATCGAAGGATTATAGTTCGGCTGAGAACCGTTTCCCAATGTTTCAATACTTTCAACCAACGGTAATGTTCCTGCATCTTCAAAATATCGAGTATTGTTTAGTCTCATTTTCGATGCCTCAGCCCTTACTTGAGAATAAGCCACTCCCACTTCGGCAATTTGAACAACCGGTGGTTGCTCAAAGTTGCCCAACGCGCCATTCGCGTCACCCGATACAAAAGCGTTTTCGCTATTTTGAAACACCTCCTCATTCGGTGATACCCGATCAACCTCCGCAACCGTATCCATCGGAGCAGGTCGCCTTGGCTCTTCTTCGAACAATCCCTTGTCATTGTACATAACGACACCAACTGCCCCTATCGCCACGCACGCAGCAACATTGTAAACCCATCCTGGAAACATCAGCAGTTTCCACTTGGAATCACGTTTTTCGAAACGTTTTCCCAAATCGCTAATCTGATCTTCCGAAAGCGTTTCTTCGCTTTCCGAATTCCCAAACTCATTCTCAAGCTCCTTGGCCAGAGCCAGCGTTTCCTCGAACTCCTTCAAGTCCTCGCTCGTAATTTCCACATTTTCCAGTTCTTCCGATTGCTCGCCTAGAGCTTTCGCGGTGAACCGTGGGTCGTCTTTTGAAATCTTTTCCATATTCGTATCCTCCTTGCTTATACGGACTCCACTGCGTTCCAGCGGGTTTTCAGTTCTTTCAATGCGTGGTGCAAAACATAGCCCACATTACCGACGGTCATTCCCGTCACTTCGCTGATCTCTTTATAACTGAGACCTTGCTGGAATTTAAGCGTTACCAGCTCGCGTTCTTTTCCCGGCAGCTGCCCGACCAATTCGAGTAGTGACCCCACTCGTTCTTGGGTTCTGGCATCTTGCCCGGACGATTCACCCACACCTGCCAGGCGTTCCATTGTTTCCGGATTTTCAAATAGACTCATTCGTTTTTCCTTTCTTAGTAAATCGAGAGCCTGGTTTCGAGTGACGCGAAACAGCCAATTGACGAGATGTCCCTCAACATCCCGCCAAGGCTGTTTACAGAGTTTCAAAAAGACTTCCTGGACGACGTCCTTAGCTCCTTCCCGCTCGCCCAGAATACTGGATGCATAGCGTATCAAAGCTGTTTGATGCGACAGGATGGCTTGATGAACCTTATCCCAATCGCGAACCTCGTTAGTCCTCTTTCCCATAAACTCCGCGTTTCAATCCCATACTCCCTTTAAGTAGTGTTCGAAAAGGAAACGTTCCCGGATTGGAGTTTCTTAGAAAAATGATTCGATACGTTGAAATTCCGGATTAATGATCCCGACACTACCATCAAATATCGGAGCAAACCAATCTAGCTCGCCTTCCATTTCCTAATTCAATGACCACCGACCGAATCGCTCAAACACTCGCAGACGCGCTTGAAAAAGAAAGAGCAGGCGAACCCGATGCCGCCCTCGAGATGACCAGTGACTAGAGCTTTAAAGAAGACCCCAGTAGCACTTAAAAGGTAGCGACCGATCTCCGAGCGGCCATTTCTCATCCAGCATATTGAATAATCGCATAGCGAAATATGGCCGCCCAGTCGGCGTAGCGTTGCGAAGACGTGAGGTCGACCGCTACCAAGACTAGCGATGCCCCAAAGATCTACCTCACTTGATTCAAAACCGCCATTGGCAGTTTCGTTAATGCCAGCGTCTGATCGACACCGCCCTTTTTGATCGTTTCGTTAGGCATCCCGAAGACGACACACGAGTCCCTGTCCTAGGCAAAATTGTAGGCGCCGGCATTCTTCATCTCAAGCATACCCGTAGCTCCATCATCCCCCATTCCGGTAAGAATCACGCCTACAGCATTCTTTCCCGCTGCTCCTGCGACCGAACGGAAAAGCACGTCAACCGATGGGCGATGCCGATTGACCAACGGCCCTTCCACAATCTCCACCACATAGCGAACGCCGGAACGCTTAACCACCAAATGATGACTACCAGGGGCCAGCAACGCCAACCCCGGCTCGATTGTCTCCCCGGATTTCGCTTCGCGCACTTCGATTTTACAGCATTCATTCAAACGCTGAGCAAACGACTCCGTAAAGCGCTCGGGCATATGCTGCACCATTACGATTCCAGGACAATCAATAGGCAGCGGCTCAAGAAATTCGCGAATCGCATTCGTCCCGCCGGTGGACGCCCCTAGAGCGATGATTTTTTCAGTCGTCGGAATATTGCCAATCGAAATAGCCGATGGAGGCGGAAGGACTTCGTCCGCCGAAAGCTTTTCCCTTACTTCAACCGGAGCGGAGGTGGCCCTCTCCTTGACTGGAGCAAATCCGATTCCGCTTCGCGAGCGAAACCGAGCAATGGCAGCGGACTGTATCGTATCGTGGATACGCATCTCCAGCTCCAGCATATCTCGCTTCGTTGCCACCTTTGGCTTCGCGATAATATCCACGGCCCCATTTTCCAGGCATTGGAGCGAAACCGATGAGCCTCTCTCCGTAAAGCTCGAACACATGACTACCGGCAACGGTTGAATCGTCATGAGCTTTTTCAAAAAAGTGATACCGTCCATGCGCGGTATTTGCACGTCCAGGATCATCACAACCGGGGATTTACGCTTAAGCTCCGGCACCGCTTCGAACGGGTCGGCCACCGCCGCTAAAACCTCCATCTGCGGATGCCGATTAATGATGTCAGTTAGAATACGCCTCGCGGTCGGCGAATCGTCGACGATCATCACGCTTATTTTCGAGCTAGACATTGAAGAATCTGAAAGTTCACACCTAAAAAGAAAGCCCTATTTAAATCAAGCTAGACAGTGCCATTGGACCCATCAAGCGATTCCTTAGCCAAACACGAAATACCTACGCTAGGCCACAGGCCTTCCGTGCTCGTTGGTTAACCGGACGCGCTATTTCACGAGCCTTCTCGGCGCCGTCCGCTAGAACTTGGTCCACATAATCGAGATTTTTCAACAACTCCTCACGTCGCTCGCGAGCTTCGCGGAAGTACTCCCAGTACAATTCGAAAAGGCCTTTTTTAAGATCCCCATAACCATAACCGCCGGCCTTCAATTTTGCTACCTCTTCCTGGTACTGCTCGGTAGACGCCACATGCTTCATCAATTGAATCGCTCGATTTTCCTCCGCGTCCGGTTTTGCCTCTTCGCGTGTACGGCTATCCATCACAATCCCCATCAAACGCTTCCGCGTCGCCTTTTCTTCGCCGAAGATTTCGACCGTATTATTGTAGCTCTTACTCATTTTCTGCCCGTCGAGTCCGATGATGTTTTCCGAGCCCTCGCGAAACTGAGGTTCGGGAAGCTTGAAAGTCTCGCCATAAGTCTGGTTGAATTTCAACGCCAGATCACGCGTCACTTCAACGTGCTGCTTCTGATCACGCCCCACCGGAACTCGATCAGCCTCGTAGATCAAAATATCTGCCGCCATCAAAACCGGATAGGCAAACAAACCGTGATTCGCCGAAAGGCCTTTTGAGATCTTGTCCTTATAGCTGTGACAACGCTCGAGCAGTCCCATCGGGCAAATTGTCGAAAGTATCCAAGATAGTTCTACGTGCTCCGGTACATCCGATTGCTTAAACAAAACCGCCTTCTTCGGATCAAGCCCGCAAGCCAAGAAATCAATCGCCACTTGACGCGTGTATTTCCGTCGTTGAGACGCATCGTAAAGCGACGTCATCGAGTGATAATCCGCGATAAAATAGAACGCCTCACCTTGGTCCTGCAATTCGATAGAAGGACGCATCATCCCGAAGTAGTTGCCCACATGCAGGATTCCGGAAGGCTGTATGCCAGAGAGTATTCTCATAAGATTCAATTGGTTGGCGATTCGCGAAACACGATCGTTCCATTTTCCATGTAGCAATCGTCGCGATACGATTCAAGCGAAACCATCTAAGAATATTTATCCAATCATAATTTTGAACTCACGCGAAGCCGCTAAGAGAATGTTCAGTAAACGCTAGCCAAGTATCCTAAAAGGTAGCGGCCGATCTCCGAGCGGCCATCATTCGTTCCCAAAACACACCATCATCCAAAATGGCTGCCCGGAGGTCAGCCGCTACCAATATTACAAAGACGCGACTTCGCGTGAGCCCCCTCAATCCCTCAACGGAATCGTGCGGTGGCTTGTATTCCCCACCTTAAGCTGCCCCTCGCCGAGCACGCCCGAAAAGGTTGTCACAGGCCCTACGAGCGACCCTTTCCCAACGATAGATCCCGGCATCAAAGCGGAATTGCAGCCGACCTCCGCTCGGTCGCCCAAAATCGCTCCGAATTTCCGCAAACCCGAGTCAACCCACTCGCCATCAACGCTAACGATAATGTTCGCCTGGTCGAAACGAAGGTTCGAAAGAATAACGCCAGCCCCCAAGTGAGCCCCATTGCCGAGGATAGAATCGCCCACATACGAAAAATGCGGCGTTTGAGTCTTCTCCATCAACAAGCAGTTTTTGTATTCGCATGAATTACCGACCACGCTGCCCGCTCCAATAATGACATTACCTCGAATATATGCTCCCGGACGGATCTCGACATCCTCGCCAATCCAAGCCGGTCCCTCGATCACGCAATACGGCGGAAGCTTTACCGATGCATGCAAGTAGACCTCGCCCCTCACATGAACGCCCGCAGGAAGCTCATATTCGCCAGCGTTTCCCTTCAAATCAGCCAGAGCCTCCTTGATTTTCGGAATCCACTGCCAAGGCAAAGCATCATCAGCGAAAAACTGTTTGAATGGGAGACTCGGAGGGAAATCGAAAAAATCGGCTGCTTTCACGGTTAACGATACTGTCCGTCCCGTGCGGAAGCCACAAGGATTTGTTCACAAAAAAATCCTCTAAAAAGAGGACTCTTTGGACCGTCATCTGACGGATTCGCTTAAAGCGGAAAATGGAGCGGGCGAAGAGACTCGAACTCTCGACAGCCACCTTGGCAAGGTGGTGCTCTACCAACTGAGCTACGCCCGCTTTTGAGAGGCCGCTAAAAATCCATTTCCTTTTACCTAAGTCAATAGAAAATTCGCAAAAAACGACCCACTTCGAAAAAGCAGCCGATTCGCCTGCATTTCATCAACGAAACTTCCAGTCGGCTCAAAACAAGGACTCATACAAACACCAACGAGTCGGACGTCCCCCAAACACAAAAAGTGACGATATTTCAGATAATTCAAGATTCTGCTTGAAACTCGAACCGTGTTGGCAAATCTGTGCTGCCTTTCGTTCTTCGCCCAAGCGAAGCTGGAAAGGCGTGGTAGCCAAGTGGTAAGGCCGAGCTCTGCAAAAGCTCTATCGCGGGTTCGATTCCCGCCCACGCCTCCATACTAACTCATTAACAGTTAGATGGTTACAGATATAAACAGATTAATCGAGACCATTACCTGTCAATTTTCTGTCAAAAATCCTGCAGGGATACGAGAAATAGGCATCCTTGAACCTATGCCAACAAAGAACGACGAAGCCTTCCTTAAGTGGGAGCACCCCAAGAAATCGGGAATTTGGATACGAGAGTTCGCCTACAAGCAGAGTTTCAACGGCAAGGAGGCAATGTATTCATTCTTTCAAGTTACGCTACCCGTCATGTTGACGGGAAAAGCCAGGAAGCGAAAGCAATTCAAGACTAAGCTCGATGCTGAAAGATGGGCCGCTGACCAGTATAGAGGTGTCCGAAAACAGGGAGAGGACTTTTTCAAGACTACAGACGGAGAGCGCCGCGAATTCACTGAATGGATGCCCAAGCTTCGAGAAAGCGGAATAACCTTAGAAGAAGCTGCCGAATTTGCTCTCAAGAGACTTAGCCAGAAGGAGGCGAAAGGAACGTTTCGGAGGCTGTTGATGAGCTAGTAGCCAGCAAGAAGCTAAGGTTTGAGCGCGGAGACTTACGAGAACGCAGCTACAAAGACTTCAAGAATAGAGCCTCTAAATTCGGCGCGGCATTTGATGGTCTTCCGATTAAAGAATTAGCCTTGGACTCAATTACTGACTGGCTTCTTGGACTGGAACTCGAACCAAGGACAACGAAAAACTACTTATCGATAATCAGCGAAGTCCTGAAATACGCATACCAAAAGCAGTACATTGCGGAATCCCCTCTTGAGCGTCTTACGGATAGCGACCGCAAGGAATTGATTGGCAATGGCGGTTCTAAGTCCCAACCAGGCATTCTAACGCCGAAGGAGTCTGCCAGATTGCTTGAAGGTGCCCTAGCCCATCCCGAGCTAGATCTTTTGGGACCAGTGGTTCTCGGGTTGTTCTGCGGAATTCGGATCGAAGAGCTTAAGCGCCTAGATTGGGCGAATGTTCGAGACAATGAGGACAGGCCGTTTGTCACC
>JAPKDW010000185.1 GCA_028822375.1 Opitutaceae bacterium | reverse complement strand
CATTATTGTAGAAGTCGCCACCGACAAGTCAGGGACAATGTCTGAGCGATTATATCGTTCATGTAGCCGCTCGGAGATCGGGCCGCTACCAATATTAGAAACGAAGCAAGCTTCGAGGTATTTACTCGAAGGGAAATAAAAAAGCTCGGACCAAAATGGTCCGAGCTTTCGAAGAAAGTATTTTTGCCCTTTGAGGCTATGGCTGACGATGCGGAATATACCGCGCTCGCTGCTCGTCTATGAGGTTTAACTACTCTACCAAGCCTTCTTCTTATGACGATTCGACTTCAAGCGCTTGCGGCGTTTGTGCTTCGACATCTTAAGACTGCGTTTTTTCTTTAGATTACCCATAGATCAGTGTCTTCAAAAATTTTGGAAAGCTCGAAAACGTGATTTGTCCATGCTATTCTGTAAAGAAGAATCTACAGAATAATTGCTCGAGCTCCGAAAATCGCCCTAACTACGCTGTCCCCGATGCCGCTCCAAGAATTTCAACAAGACTTCAAAACCCCTTGGTAGCGGAGCGAAAACGCTTGGTAGCTCTTGATCGGGGACCTTGAACTCCACCGATACCAGATGCGCAGCCAACTGATCGTAAATCGGCTCCTCGGTTCCTTTGTTCTGGCGATAACCTCGCTTGATCATCGAAAGGAATATACGTTCCCCTTTGGAATAAAGATCCTCGCCGACAATCTGCAGGTCCCTTTCGGCAGCATGAAGGCGCAACTGATGCATGCGGAAATCACTCGTCTCCGCTTCCCACAGTTGATAGCGCCCAAAGCTCCTAAGATAGCAAAGTTTCGTTTCGCACTTCTTCCCGGTTTTGTGGGAAACGAGCATCTGTTCCTGATTAGAATGCTCTGCAAGAGGCAGGTCGCAAAAGCGCTCCCGCTCCTCCGACTCGGTCGTAGCCAAGAAATGATAGCGAAACACGATCTGCCGCGATCCAAATGCATTTCGCAGCTTCTCCTCCCACTCCACCGTCTTCGCGTAAATCAACGCTCCGCTCAATTCCGCATCGAGCTTGAACACTCTGAAAAGCCCTTCCAGCCCCAAAGCCTTAAGCTGAGGCTTCTCATTGAGAATCTCACGACGCAAAGCCATAGAGACATCCGGCATGCCCAAAGTCCAATCGTGGCGGAAACAAGCGATCCCCGCAGGTTTATTGATCGCGAAGTACCCGGGATGGTTCACCAACAAGGGAAACTTAACGGGACGCTCTCCCAAATACCGCTCGGGAAATGAAATGAATGGCGCTGATTTATACATGACGTTTAAAACGAAAAAAGCTCCCATCGCCGAAACGCTGGGAGCCAAAATTGTGAAAGAAAAACGAGAACTTACGCGGCAACCAACTTGGCCATCGCTGCCTTGGTGCGGCTTGCCTTGTTGTTATGAACAAGATGAGTCTTAGCTGCTCTATCCATTGCGGAGACGAACTGACCAGCTGCCACTTTAAGCGCTTCTTTATCATCTCCAGCCGCGAGAGCTTCAACCTTCTTGGCCAGGGATTTCAAACGGGTCTTGCGCGAGCGGTTGTGTAACGTGCGTGCGATCGTCTTTCGGTTGTTCTTCTGCGCTGACTTGGTATTTGCCATAAGAGGGGCGGATATTCCGTCTATTCCCGAGCATGTCAAGGAATTTAGAGAAGTTAATCCGAGCTAGGACTCAAAGCGGCGAGATCGCCGATGCCAGAGCCATAATGCTCGAAAAATCGACCACTAATTAGCCCCAAAGACCCTAATTCACCAAAATGAGCGCTCAACACCCCTTTCACGTGAAAAGAGCCTATTCGCCATCAGGCGATTTTTTCCAAAAGAAAATCAAAATCTAGCTCCGGAGCCTATAAGCCGGATTTTGTGATCCGCCGAAACGGACCCACGTTCATTTATCTGTCCCGCGACCGGAAAACCGATTGCGAAACCCTTCCGAAAAAGGCGCGACATACCCGGGACATAAAAGACGGGTCGCCCTGTCCCCTATTTTGTCTTGCGTCGGATTGGGCTTGCCATGCCCGCCCGATTACTCGGAACGGCGGTGGGCTCTTACTCCACCTTTTCACCCTTACCCCTAACTAAACCAAAACCCGAAAAACGGGATCCGAGATCAATTACGGGCGGTATATTCTCTGCGGCGCTATCCGTCGATTTGCCTTAAAGCAAACCTCCCCCGCTTTCACGAGGAATCCTACCCTATGACGTCCGGACTTTCCTCTCCACTGCCATAAACTGAACTAAACCAATAAAGAACGGTGGAGCGAACGAGCGACTCCGAAGCTAGGCGTCCCAATAAAGGATGCGTCCGCAACTATCGCAAGTTGTTATTTCATTTCCCTTCCGCACCTCGACTTCTACCGCAGCCGATACCTTCATATGGCACGCCTGGCACGTGCCGGTTTTCTGAGCAACAATAATTGGAAATTTGAGCCCGCGAGAAACCCGACGGTAGATCGACATCGACTGTTTATCCATGTCCGCCTCGACTTCTGCCAAGGCTGTCTTCGCTCCGTCGATCTCCCCATTCAAATTCACTTCCTTCTCGTCAAGCCGACCAAGAGAACGCTTTTCCAGCTCGATATGCTTGTTCGCCTCAGCCGTCTCCTTCGCGAGAGTCTTGCGAGCATCGTCTAACTCGTACAGCAATTCGATTTCCTTTCCCTCAAGATCCGAGACCTTCCCTTGCGCAGTCTCGATCTCATGAGTCAGCGCTTTGTATTCCTCGTTTTTCTTAACCAGCAACTGCTGACTCCGGTACTTCAAAACCTGCTCCTCGATCTCGGCCATCTCGGTTTCAAGTGACTTTCCATGAACCTCAACCTCCCGAACCCGCTGTTTGCCTGCCTCGATCTGAGCTTCCAAATCCTTAATCCTCTTACGAAGCGCGGCCCGCTCTACCGGCAATTCGACAAGCTCGCGCTCGATCCTCTGCAAATTCATATCGCGATCCTGAAGGATCAGTAGGCTCGTAGTGCATTCCGCTGGCATAAAAGTCTCCAATTGCACGACCCTTGTCCTCAATCGTCAACCCCCCAATGCCCTCCAGGCGAAAAGGGAAGCTCGCAGAACGACCATCCAAAGAAAATCAGATGTAATACATCTCTTCCGCAGGCCGATTCGCCAAATCCCGTAATGTCACCGCCTTCGCGCTCTGCTCGAAATTAGACTGCAACCGATTCCACGCATCCGCCACCGCATCCCCGGAAGCGCCAGCCGACCTGGAAACGCCGGTAAAAAATCCGCCCTCAACCAAACCGATAACATCGTAAAGCGAGATTTCCTCAGGAGCCTTTGCCAACAAATATCCGCCTTGCTTGCCGCGACGACTCTCGACCAACCCGCCGTTGCGAAGCTCTCCCAAAATCTGAGCCAAATACTTCGACGGCGCTTCTTCCACACTTGCCAACTCGTCGATGCAAGAAACCTCGCCGCTCTCGTATCGTTTGGCCAATTGAGCCAAAACGCGGCAGGCATAATCCAGTTTGACGGTAAGTTTCATATCGGAAATCCAAATTGACGGGCCGACTCCTCACGATCCAGCTCAAAACCTCAAAACGCTTTCCCAAACTCCCGATTTGGACCTAAAAGGCACCAATTTGACCCGAATCGCGCAGATACCCGAAAAAGGGCCTTGCACGAAGGGAAAGAGACTGTTGAATCGCGCATTTTTATCAGAGAAAAAGGTTGTTATCGCCCGTGCGATTTGAGACCGTTTCAATTGACAAAAACAACTATATGGATCCTCAGACCGACGCCGACAACAGTCCCACCAACCACGCAGGTTCAGAAGAATACGATTCCTCGCAAATCCAGAAGCTGGAAGGCCTCGAAGGCGTACGTAAACGTCCCGACATGTACATCGGCGACACCAACGAGCGCGGCCTTCACCACTGCGTATTCGAGGTCGTCGACAATTCAATCGACGAAGCGCTAGCCGGATTTTGCAAAACCATCAAGGTCTCCATCCATCTGGACGGTTCTTGCTCGATAGAAGACGATGGACGCGGCATTCCGGTCGACATCCATCCAAAGTACAATATCCCGGCCCTTGAGCTTGTACTGACCAATCTACACGCCGGCGGTAAATTCGGCAAAGGCGCCTACCAAGTATCTGGCGGTCTCCACGGAGTCGGAGCCAAGTGCGTCAATGCCGTTTCAGAATGGTTCGAAGCCGAAGTCCGCAAAGGTGGCAAGATTCACCAAATGAGTTTCAGCAAGGGTATCACGACCAAGAAACTTGCTGTAATCGGCGATACCAAAAAAACCGGCACCAAGATCAGCTTCAAGCCGGATCCGGAAATATTCGAGGATACGCTCACCTTCCAATACGATATCCTCGCCAAGCGTCTTCGCGAACTCGCCTTCCTCAATCCCGGAGTAAACATCACCATAAACGACGAGCGCTCCAGCAAGAACGAACACTTCCAGTTCAACGACGGCATATCCGAATACATTCGCTTCCTGAATCGCTCGAAGAACGTCCTGCACGAGGACCCCATTTCATTCAGCGACAACATTCAAAGCGCGACCGATCCCGACGGACCAGCGACCGTAGTAGACGTATCCATGCAATACAACGACTCCTACAACGAACAGCTCTTCGCCTACGCCAATTCGATCCACAACATCGAAGGCGGCACCCACCTCTCCGGCTTCCGCACTGCGCTCACCCGCGTCGTCAATCAATTCGCCCGAGCGAACAATCTTCTTAAAGACAAAGACCCCTCGATAACCGGAGACGACGCTCGCGAAGGACTTGTCGCCGTCATATCGGTGAAAGTCCCCGAACCGCGCTTCGAAGGCCAGACCAAGACTAAACTCTCCAACTCGGAAGTCGACGGCATCGTCCAGAAAATCGTCGGCGAAGGGCTCAAATACTGCTTCGAGACCAATCCAAAGCTTGCCAAAAGGCTTATCGACAAATGTCTCAACGCAGCCCGAGCCCGCGAAGCGGCCCGCAAAGCTCGCGAGACCGTTCGTAAATCAGCCCTCTTCGGCGGAGGCCTTCCCGGCAAGCTAGCCGACTGCTCTTCACGCAAACCCGAAGAAAGCGAACTATACATAGTAGAGGGTGATTCCGCTGGCGGATCGGCAAAACAAGGCCGAGACCGTCGTACACAGGCAATCCTTCCCCTACGCGGCAAGCTCATCAACTCCGAAAAAGCTCGAATCGATAAAGTTCTCTCGAACAACGAAATTCGGACAATGATCACCGCCATCGGTTGCGGTATCGGCGACGTGGAAGGCGAAGGCGGCTTCAAAATCGACAAAGCCCGCTATCACAAAATCATCATCATGACCGATGCCGACGTCGATGGCTCGCACATCCGCACCCTTCTTCTGACGTTCCTATATCGTCAAATGAAAGGGCTCATCGAAACGGGCTACGTTTATATCGCCCAGCCACCGCTCTACAAAATCAAGCGCAAACGCCGCGAGCAATACATAGACAACGACGAGCAACTCAATCGCATCCTTCTCGAACTCGGAACTGAAGATGTTAAGATGACCCACATCGAAAACGGTACCGTCTTCATGTCTGAGCAGATCGATCAAATCGTCGAAACCTTCGCTCAACTCGAGCGCATCGGCCGATCCGTATCTCGCCACGGAGCAGCGCTCAGCGAATACCTCGAACAGTATTCAAGAGACGATCACACGCTGCCTCGATACATAGCCCGAGTTCGCGAAGGCAACGAAGAAACTTTCATCTTCCTGAAATCCGAAATCGAACGCGCTTCATTCGTTCAAAATATTGGACCTGGGGCCGAAGAGCTCGACGGCGAAAACGCGACTATCACTATCCAAGACGAAGAAGCCGGAATATCCAAACGCATCTCCCTATTCGAAATTTTCGAATCAACCGAGATGTCCAAGCTTCTCCACGAAATCGAGAAAATCGGTCTCGACCTCTCGCATTTCCAACGCTCGGAAGAGCCGATCTACTCGATCTTGGAAAACGAAGGCCAGAAGAACGAAAACCTGATCGAGATCTTTTCCAACCTGGAAATCCTCAATCAAATCCGACTTCTCGGGCGCAAAGGACTCAACATCCAACGATACAAGGGTCTCGGCGAAATGAATCCCAAGCAACTCTTCGAAACCACGATGGATCCCGGAAAACGACAGCTCCTGAAGGTCGACATTAGCGACGCCGCCAAGGCTGACGAAATGTTCACGATCCTCATGGGGGAAGAAGTTGCTCCTCGAAGGGCGTTTATTGAAGACAACGCGCTAAACGTTTCCTATCTCGACGTTTAATTTCACACTGCTCCCACAGACAAACGTAATCAATTTCTAGATACGCATGGATCAATCCACCGAACGCATCACGTCAACTAACATCACCGACATCATGTCGACGGCCTACATCGACTACTCGATGTCCGTTATCGTTAGTCGCGCTCTGCCAGACGCCCGCGATGGCCTCAAACCCGTTCAACGCCGTATTCTCTACGCGATGTTTCGAGAAGGCCTGCTTCACAACCGGCCCTTCGACAAATGCGCCGGCGTCGTCGGTGAAGTTCTGAAGAACTACCACCCGCACGGCGATTCTTCCGTATACGACACGCTCGTCAGAATGGCTCAGAAATGGGTTATGCGCTATCCGCTCATCGACCCGCAAGGCAACTTCGGATCAGTCGATGGCGACTCGCCCGCAGCCTATCGTTACACCGAAGCTCGCTTGACGAACATCGCCGAAGATCTGCTCCGCTATCTCGATGAAGATACGGTAAACTTCGTAGCCAACTACAAGGAAAGCACAACCGAACCCGATGTGCTCCCTGCTGGACTGCCCAACCTTTTGATGAATGGCTCCACGGGTATCGCCGTCGGAATGGCGACGAATATCCCGCCCCACAATCTCGATGAACTCATCACCGGCATCTGCGCTCAAATCGACAATCCGAACATCGAGATAGACGAGCTTGCCACTTACATTCAAGGACCCGACTTCCCGACCGGCGGCCAAATTGTCGGACGTAAAGGCATCGACGAATACATGCGCACCGGACGCGGTATTGTCCGTATGCGCGGAATAATGACAAAGGAAGAAATGGACAACGATCGCGATCGACTCGTTATATCCAAAATTCCTTACAATGTGAACCGAGCTACGCTCGTCACCAAAATCGCCGAGCTTGTTTCCAACAAAGACATCGAAGGCATCAGCGACTTGCGCGACGAGTCGACCGAAATCACCCGCATCGTTATCGAACTCAAACGCGGCGAATTTCCGGAAGTAATCATGTCCAAGCTGTTTAAGAAAACAGCCCTGGAAAGCAGCTTTGGCGTCAACTTGCTAGCGCTCGACAACCGTCGTCCGAAGCAGATGAACATCAAAGAGCTGATCAATTGCTACGTTGATCATCGCCGTGATGTCATCTACCGCCGCACAGCCTTCCGTCTCAAAAAAGCCGAGGACCGCGCCCACATCCTCGAAGGCTACAAAATCGCTCTCGATAACCTCGACGACTTCATCAAGATCATCCGCGGCTCGGCCAATCGCGACGAAGCCAAAGAACGCCTCCAAGAGAAGTACCCGTTATCCGACCGACAAGTCGCCGCCATTCTCGATTTACGCCTCTACCAGCTCACAGGCATGGAGCGCGGCAAAATCGAACAAGAATACGCGGAGCTCATGAAGGTCATCGAAGAACTCCGCTCCATCCTGGAAAGCGAACAAAAGCTCCTTCTTATAATAAAGACCGAACTGCTTGATCTTAAAGAGAAGTACAGCTCGCCACGCCTCTGTGAAATTGTCCCTTACGAAGGAGACATCTCCAAAGCGGATATGACGCCACGCGAGGGCTGCTTCATTACCGTTTCGCACAAAGGGTTCATCAAGCGTACGAGCGACAGCGAATACCGCACCCAAAAGCGCGGTGGCAAAGGCGTCCAGGGAGGCAACACCTACGATGAAGATTTCATCGAACACATTTTTACAGCCAATACCCATGACTACATTTTCTTCGTCATGAACAACGGCCGCGTCTATGTCGAAAAGGTATACGAGATCCCCGAAGGATCGCGCACTTCGAAAGGGCGCTCCATCGCACGCGTCTTCCAGCTTCAGGAAGGCGAGAAGATTGCCGCAATGATTTGCCTAACGGAAATCGACGACACCCAGCATCTGGTCATGTGTACGAAAAACGGCGTAACGAAGAAGACCAATCTTATCGACTATAAGAATTTCCGCAAAGGCGGAATCATCGGCATCAATATCGACGAAGGCGACGACCTGATCTCCGCCAAGCTTACCAGCGGCGAAGATGACCTAGTTATCGTTACCCTCAAAGGTAAAGCCATTCGCTTCAAAGAAACCGACCTACGCGACCAAGGCCGAGCCACTCGTGGAGTCCGTGGCGTCAAGCTCGCCAAAGGCGACGAGGTCAAAGCGATGGAAGTAGTCAATTCCGAAGGAGCCCTCCTTATCTGCGGGCTAAACGGACAAGGTAAACGCACGAAATTCGATGAGTATCCTACCCAAAAACGTGGTGGAAGCGGTGTTATCGCGGCTCGCACCTCGGGTGTCTCAGGAGCTCTCACCGTATTCGAGACAGACGAAATGATGATGCTCACCAAGCAAGGTCAGGCCGTACGTACTAAAATCTCTGACATCAATATTATAGGACGAGCCACCAAAGGCGTCCGCTGCATAAATCTCGCCAAGAACGATCAGCTCCTCGGAGTCGCTCGCATCGTGGAAATCGACGAAGATGACGAAGCGGAAAACAGCGAAACCGAGTCTCCAGAAACCGAATCCTAGGACAATCCTTGGAAATCCTAGGAAATCCCAGGGAGTCCTAGG
>JAPKDW010000454.1 GCA_028822375.1 Opitutaceae bacterium | reverse complement strand
AAACTGATTAAATTATGCGTTTACCCATATTCCTTTTCAAAGACTTATCATCGAAGCTGGTTCTCCGATGGGCAGTGGCCTTGCTTGGCTTTTCTTTCGCGCTCGGCGCGGAAAAGCCGAATGTCATCGTCATTATGGCCGACGATCTCGGCTACGGCGATATTTCCGCCTATGGAACGAAGTCTTTCCAAACGCCTAATATCGACAAGCTCGCTAAGGGTGGACAGCGTTTCACGAACGGGTATTGCTCGGCTTCCACTTGTACTCCAACGCGTTACTCTTTTCTAACGGGTACGTATGCGTTTCGTAAGCCGAATACCGGAATTGCTCCCCCGAATAGCCCAGCGCTTATTCAGCCAGGGACCGAAACGCTTCCATCTGTTATGCAGAAAGCAGGTTACCGCACTGCCGTTATCGGAAAATGGCACTTAGGCCTAGGCGGACCGGAAGGTCCTGATTGGAATGGCGAACTGAAGCCAGGGCCTCGCGAAATCGGTTTCGACTACAATTTTCTGCTTCCGACGACCAATGACCGCGTTCCGCAGGTATTCGTCGAAAATAGTCGAGTTCTCAATCTCGATCCCAAGGACCCGCTTTGGGTTGGCAATAAAAAACCTAGCGATGATCATCCCACTGGATTAACGCACCGCGATTCGCTCAAGATGGATTGGACTCATGGCCATAATTCGACGATCCACAATGGGATTAGTCGCATCGGTTTTTACACGGGAGGTCACGCGGCTCGATTCCGCGACGAGGATCTGGCTGACGAATGGGTTAACCAATCAGTCAAGTGGATCGAAGCGAACAAGGATGAACCGTTCTTCTTGTTTTTCTCTTCTCACGACTTGCACGTTCCACGTATTCCGCACGAGCGTTTTCAAGGAGCAACCGATCTCGGCTACCGCGCCGATTCCATCGTTCAACTCGACTGGTGCGTAGGCGAACTGATGAAAACGCTGGATCGCTTGAAAATCGCGGACAATACTTTGGTCGTCTTTTGCTCGGACAATGGTCCCGTTATGGACGACGGTTATGCTGACGAAGCTCTCGAACGCGTAGGCAAGCATCGTGCTGCCGGTCCTTACACAGGCGGAAAATACAGCGTTTACGAAGGGGGCACACGCACGCCATTCATTACTCATTGGAAAGGCCGGATTCAACCTGGCGTATCGAGACAGCTCGTTTCTACGATCGATTTTGCTGGCAGCTTGGCTGCGTTGACGGGCGTGGAGCTCGATGACGATGCTTGTTTGGATAGCATAGACGTAATGGACGCGTTGCTTGGAAAACCTGGCGCGAAAGGGCGCGATCATTTGGTTCAGCAAGATAATGGCAAAGGGGGCAATTACGGTCTGCGCGTAGGCAAATGGAAACTGCAACGTCACGATTCGAAAAGCGCTCGCAATCTGGTAGTCGAAACTCATTTGGCGAATACGAAAGTTCCGGAGTATCAGCTTTTCGATCTATCCAAAGATCCCGCTGAAAAGAACGATCTTTACGCCAAAGAGGCCAAAGTCGCAAAGCGCTTGACCAAGCAATTGGCCGGTCTAATTGATAAGGGCCGTAGCCGGTAGGACGGAGCGCGGAGTAATCAGATTTACTCGAATAAATGCATGAGTAATGCTCGATGGTAGCGGCCGATCTACGGGCGGTCACCGGGGCAAA
>JAPKDW010000184.1 GCA_028822375.1 Opitutaceae bacterium | reverse complement strand
ATGGGCTCGCTACGTAGCGACCGACGAAAACCCGCTCACCGCTCGCGTTCTCGTCAACCGACTCTGGAAGCATCTATTCAGCAATGGAATCGTCACTACCGTCGACAGTTTTGGAAAAATGGGATTCGCCCCCTCCCACTCAAAACTCCTCGACTACCTCGCAGCCGATTTCACCGACAATGGTTGGTCCATCAAATTCATGATTCGAAAGATGGTGCTTTCGAACGCCTACCAAATGTCCTCCACTCCATCGGATTTCGCCCAAGAAGCGGATCCGAAAAACCGGTGGCTGCAACACATGCCGATCAAGCGACTCGAAGCCGAATATATCCGAGATCACATTCTCGCCTGTAGCGAATCGCTAGATCGAACGCTCTACGGCCCGAGCGTCAAAGCCTACGTAGACGATCACCCCGACAGTCGGGCCAAACCCGCAGAGGGACCAATAGATGGCGATGCCCGGCGATCCGTCTATCTAGAACTACGTCGCAACTTCCTCCCGACCTTCTTGCGGGCATTCGACATGCCCAACACCACCGAGCCCACCGGAGCCCGACATGTCACCAACGTCCCCGCTCAGTCTCTTGCCCTAATGAACGATCCTTTCTTTCATCAACACGCAAATATTTGGGCAAAACGGATACTCTAATCCAACTTATCCTTACAAGATAAAATCGACGGTATCCACCTCTCTGCTCTCAGCCGGTCCGCCACTAAGCAAGAGAAGGAATGGGCCCTACGCTTCCTTCAAGCATTGTCCGGCGAATACAAAACGACAATCGATGACGTCACCATATGGACAGACCTCTGCCACATGATCTACAACCGCAAGGAGTTCATCTATGTATTCTAGATCAGCCCCCCTCACCATCTCTAATATTCCTAATTCCTAATTCATAGTTCATCCTTCATCCTTCATCCTTCAGACCCATGATCTCCCGAAGAGAATTTCTCCACAAAAGCTCCATGGGCTTCGGCACGCTCGCTCTATCAGGCGTGATGCAGCAAGACCTGCTCGGAGCCAACTCGCCACTGTATCCAAGAACCCCGCACTTTCCCGCCAAAGCGAAAAGCGTCATCTTTCTCTACATGGACGGCGGAGTATCCCAAGTGGACAGTTTCGACCCCAAGCCCCAACTAGCGAAAGAGCACGGCCAACCACCCCGTTTCCAAGTCGACGCCACTGTTTTCAACAACAACGGAAACCTCCTCAAAAGTCCCTGGGAGTTCAACCACTACGGAGAAAGCGGCCTCCCGATAAGCGATCTCTTTCCTCACATAGGATCTTGCGCAGATGATCTTTGTATTATCCGTTCAATGACCGCCTTTTCGCCCAATCACCCCAACGCCAACTACGCGTTGCACAGCGGCCACGTCCTTTCGGGACGTCCGAGCATGGGAGCATGGGCTTCCTACGGACTCGGGACGCTCAGTCAAAACCTGCCTAGCTACGTTGTCATTCATGGCGGACAAGTACCTGCCGGAGGCATGCAAAATTTCGGGAGCGGTTTCCTCCCCGCCAATCATCAAGGATCCATTTTCCTTTCGAAGCATCCCATCCTTCAAAACACTTCTGCGAGAGAGCGAACTGCTTCGATTCAAAAAAAGAAGCTAGAGTTCCTCAATGAGATCGACGGCAACCTGGAAGCTAAGCTATCCCACGCCAACGCGATCGAGTCCGCCATCCAAAATTACGAACTCGCCTACCGCATGCAAATGGAGGTGCCGGACGTCACCGACCTTTCCAAGGAAACCGACGCCACCAAGAAACTCTACGGCCTCGACGCGCCCTACAAGAATACTCAATCCTACGCCGCTCAATGCCTTATGGCTCGTCGCCTCGTCGAACGCGGCGTTCGCTTTGTCGAGCTCACGATTAATCCTGGCAACGGCGACCGATGGGATCAGCACCACAGCCTCGTCGATGGTCATCAGAAAAACGCCATGGCAGTCGATCAACCAATTGCAGGACTCATAAAGGACCTCAAATCAAGAGGTCTCCTTGATAGCACTTTACTGGTTTTCAGCGGCGAATTCGGCCGCACTCCCTTTGCTCAAGGTACCGATGGCCGAGACCACAACCCGCAAGGCTTCAGCATGTGGATGGCTGGCGGCGGCATTAAAGGCGGCACGATTTACGGAGCGACCGACGAATACGGCTACCGCGTAGTTGAAAATAAACTATCGGTCCACGACATGCATGCCAACATGCTTCACCTCCTCGGCATCGACCATACTCGCCTCACCTACCGCTACAGCGGACGCGATATTCGCCTGACCGACGTTCACGGAGAAATCATCCCCGAAATCCTAGCCTAAATATCACTCTCCCTCAGCATGGCATTCTCCCGCACACTCTCCCTATCCCTCCATCTCTCCATCTCTCTCTCCCTCTCCCTCCCTGCATTCGCGCAACCGGAGTACGACTACGTCGATGACATCGCGCCGATCCTCGAAGAATACTGCGTAAAATGCCACGGACCAGAAAAGCAAAAGAGCGCCTTCCGCCTCGATAGCTACGAAGCTCTCTTGCAAGCCGGCGAGAGCGAAGAGGATCCTATCGAAGCTCACTACCCGATGGATAGTCCGCTAATGGAGTATCTGCTCCTACCCAAGAGCGACGACTACGCCATGCCCCCGGAAGACGAGGACAGCCCAAGCGGCGACGAAATATTGAAGATCGCTCATTGGATATACCAAGGAGCTAAAAGCAAAACCGACCTACGGGCAAAACTTCCCATCGACGAACTGCTCGGCGAAGCCGGTTTCGCCGCCCTTGAAAGACTACGCGAAAAAGGAGCCATCATCCACAAACTGAGCGAAACTAATGCCAGCCTCTTCGCGGACCTCCAGAGTCTGAGCCATTCGCTCGGATCTTCAGACATTGAAGATCTACTCGCTCTAGCTCCTTTTATAAAGGACCTGAAAATGACTCACCTGCCCGATTCCGCTGGCAAACTAGAATGGATACGGAATTTTGAACAACTCACGCATTTGAACCTCAGTTTTTCCAAAATCGGAGACGGCATCGCCGATTCTCTCAACCAACTAAGCTCTCTCGAATATCTCAATTTATTCGGTACCCAGATTACGGATGCGGAGTTTCAAAAGCTGGAAGTCCCTCTCGAGGGAAACCTTCACCTAGGACAAACCCGAGTCAACGGGCGCACGCTTATAAACGCCCAAGCAAAGGAATCGAATCGAACGATTCATGGGAACCCCAATCTCAATGCGACGCTCGACATCACGGAAAACGCGCGGAGCAACTCCAGTCAGTTTAATCCGATCCCGAACATCGAACCGGGCATTCAGGTAAGCGATTCAGGAATCAAACACTCCTTTCTCGTTTGCGGCAAGTTCACCGGCATTTTCGACGAAGACGGCAAGGTCTCCTGGCTAGGCCCTCGCGGCGCCCGAGACGGCATGGTTCTCGAAAACGGAAATGTACTGCTTTCCGTAAAAAACGAAGCCCGAGAATACAAAAAGAATTCCCACCAAATCATCTGGACCTACACGCTCGATCAGCGTAACAAAGAATTGGGCACGGTCTTTCGTCTCCCAAACGGGAACACGCTCGTAGTAGAACGCGGCATATTACCCCGTCTCCTCGAAATCGATCCGCAGGGAAACGTCGCGATCGAAGTACCGCTCCAACCCGAGACCGACAACGGCCACATGCAAACACGCATGGCCCGCAAACTCCCCAACGGTAACTACCTCGTGCCGCATCTGCTCGCCTTTAAGGTGAAGGAATACACGCCTTCCGGAAAAGTCGTTAACATCATTTCAACCGACCTGCCCGAGCTCGGTGGACTCGAAGCGGAGAATTGGCCTTTCACCGCAATTCGTCTGCCAAATGGAAACACCGTCGTCAATCTCACTCACGGCAACAAAACCGTCGAATTCGCTCCAGATGGTTCTGTCGCCTGGATCTGCGACAACTCGCATGCCGACGGTCGATTCAAGGACCCCTGCGGCGGACAACGCTTACCCAATGGCAATACCGTAATCGGCTCGTATGGCCAAACCGATCCGAAGATGACCAAGATCTTCGAAGTTAATCGCGACAAAGAAGTCGTTTGGGAATTTTTCCACCCAGAAGTAAAAGCTCACGAAATCCACATCATCACGACAAATGGAAAGCCCGTTAAACCGGTCTATCGTTAGAAAAATCCTTTCACTCGCATCCCAATACTCAATACTGCTCAATATGAATACTCTCCATTCCAACAAATACAGCTCGCGGGCACTCGCCATCGCGACCCTAGGGCTCGCAACAACGCTACTCACCCAAAACGCGAGTAGCGCGCCCATCCCGAAGATTGCACCTGGCATGAAAATACGACTCATTCCGACAGCGCTAATTGCCTTAGTCTCCCTATCTCTCCTCCCCTCCGTCACTCGATCTCAAGAGAGCCCACCTGTGGTCAGCTCGTCGAATCCAAACATTCTCTTCATCTTGATAGATGACTTCGGTTGGAAAGACGTCGGCTACAACGGTAGCACCTTCTACGAAACGCCACGTATCGATACCTTATCCAAAGAATGGATGCGCTTCGATAATTGCTATACGCCCAGCCCGATGTGTTCGCCTACGAGAACTAGCATTCTTACAGGCAAGAACCCTGCTCGCCACGGAGTCACCCAATGGCTTGCAGGACGCGATACACCCTACACTCGCGAAGGTGAAGCGGCACGCGTCTACTGCCCGATGTCACAATCATCCGGTATCAAGCAAAGCGAAACCACCTTAGGAGAGGCCTTTCAAGAAGCGGGCTATGAAACCGCATTTTATGGAAAATGGCACATGGGCAAGCTAGCGGAAACTGGCGGGCCCGCAAATCATGGATACGATTCTCAAAAGGCGATAATCGAAACCAATCACTGTTCCATGTTTTACCCTTTCCGAAATCACCCGGAATATTTCCCTAGAGCGAAAGAAGGCGACAACTTCACCGACCTCCTGACCGATGCGGCAATCGCCTTCGTCAAAGAGGATCGGGACAAGCCGTTTTACTTACACCTAGCTCATTTCGCGATGCACCTACCAATCGGATCAAAGCCCGAATTGAGAGAAAAATTCGAAAAGAAGAGAGATGCGCTGCCTAAACTAAAAAACGACAGCAAGCTCGACGACTATGCACACAAACCTCACCGCTTACGGCAGGACGATCCAGAGTATGCAGGCGAACTAGCGACCTTGGACACGAACATCGGTCGCCTTGTCGATACTCTAAAAGCTGAAGGACTGTATGACAATACGATCATCATCTTCACCGGCGACAACGGAGGGCGCGCAACGATGAATAAGCCGAACTCCACTTCGCTACATCCCCTACGAGCAGGAAAAACATTTGTATTCGAAGGCGGCCTACGTACCCCCACTCTTATCCATTGGCCAGAACACACGGCCGCGGGAATGAGCTCTTCGATTCCGATTACGAGCATGGATTTCTACCCTACTCTACTTGAAATGGCAGGACTCCCAACGAGACCAAATCAGCACCTAGACGCGGTCAGTCTCGTTCCAATAGTCGAAGGCGGATCGATTGAAAGGGATACGCTCTACTGGCACTTTCCGCACTACCAAGCCGAAGGCAGTTACCCGGCGAGCGCGATCCGCATCGGCGAATTCAAACTCATACACAACTACCACCACGAGGACGTCCTTTTGTACGACGTTGTCAACGACCCCAACGAAACGAAGAACCTTTCATTGAGCATGCCAGAGAAGGCCCGGAGCCTCGACAAGCAGCTCATGGCCTACCTGAAAGAAACCGGAGCCTACATTCCACAACCAATCGCCAAATAGACATGTACCGTCTTGCTCGAGCGATACTGCCCGACATGAAAGCCAAACACTGGGGCCGCATGGGAACCCCAGCCGATATCGCCCCCTCAGTCGCCTACCTCTGCGAACCCGGCTCCTCATTCGTTACCGGACTAACCATCTGCGTCAACGGAGGCCGCAATCCCTTTTAAATTGAAAAGCCACTCAATACCTCAACAGTAGGAGCGTCGCTAAACCAACTGCCAAATCAATTCATACTTCATAATTTCCCATCCATGCATAAACTAAATCTACTCCTTCTCTCCGGAATACTCATCCTTTCCGGATGTAGCGATTCGCAAAACTCCGGCTCATCGAGCGTAAAAAAGACCAAGCTCTGCTTCATTACCAATGTCTCTGCCGACTTCTGGACTTATGCTGAAGCTGGAGCCAAAGAAGCCGAACGCGAATTCGGCGACATCGAAGTGATCTTTCGCGTTGGCGATGGTACGACAACGAAACAAAAGCAAATCATCGACGACCTCCTCGTTAGTGGAGCCAAAGGAGTCGCCATCAGTCCTACAAGCGCCAAAAATCAAGTGCGCATGATCAACGAGTGGGCCGACGACGCCCACGTCATCTGCGTCGATAGCGATGCTCCCGACAGCAATCGTATCTGCTATTTGGGCACAGACAACATCGAGGCTGGTCGCAAGTGTGGCGAACTCGTAAAAGAAGCCCTGCCCGACGGCGGCAAAATCATGGTCTTCGTCGGCATCAAAGATATGCAAAACTCCATCGAACGCTTTCAAGGCCTCAACCAATCGCTCGCCGGCAGCGGTATCGAGGTCATCGACCTGCGCACCGATGGTGGCGATGCCGCCAAAGCCAGAGCCAACGCAGAAGACACGCTCACCGCTCACCCGGACATCGCAGGTCTCGTTGGCTTGTGGAACTACAATGCTCCCGCTTGTCTCGAAGCCGTCCGCTCCGCCGGGCTCCTTGGAAAAGTTAAAATCGTATCCTTCGACGAAGCCCCGAAAACCCTCGAAGCAATTGACGCCGGCGAGATCTACGGAACCATTGTTCAAAGTCCCTACAAATTCGGGTACGACTCAATGGTTTTGCTGCGCGAACTCATAATCGAAAAGAAATCCCCCACCGATGCAGGCGTCCCCGCCGACAAGATCATCATCGTCGACACCCAAGTCCTCCGCAAAGGCCAAGGCCTAAAATACAAAGCCCAATGCGACGCCTGGAAAGCGAGTTTGAAATAAGGGTGAGCAGCAGCGTCCCGCTGCGCAGCAAAGCCCTTCATCCTTCATAATTCACCCTTCATCCTTAACAGATGCCCCTCCTCCAACTTAAAGCTATTTCTAAAACCTTCGGACCTGTTCAGGCACTGAAGGAGGTGGATTTCGAAATCAAATCCGGCGAAGTCGTTGGATTGATTGGCGAAAACGGAGCGGGCAAGTCTACCTTAATGAAGATTCTCGGCGGCGTTCACGCTCCGAGTTCTGGCAGCATTCTCATCGACGGATCCCCCGTAAGTATCCACGACGCCAAGGAAGCCGAACGACTCGGCATCAGCTTTGTCCACCAAGAGCTCAACTTACTCGACAACCTCGATGTAGCTGGAAATCTCTTTCTCGGACGCGAACCCCAACGTTGGGGCTGTATTGACAGGAAAGCGCTCACCGAGATGTCGCAGCCGCTGCTCAAGCAGCTCGGTCTCTCCGTCGAACCGCGCACCGAACTCGCTCTCCTGACCAACGGACAACGTCAACTAGTCGAGATCGCCAAAGCGCTTTCGATGGATGCCCGCCTCCTCATCCTCGACGAACCTACTTCCAGCCTTACTCTCCAAGAAACGGACACGCTTCTAACCTTGATCCAAAAACTAAGATCACAAGGCATGGCTATCATCTTCATCACGCACCGACTTTCGGAAGTCGAACAAGTGGCCGACCGAGTCATCACCCTACGCGACGGGGAGCTAGCAGGAAGCCTAGAATGCGATGCAATCCAGCGAAATGCGATGATCGCTCAAATGATCGGCCGCGAACTAAGCGAAGTGTATCCAGAAAACGAACCTCAACTCGGAGAGGTCATTCTAGAAATCGAAAACCTGAGCACCAATCGATGGCCTCAAGGCAACGCTAGCTTCAAAATCCGATCGGGCGAAATCCTTGGCATGGCCGGGCTCGTGGGAGCCGGACGATCCGAGTTAGCTCAAGCGCTCT
This sequence comes from Opitutaceae bacterium, assembly GCA_028822375.1. Lineage (GTDB taxonomy): Bacteria > Verrucomicrobiota > Verrucomicrobiia > Opitutales > Opitutaceae > Pelagisphaera. Next base: position 907 of record JAPKDW010000184.1, on the reverse strand, counting down.
TCGGAATCGACGCTTCGCCTTCAGGATCTATTTCCGTATCCGGCAATTCCATCCAACGAGGAAAAATCGCCGACGCCATTGGGAGCGGCATTTTCCTAGCTCCAGAAGACCGCAAGGCCAGTGGATTAATCCTAGAGATGTCTATCCGCGAAAACATGAGCCTAAATTCGATGGAACGCTTCAGTCACCGATCTAGAATCGACCTAAAGAAAGAAAAACTCCAAACCGGGAAATGGCTTAAAGAATTCGGCGTTAAAGCCCCCAACGTCGAACACGCAGTTGGCGATCTCAGCGGAGGCAATCAACAAAAGATCGTCCTCGCTAAATGGATGACCCTTGCTCCCAAAGTCATGATCTTCGATGAACCAACCCGCGGAATCGACATGGGAGCCCGGCATGAAATCTACCAAGCCATCGTCGCCCTAGCCCGACAAGGCTGCGCCATCTTAATGATTTCCAGCGACATGGAAGAATTGCTCGGCATGAGCCATCGCATCGCGGTGATGTGCGAAGGGCACTTAACCGGAACCCTCGAACAAGAAGCGTTTTCCGAATCCGCCATCATGGAACTCGCCGTCCAAGTCCACCAACCTCTCCCACTCTCCCACCCATGAGTTTACTAGTCACTCCCTTCTTCAACAAATACCGAAAGGAATGCTGCCTAGCGATCGTCCTGCTTTTCGTCGCTTTCTGGACCATTCTATTCTCTCGAAACACGGAAGCGGGCGGCTTTCTCCAGAGTCTTATCGAATCGCGTTTCCTGTCGTTACGGAACCTAGAAAACCTCGCACGCCAAATTGGAATGTATGGCATCTTCAGTCTCGGCATGGGTCTCGTCATCATCACCGGTGGAATCGATCTCTCGGTTGGTTCGCTTATGGCTTTATTCGGAACGGTTTTCTTCTAC
>JAPKDW010000183.1 GCA_028822375.1 Opitutaceae bacterium | reverse complement strand
GACGGAGTCGAGGGCTTGCCCCGGGGTGGCAAACAAAGGGCGCAGATATTCACTAGCTGGGGGGGACTTGTTCGGGGTTCTTTAATTATTAAAATTCGCTTCGAGGAATTGTTTGCGGAGGCGTTCGACGATTTCGGGACGTTGTTTGGCTAGGTTGTTTTGTTCGCCATTATCTGAATCGAGATTGTAAAGTTCGAAATCGTTGGTTCCGAAATCCGTTAAATAGCGGTGATGTTTTTCGGGCGTGCGTTCGGGCATTAGAAGTTTCCACTTTCCATTGCGAATGCCGACAGGGTCTGAGGAAATCTGACTATAGAAGAAAGTCTTTCGGTCGCCTGATTTGGATTTGCCTAACAGTAGATCCGTTTGATTGACGCCGTCGATCATACGGTCGTTGGGAATCTTGTATCCGCTTAAGTATCCAATTGTTGGGAGCAGGTCTATTGTCGCGAATAGCGCGTTCGAAACGCGTCCCGCTGGAACGTGTCCTGGCCAGCGTACGATACAAGGAACACGGGACCCACCTTCGTAGGCCGATCCTTTTCCGGCGCGAAGAGGACCGGTTCCTCCCCAGAATACGGCGCCTTCGGGGTGTCGCTTATTATTTTCGTAGTATCTGGGTTGATTCCAGGGACCGTTGTCGGAGGTGTAGATGACGAGGGTGTTTTCGCGGAGGCCGAGTTCGTCCAATGTGTCGATCAGTCGACCGGTTTCGTAGTCGAATTCTTCGACCACATCGCCGAAGAGACCAGCTTCTGAATTGCCACGGAATTTTGGAGATGCGTCGACGACTGTGTGCATCATCGTATGAGCGACATAGAGAATGAAGGGTTTTGCGGGGTCTCGTTGTCGTTTTAGATAGTCAATTGCCTTGCTCGTGTACATGCGAGTGAGACTGGACATGTCGAGTGTCTCGCCCGCAGCTTCGTTATTTTCATGGAATTTGACGCGGCCGCCGTCATTGGCTCCGAGCGGTCCAAAATAGTATTCGAAGCCTTGAGCGTTGGGCATTCGGTCGATGATTGGCTTCCTGTTCGACACGTCCCATTTGCCGATGCAAGCGGTTTGGTAACCGACGGTTTTGATGAGTTCGGCAAAGGTGATTTCGTCGGCGGGCATGCTCCAGCCGAGACTTCGGGCGGGGTATCGCCCTGTTAGAAGGGCGGAGCGTGACGGTCCGCAAACCGGCTGAGCGTAGAAGCTGGTAAACCGGGTGCCTTCCATGGCGAGCTGGTCGAGACGGGGTGTTTTGAGCTTTTCATTTCCGTAGCAACCGACATCGCCGTAACCTTGATCGTCGGTGAAGATGATCAGGATATTGGGGCGGAGCTGAGCCGAAGCGGTCAGCGAAACGAAAAGAGCGAGCGAGAGGGTAAACAAGTGTTTCATGAGGGTGATATATGAATCCCCAGAAAGGGCATCTGTGTCAAATGTGGAAGGGGAGTGGAGTTCCTGGGCGCGTTTTAAAGTGATTGAAAATGATATCTATCGAGGTTCGTTGCCCTTCGGTGTGAAAAGGTAGGGCAGCATCGCCGAGGCTACAGTAGAATCTTGGTTTTCATTTAGGCTCTGCTGCGGCCTCGGCGATGCCGCCCTACCACTTTAAAACGTAGCCGACTTGCCTTACTTGTTCGGGTAGGCTTCGACGGTTTCGCTAATTCGATTGGTCACAAGCCTCGGCTCGACCAGCAATGTTAGGTTCTCTTTGTCGTATTCGATAATTTGATTCATTCCGCCCGTAGCGAGAACGATACTGTTTACGCACGAAACGGATCCACCGCTCAAACCGGTGCCGGAACCTCGAGTGGATATGCTGACCCCGTTTTTAGACGCGACCTTGATTATTGCGGAAACTTCTTGAGCGCCTGTAGGAAAACGACCGCAATTGGCATGTTTTTTAGAGAGGCAGTACCGTCGAAGGAATAGGAAATGAGATCTTCTTTTTGGGTTAGAACGCTATCCTGGCCGAGGAGTGTGATGAGTTCTTGAACGATCGAATGAGTATCCATTGGGGGTTATTGTTCGTTGATTTGGCGCATCATGAAGGAATGGCGTTTATGGTCGTTTGTTGGCTGCGGTTAGTTTCTTTTTTATGATGCCAGGAACATTTGTGGTGATGGATTTTGCCCCCCAACTCTTGAAGCGCTTGGCTATCCTTGGCTTGTCTACGGTCCAGACGTGATACTCGTATCCCTTTTCTATGATGGTATCGATGATTGCTTTGTTTATGAGGTTTTTATTGGAGCTGAACCCATCAGCTTTTATGCGGCTTAAGGTTTGTAAGATTGTGTCTGTTGAGGGGCTAATACTTCCGGATTCGTCTTTTTTGAAACTAGACAGCCAGAAAGCTTGGTATTGTGGGGCGGCAGATTTGAACGCATGAATAGCCTCTTCGTTAAATGAAATGATCGTCACTTGTTCGATCTCGAGTCCTGATTCTTCAATTTCTTCAACTAAAGTGGGGACTATCGATTCATCGCTCTTGATTTCAATATAGATCTTTTTTCGGATTGGAATTGTAGTGAATACTTCTGAGATCGTGGGGATGTTGGTTCCGGTGAACTTCTTGCCCTTATATCTCCCTACGTCCAGTTTTTGCAGATCCGCTAATAATGAATCTTTAATCACTAGGTTTTTGTCGGATACTTTATTTGTGTTTATATCGTGAATACATACGATGTGCCCGTCTTTGGTTAAATGAAAATCACCTTCGATCGCATCAGCACCTTGTTTCCATGCCAGATTGAATGCGGGTATTGTGTTTTCGGGAGCGTTTTGGGACGCTCCGCGATGGGCAACGATCAATGGTTCGCTGCCGTAGGTGGTAGCATTGATTAGGATTAGGAGAGAGATGATGGATGTTTTTTTAGAATTCATTCAATAGGGTTCTGGCTTTTTGGTTCTTATTCGGTTGATCGCTCCGTTTGAAGGTTTTTATATCACTGGGTTTGGGCAGCTTCGCCCGGGAATAAATAACGAGGATGGGGGAAAAGGGGTGATGGTCTGGGAGAGGAAACGAAGTGTGGAATTAAGGCAATCGCTTAGTTTTTACTTGAAATGGGGCGAAGAGCTACGGATATGGTTACTGCCAGTAGTTCGTTGTGGGGGAAGGAGATGATATAGGGCTAAACCTAATTGCGCTCGGTTATCGTAGTTGGAAATCTGAACACTTGTTCAGACAAAGCGAAACACCCTTATTCACCCGTGTTACCAACCAAATACTTTTCAAACCACTTTACTCGCGCGGTGTTTGCCTTTACCAAATCGTCACCTCGAAACCCGTGCGCAGGCGAATCAGTCACTATCCTGCTCAATTCCAGAAACGCCCCCCATGGTACTCCATCATGCATGAAATCAGTTTGGGATCTTTCCAGGGCGACGGAGCGAAGGGCTTTCCAGGTATTTGGGGGTAGTTCGCCATGTGTTTCGGTTCGCTAAGCGCCCGGTCTTGTCGACTAAGAGGTCTCAAAATGTCGTAAGTTTTCACCTCCGCTGGTTTTCCTTCATGCATTTTCCCCACGTATCGACATACTGAAGACTCGGTCCCCATCTCTTGCTGCTCGGCAATCCAGCCATTGCGGCAAAGATGCCTTTGCTTCAGCACTCCGGCAATCGCCACATTCCATCAATTACAAAGGTAGAGGATTGACTCTTAATCGTCCCTATCCGAAATATTGAAAAATCCTATGACAAACACCACTCTTATTCTGCACATATCGAAAGCGGAAATCAACCAGTTGCCCATGCGTAAATACGACGGGCCCATCCACTTGATTAAAACCCCCGCCGATGCAAAGCATGCAGCCGAAAAGCTCGGCGCCGAAACCCTGCTCGGCTTCGACACCGAAACCCGCTCTGCCTTTACTGTCGGCGAAAGCTACAGCCCATCCCTTCTGCAACTGGCGAGCGCGAAAGATGTCTTTCTCTTTCAAATCAAACTCACCGGACTCATCCCGGAACTGTGTGGGATTCTATCCAATCCGAACATTCTCAAAACCGGCGTCTCCATTCGCGACGACGTGAGAGAGCTTCGCAAACTGGCTGCGTTCGAACCCGCCGGGTTTGTCGAATTGGGCGACTGCGCGAAAAAAGCAAAAATCAAGAACCTCGGTTTGCGGGGCATGGGGGCCCTGCTACTGGGCTTCCGCATCTCCAAAAGAGAGCAGGTTTCCAATTGGGCGAAACGTGAACTGACTCGTTCCCAGATTGTCTACGCCGCCACCGATGCATGGGTGGGTCGCGAAATCTATCTGCACATGGAGCAGCGCGGCCTGACGCCCAAGGACACACAATAGCACCCACCCGATTTTCCAAGGATTGGAAAAAAGGAAGCCAGTCAAGGCGTGGCGGATGAAGGTGTAAGGCCGAGCAAGGGGAGGCTTACGCTCAGCATAAACTAGAGTTTAAATACCACTTAGGCAAAGGCGTCTTCCAGGATTAAAAAGAGGTGGTGAACTGGTACGGAAAAGCGGCCGAGCAAGGAATTGCTCCCGCTCAGTCGTTCTCGGAGAGAAGAAATCACAAAAAGGATATGATGGTATCAGACCTGGTTGATGGTGCTGTATCCAAAAAATGGAATAGGAGATTCGAACAACAAGGCAGTGAAAGTAATTCGTTACAGTCGCTCCGCTCTTAAGGATATGCTATTTTCGGGCTCCAAAAAGGCGCCTTATATAACTTTAAATAGAATTGATGCGCGTCGTTTCGCACGGGTGGGATTGTGGACAGTGGAAACCAATATTGGGAAAATTGCAACAACGAGTATTGTAAGTTGCCGTTGGCGGGTGTTTCGATGTTGAGTGTTTGCTGGGATGCGTGTATTTTTAGGCTGTCCAGAAAATACAGATAGACGGCGTTCTCAAATGACTTGCCTGACATTCGGCTGGGTGGAGTTAAAACAGGTCGAAAATCTATTGCTTCCCAGTTCGATTTCCATCTATTAGCAGTAGGTGCCAATTCCAACTCTCTTCGTTATTTTGCTTGGGCTTCTGTTCAAGCAATCGGCCTATTCTGACATTATCGCTTTATTGGAACAGGATCGTATCCAGCTAGACGATGATATTGTATCCGTTACGCTTGTGCCCGAAACCGGGCGATATGTTGTTCTTGGCGGAAATCGTGAAAGGCTTTACAGTTATTTCCCAGGTGAACAGGGAACGATTCGAAGTCTCGATGTCCAGACTCTTAAAATTGAAAACGAGTTCCAATTACCCGAATCGACTCAGTTTCCCATTCAAGTCTCTCGGCTAACGGGACAAGTGCTGATCGATACAGGGACCGGCAATATATCGATATTGGATTCCGATGACGGACGAGCTCTATTCACTCTCCAAGACGGTGCCGAACTTTTCGAAAATCTAATTTTCGGAATAGAAGACTCTCTGCTACTAGGTCGAATCGATACCGCTTATGTAAGCTACAATACAATCAGCGATACTCTCTCTCCAATTGTGTCATCGGAAACACACTATTTTTCGGGCAACGCTCACATGGAACTATCCTCAAATGGCAAATACCTAAAGATCTCCGAAAATGTAATCCGATGGGATAAAGGTCTAGTTATTGATATTAACAACGGGAGTGCGCGAAATCTCCCCCATCCATTCACCGCCGCTCGTATGGTGTTTTCTCCCGACGGCCAGAAACTCATAACCGCTGGATCACCGTATGAGGGTCCCAGTCATGTCTACGAATTCGATGTGTCAACCAACACAAGACGTAAACTGCAATTCTCAGAGAGTCCGTATCCAGGCGGTGGAGGCTACTACGGAACGAACTTGCCAATATTTTTCGCCCAGAACTCTCGCTATGTTGCCACTGCTTACTCTGACGAAATATTGTATTTCGACCTAGAATTATGGGAACTGCTTGAGGCGAGAGGTTGGAAGGGAGACGAGGACCGGATCGTAGAGGGGTTCTTGTCAAACGATCTTTCTAGAATCACGATCTTCAAGGAATCAGGAAGAGTGTTCGATCTTGTTGTCGCAGAAGGCCATCCAATTCACTCGTCAATTCGGCAAACGAACCAGGGGTTGGAGATAGTCTTCGAGTCTAGAGCGGATAGTCATTATCGAACGCAATGGAGCACCGACTTCGTAAGCTGGGAACTTTCTAGCTCGGGCATTGATGGAACAGGCGTAGCAATAGTTCTGCCGTATGATCGGGAAGCCAACCAGTTCGCTCGTATAATCGAATTCAACCTAGATCAATTCGTAATAGAATAGCGTGCTCGATACAGGTCAGCGTCGCGCCAGTTCAACCCGCCCATCTCCGCTTCGCTGCGTCGAACCCTTTTGCGGGTTCTCGCCCCTTTCTGAGCATAAAAAAAGACCGCATGAAGCGGTCTGTTTTTTAATTGGTGCTCAGGAAGGGACTCGAACCCTCACACCTTTCGGCACACGCCCCTCAAGCGTGCGTGTCTACCAATTCCACCACCTGAGCGATTGAGGAAGGCGGATAAAAAGGGCAGAATTAGGGCGATGTAAAGCGTCAAAATAAACAAATTGCATAATTGCGTCTATTGGGTTGATTCTCGCCGGTGTCCCCAATAAAAAATGGGCAAAGCATATTATACCATTTTGCAACTTATTTCAAACTATCGACCATCGGGGAGCCTAATGGCTTCCTTTTTCAAAAATCCCAATGAGCGAACCTAGTTCAAAGGAACCGCAGGATCAGCCGGAAAACAATCCGCTTAATCTCTCCGATCTTCAAGATTTCAGCTTTGGCACCCAATGGACGGATGCCGGCAAAAAGCCGAAGGGCGGATTCCGAGAAGGATCGGGCCGTGACGCAAGGCGTCCCCGTCGTCCCTCGTCAGCTGGCGGTGGAGGAGCTCCTTCAAAAGATCGTCGTCCTCAGCGAAAGCCGTATTCTGATCGCCAGCCAAGAGGCGAAGGTGGATCACAGGATTCTCGCGGTCCTCGCGAAGGTGGATCACAGGATTCTCGCGGTCCTCGCGAAGGTGGTCAGCAGCGTAGCAATTGGCGGCGGGATGGGGCTCCTGAGGCTCCGTACGAAAGCGCGATCTTCGATATTGGTTTCTATCCGGATGATGCGGGATTCTCGACGATCATCAAAGTGCTGCGGACTAATCACATCACTTACGAACTCTTCCAGGTGTCCAAGATTTTCTTGGAAAAGTCGGATCGCTACGTCGCTAGTGTGACGCGCAAAGCGGCAAAAGGAGAAAAACCGGAGCGCGTATTCGTGTCGCTGCCGGATGGAATGCCCTTTGTTACTGAAGAAGAAGCGATAGCGCACGCGATCAGCAATAATGTGGATGAGCTATTCGACGTCGAAGAAGTCGAAGTCGATGCTCCATCGGGTAATTTCCTATTCGTCAATCGTTGCGGCATTACTAAAGAGCTGCTTGGGCCTCCAAATTACCATAGGTACGAGGAGTTTATGAACCGGCATCACCAATCGAAGCTTTCCAACGTTTCTTTCGAGCGGTTCCAGTCGTCGATCGTTCAAGATCGCGAAGAGGAGGCGGTTAATGAGTGGTTGGAGTCGATGAAGAAGGTGAAGCGTTACACGAGTAAGCCGGCCGAAGGCGAAGAAGCTCAAACGTTTGATTCTCTGAATGATGCGATCGGTTTCCTTCGTACTTCGAATCGCGACAAGATCGTTAAGGCAGTTAGCTACGCTCGTGTTGGAGGCGTTACGCTCGATAAGTTTTCGAATTCAGAAGCGAGTCGCGCAGTGGCTGGCGAATTAGCGCGTCAGCGTCGTTTTCCGCTTGAGACTGCCAATGCGATTCGCGGTCGTTTGCGTCGCGAAAAATTCAGCATCTATAAAAAGGGGTCCAAGGGAGTAACGCTTATTTGTTCAACTAAGAGGCGTTTCCGCACTCAAGGTCAGGTAATGTCGGATACCTTGGATCGACTTATACGATTTCTCGAAGCGAATCAGAATATTAAGGCGAAGGATTTGCCTCCTGCATATGAGGCATGGCTGAAGGATCAGGAACCAGAAGGTGTGTTCGAAGAGAAGAAACTCTTTCAGGATTTGCATTGGTTGATTGCCGATGGATACGTGAGTCACTTTGGCGATGACGCTTTGTTCGCTAACCCGGTATTGGAGAACGCTCCAAAACCTAAGGCGGTAGCAAAATCGAAAACTAAACCAGAAAAGGTTTCCAAAAAATCTGCCTCGAAGGAACCGGCGGTTGTGGAAGCAGCTGTTGTAGCTGAAGAAACTTCTTCAGAAGGAGCAGGTGAAGCTTCTGATGCATCTTCGAGTGAGAACGTTGAGGTGGCTGAGTCTGCTCCTGAAGCTGAGGTAGCTCCAGAGTCGGAAACTGTGGCTGAAGCTCCCGAAGTTGAAGCGGTTCCCGAAGCTGAAGCAGTGCCCGAAGCTGAATAGGCTCCCGAAATTGAAGCAGTTCCCGAAGGTGAATAGGCTCCCGAAGCTGAAGCAGCTCCCGAAGCTGAAGCGGTTCCCGAAGCTGAAGCGGCTCCCGAAGCTGAAGCGGTTCCCGAAGCTGAAGCGGCTCCCGAAGTTGAAGCAGTTCCCGAAGCTGAAACAGTTCCCGAAGTTGAAGCGGCTCCCGAAGTTGAAGCGGCTCCCGAAGTTGAAGTAGTTCCCGAAGTCGTGGAATCTGAGGAAGCGCCTAAGGAAGAAGTCGTGCAATCAGAGGCTGTTGTTGCCGAAGAGGCAGCGGCGGAAACTCCCAAAGCAGCTCCATCTAGCGACGAGTCTGATCCAGAAGCAGAAGTGAAAACGAAGGCTTAGACAGGTTTGGGTAGAGGCCGAGCTCCGGGTGTTATCTCCGGTTGGTTGGTGGCTACTGAGTCAGTGATGCTCCTGCCTTTGAGCATTCGCATCAATTAAGCCTAAACAGTTGCTGGATAACGCAGATTCCACGCCGAGGTCTCGTCGTAGCTACGTCGTCCCGCTCAGCGCATTGGCGTCAACTTAAGCCCATGACGTCAATTATCATTGGAGATTCCACT
>JAPKDW010000453.1 GCA_028822375.1 Opitutaceae bacterium | reverse complement strand
CGGAGCCGATTATTACGATGGATATTTACCCGACGCTCCTCGAGTTGACCGGTTGCAAACAGCTTCCAAAACAGACGCAGGACGGGAAGTCTCTTGTTTCATTGATCCGCGGCGAAAAAAAGACACTGAATCGACCCTTCCTTGCTTGGTGGTTTCCGCACCCGCACGAGGGTCATGGAAGACAGCCCTGCCAGGTGATTTCCCAAGATGGATGGAAGTTGATTCATTACATAGAAACGAACGAGACGGAACTGTATAATTTGGATATCGATCAGAGCGAGCGAAACAACCTCGCCCAAGCGGAACCTGAAAGAACCCGTGAGATGCTTGAAACGCTCAATCAGTGGGTGCAAAGAACCCGTCGCAATTAAGGCAATACTCGTGATCCTGGTGCGGGCTTTGAAGTTGCGGTTTTGGGATAGGGCATCTTAGCATCGACTTCGTCGCGCCAATCGTGGAGCATTTTCTTCAGCTTTTGGGCGATCTCTGGTTGTGACTTCGTGAGGTCCTTTCGTTCACCGATGTCATTTTCCAAGTCAAAGAGCTGAATGGTTCCGTTTTCGTAGTATTCGAGCAATTTGTATCGTCCAGAACGAATCGCCCCACCCGGACTTTGGAAGCCATGATTGCTGTAGTGGGGGAAGTGCCAGTAGATGGGGCCGCGATCGTAGTCCTCAGCTTTCAAAGCAGGGACAAAGCTGCGACCATCCATGTGTTGATCTGGTAACGCGGGGAGGTTCAACATTTCGAGCAGGGTTGGATAATAATCCGTTCCGGTAACGATCGCGTGTGAAGTGGAATTGGGTTGAGTTTTACCCGGCCAATGCACAATCAACGGCACTCGAAGTCCGCCTTCGTAGTTCCAACCTTTGGCACCGCGTAGCGGCAGATTGGAGCTTGCGTATTGCGAATTCAGTGTCTCGCGAGGATGATTGATTCCGCGATACTGGTTCGAAGCCGCCATGCCTCCGTTGTCAGACGTGAATACAATGATGGTGTTCTCTTCCAGCCCGAGTTCTTTGAGCTTCGCGCGGATTCGACCGAGACTTTCATCCGTCGCCTCAACCATTCCAGCAAACTCCACATTGTCCTGCTTTTGCTTTACCCACCATACTCGCTCACTCTGGTGAGATGTAATGTTATCGTTTGCTGTGAGGGTTTTAAGCTTATCCGCTGAGATCGCGTGTCCATCTGGGTTAGTCTCCAAGATGTAATCCGGTCCTACCTGCTGCGGCATCGCCGCGAGTTTCTTTTTGTACTTCTGAACCAAATCCTTACGGCCTTGAATCGGATCGTGAACGGAAAAGTGCTCAAGGTGCACAAAGAACGGCTTGTCTTTGTTGCGCTCAATGAAATCAATGGCGGCATCCGTCAGTTTATCCGTGTAGTAATCGCCCTCTTGTGCGGGCAGCGTTTTCTCATAGGTTGGTGAAAACGGATGATAGTAAGATCGGACCCATCCTGTGATGGCTTCGTCGAACCCGTAAGTCGTTGGGTCTTGTTTTAGATGAGCCTTGCCGTAGTTTGCCGTGGCATAGCCATGTGCGCGTAGCGTCTCCGCAAGCGTTTGTTCAGCAGCGGGCAAAGCTGTAAGTTTTTCGCCGTGGTGCAGCTTCTCATATTCCCTTTCAGGGCGTCCTCCCAACCATTCCGTTAAATTCGTGCGAGCCGGATATTTCCCGGTGAGGATACTCGCGCGG
>JAPKDW010000182.1 GCA_028822375.1 Opitutaceae bacterium | reverse complement strand
CATTGCTGTGTCGCAGCGCGGCGTGGTTTCAGTCTGATTTCAGTTAAGTTGACGCCAATGCGCTAAGCGGGACCTTGTGTCTCCGCTGCGCGAAGCCAATAAGTCTCCGCTTCGCTGAAAATGGGTTTTGTTCTATCTGGAAGGGTTTCGACTTCTCTCTGAGTCAACGGTTGACCTTACTTTTCTTCGAGTTTGTATGTATGGCGGAGATACTGGTTGTTATTGGATGTCTAAACTCGATTACATCGTAATTTTCGTTTTCACCTTCGGGGTGCTTGCCGCTGGAATGTCCTTCTCGAAATCGGGGAAAAACATGAAAACGTTTTTTGCCGGTGAGGTGCGGTTCCTTGGTGGATCAATGGACTATCGCTGTTCATGAGCTTTTTCTCCGCGGGTACGTTTGTGGCCTGGGGATCGCTTGCTTACATCCACGGTATGGTCTCGATTTCGATTCAGTGGACCATGTGTCTTGCGGGGTTTGTGATCGCGGCATTTATCGCCGCAAAGTGGCGCAATACGGGTGTGCTTACGGGGGCTCAGTTTATCGGAGCCCGACTCGGTGAGGGCGTTAAGAAAACCTACACCTATTTGTTCATGGCGATCTCGGTTTTTACGAGCGGAGCATTCCTTTACCCAGTGGCCAAAATCGTTGAAGGAGCGACTGGGTTTCCGTTCGAGTATGCGGTCGTTTTTCTCGCCGTCGTAATTGTACTTTACACGGCGACTGGTGGCCTCTGGGCGGTGATCGTTACCGATGTTTTGCAGTTCATTATTCTTTCTGCGGCTGTCATCATAATCGTTCCCTTGGCTTTGAATAAGGTAGGGGGATTGAGTGGATTTCTTGAGGGAACTCCAGAAGGGTTCTATGCTTTGACTACCGACGAGATTTCGCCGCTTTTCTTTATCGGTTTCGGTTTGTACAATTTGTGCTTTATCGCGGGGAATTGGGCCTACGTTCAAAGGTACACAAGCGTTAAGAGTCCAAAGGATGCTCGTAAAGTGGCATTGCTTTTTGGCTGTCTTTACACGATCAGTCCGATCATCTGGATGCTGCCGCCGATGATTTACAGAGTCTATAATCCTCTGCTCAATGTCGCAGCTCAGGAAGCGAACCACGCCTACATGTACATGTCGAAAGAGGTGCTGCCTATGGGCATGTTAGGCCTCATGGTTGGATCGATGATTTTCGCAACTGCGAGTTCAGTCAACACGACCTTGAATATCGTTTCGGGCGTTTTTACCAACGATATCTACAAAAGCTTTAAGCCTGGAGCGTCAGACAAACAGCTTGTTTTTGTGGCCCGTTCTTCGACCGCATTATTTGGATTACTGACTATGGTGATCGCTTTGCTGGTGGATCGGATGGGGGGTATCCTCGGAGTAATCTGGGCGGTAGGAGCCATTGCAGGTGGAGCCATGTACATTCCGATGTTATGGGCTCTTTTTTCGAAAAGACATACCGGCCGCAGTGTACTTGGCGTCACGCTAATGTGTCTGTCGGTGAATGCGTTTTTCAAGTGGAGCGGAGTCTACGTACTGACCCAAGCTCAGGCCCAGGCCCTTGGCACGATATTGCCTCTGTTGCTTATGACTGCTTACGAGCTTTATGCGATGAGCAAAGTGTCGGAAACGCAGCAGTATTTGGATTATGAGTCGGCGCGTGTGAGTCGTATTGAAGCGGAGTCGCGCGATGAGAATCTAGGGGATGACGAGCAAGAATCGAATCGCGGAAATCGTCATGGAATTCGAGTAATTGGTATAGGAATTTTGGCGACAGGCTTGTTGATCGCTGGGCTAGGGGCATTTTCAGTGGAAGGTCGTTTTCTTGTGGTTGGAGTGGGGATATGCGTGGCGATTGTCGGATCCCGTATTCTCAGTAGTAGTAAAGAAATTCCTGTGGTTTCCTAAAGGTATTGAATAATGATTGAAGAAGGTTTTTCGAAGGAAGTCAGGACGCCTAAAAGCGTTTCTATATCGGGCGATTTGGTCATCGTTGGAGGTGGAATGTCTGGAGTATGCGCAGCGATCACAGCTGCTCGAGAAGGCGTTAAGGTCATCCTGGTTCAGGATCGTCCTGTCTTAGGAGGCAATGCTTCAAGTGAAGTAAGAATGTGGATACTCGGTGCGACGTCGCACTTGGGTAATAATAATCGCTGGTCGCGCGAGGGCGGAGTCATTGACGAAATTCTAGTTGAGAACCTCTACCGGAACAGAGAGGGCAATACGATTATTTTCGATACGCTGCTCTTGGAGAAGGTGATTGAGGAAGAGAATATTACTTTGTTGTTGAATACCGCTGCTTGCGATGTGGCGAAGAGCTCGGAGAATCGAATCGAATCGGTACGCGCGTTTTGCAGTCAGAATTCGACGATGTACACGCTATCGGCTCCGTTGTTCTGCGATGCCTCGGGCGATGGCCTGATTGGTTTTGCTTCGGGGGCCGCATTTCGGATGGGAGCGGAGAGCAAAGAGGAGTTTGGGGAATTATTCGCTCCGGAGAAAGAATATGGTGAATTGCTGGGCCATACGATCTACTTTTATTCGAAGGATGTTGGTGTGCCCGTGGACTATGTGGCTCCATCGTTCGCTTTGCAGGATATTACAAAACTGCCGAAGTATCGGTCGATCAATACCAAGGAACATGGCGCTCGGTTTTGGTGGGTGGAATATGGAGGTAGTCTCGATACGATTCACGATTCTGAGACCATCAAGTGGGAACTTTGGAAGATCGTGTATGGAATATGGAATTACATAAAGAATTCTGGAGAATTTCCAGATGCCCGTAACCTTACCTTAGAGTGGGTTGGAACAATACCAGGGAAGCGGGAGAGCCGACGTTTCGAAGGAGATTATATCCTCAAGCAATCGGATATCGTGGAGCGAAAGGTTTTTGAGGACGCGGTAAGTTATGGAGGCTGGGCTATCGATTTGCATCCGGAGGATGCGATTTACAAGGATCTGCCTAGCTGTAATCAATGGCACTCGAAAGGCGCGTATCAAATTCCTTATCGCTGCTTTTACAGTCGCAATATTGAAAATCTATTCCTGGCAGGCCGCATCATCAGCGCGAGTCATGTAGCGTTTGGCTCGACTCGAGTCATGGCTACTTGCGCCCACGGAGGACAGGTAGTTGGCATGGCGGCGGCTCAATGCGCAGCCGGGAATTTGAATCCGCGAGATTTATTGACCCCTGATAGAATGAGGGATTTTCAGACGGCTTTGAATCGCGAGGGACAGGCAATACCTGGAGTTTCGATTAGGGAAGAGGCGAATCTCGCTTCATCGGCAAAAATCGAAGCGTCTTCTTGCGATCTTCTCGATGGAATTCCCTTTGACGGTGGACCGTGGTTCAGTCTGGAGCACGCTTCAGGACAACTGCTTCCATTGAAACGGGGCGTCGCTTATCAATTTGAAATAGAAGTGGAGAGCGATGCTGAAACGAACTTGGAAGTAAAGCTACGCACGAGTTCTGATTCTCGGCATTACACACCTGATTTGCTGATTGAATCTCTGAAAATACTACTGCGTGCTGGTATTCAGAAAAGTGTATGCGAGTTTTCCGAATGCCTAGGGGAAGATCATTATGCGATGCTTTCGTTTCACGCTGACGCCACGGTCAAGGTTCGAATGAGCAATCGGCTTCAAAGCGGGATTGTTTCCGTATTCAATATTGGTAACAAAGCGGTGTCCAATAATGGAGCTCAGAATCCACCGGATGGCATTGGGATAGAGAGCTTCGAGTTTTGGCGTCCGTTACGGCGTCCCGAAGGTCAGAATATAGCGATGAAGATTGTTCCTGCAATTGAGCCGTATAGTCCTGATTTATTGGCGAATGGAATTACACGACCCTTTTCGAATGGGAATTGCTGGGTAGCGGATCGAGAGGATCCGAGTCCTGAAATTCGTTTAAAATGGGATGAGCCAGTCGATATTAAGCGCGTGTATTTATATTTCGATACAGACTTTGATCATCCTTTGGAGAATTCGCAGTTGGGTCATCCTGAGCGCGAGCTTCCGTTTTGCGTGAAGAATTACTCCTTGCATGATGCGGATGGTAAGGAGTTGTTTCGACAAAGCGGCAATCATCAGACGATAAATCGAATCGTCTTCGATGAAGCGGTGGAGACAAAAGGCCTAACGCTTAAATTGGAGCACCCAATGGAGAATGTTGCGGCGAGTTTGTTTGAAATCCGCTGTTATTCGGAGTGAATATTTGAACCACTCGCTGCGCTGGAGGGTGATGGGTCAGATGAAAATATCTGCCGCAAAAAGGCACAAAAAGCACAAATTTGTGACTTCGCTATGTTCAAGTATCTGTATTCGTTTTGCGCTTTTTGTGCCTTTTTGCGGCTATTATTAGTTTGCTTCAGCTCAATCAGTGCATTGGCGTCAACTTAAGGCCATCTGGTTAATTGTCATTGCATATCCCACACGAGTCCCTGGCGTAGCTACGTCGCAGCGCGGCGTGGTTTTTGGGGAAGTTTCTGTTATGTTGACGTGTATGAGCGCAGCGGGTGGTTTTTTAAAAATCTATTTCTGGATACAAACGATCTCCTGGATGGTTTGGGCGAATAGCTTGCCATTGGAATAGGAGATATTGCTTCGCGTCCAAGCGTCGCCAAGAGGACCTAGGTCGTTGATCGAAATGAGGGCGCGTTCATCGAGGACTTTCGCGTTCCAATCGATGACGTATACCATGCCGTTCATTATTGGGACATAGAGTTGGGATCCAATCGCTGTAGGAATTTGAGATGCGAAGTGTCCCCACCCATTTCCCTGAGACCGAACATCTCCCAGAAGTTTGAATCCGCGCGAATTGGTAACCCGGTTTGTCTTGAAGGTCCAATAAGAGATTTTGGTCGGAACGTTGAACGTTTTCTCCGGGGTAGACTCTAAGTCGCTCTCGCTCCAGATGAAGCGATCCGGCTTATTGAGAGCTCGCAACATGCTGACGGGAAGTTGAAGATATTCGACCTTGCCTGTATTCGCATTTATGCGACCGAGGTAGTTGTGAATATAGCTTCGGAAGTAATGATAATCGCCTACAAGTAAATTCGATTGGTCACTCTTTTCGGCCCTTGAGCTCGTTTCGAGATCCATCGTTTTCGAGATCCAACGATCTCCGCTTTTGATTCGGACGCTGACATTATGGGTAAGAGATACATTTCGAGAGATTTTTCCCGAACCGATATCCACCCACCAATGCTCTTCATCGTGAATTACGAGAGCCTGTCCATTGTGAATCGGCTTGGTTTGTCTGGATTCATACCCGTCGATCGGAAGTTTCCAGATTTCGGTACCGTCGCGGGCATCGACTAATGAAACGCCTAGTGGGTTTTCGGGAGGAGCATGTCCGCCACCACGTCCGACGAGAAATGCGTCGCGACCATTTTGCAATTTGAGGGGAACGGGTTGGCTACCAATATTTCCGCCGCAGGTCGTGGACCAAATCGGATTTCCCGTTTCGAAATCGACTGCTTGGACTTGAGTCCATTTGGATACGGGAAGTTCTTCTTTCGGGTGAGGATAACCTCCTTTTTCGTCCGGACCCCAATTCATCTGCATATAGATGAGAGCGTTGTCTATCATGAAGGGAGTTCCGCGGTAGGCAGAAAGCGCTTCACGTCTCCAGATTCGATTTCCTTCCATGTCGAAATTTTCGATGGCGCCTGATGCGTTGAAGAAAGCAACCTGCTCGCCATTGGTCACTGCTGGCAATCCAGAGCTGTCACCCCAACTGGTGCCTATCTTAAGCAGATGAATACCCGTTATCTCGCGAGTCCATAGTACTGATCCGTCAACCGCGCTGCAGCAATAGGCGATAACGTCCTTGGCCAAGACTGTATCCTCTTGGACGGGTTTGTTGATGGTGAAAAATATTTTGTCCTCCCAGATAGTAACGGAACTCTGTCCCAGTTCAGGTAAGGTTCTTTTCCAGGCGATATTCTGGTCGAGCGTCACGCTCCAGCTACTGGGCGCTTTAGCGTTTTCTATGATGAAGTCGCCATTTGGCCCGCCTGCTTGCGGCCAGTTTTGAGCGGTTAACAGGTTCGCCGAGAGCGTGATTAATAGGGGGATTAGAAATTTAGATTTCATGATATTGGGATTTTTCAGTTAAGTAATATGGGTATTGGTATAAACAGGATGCGCTCGTGCCTCGCTGGTATGATCCTGATTAGTGAATAGGCGTCAACTTAAGTCTAAACAGTTGTGTCTATTGCAGATTCCACGCCGAGGTCTCGTCGTAGCTACGTCGCAAGGCGGCGTGGTTTCAGTTAGAACGCATTTCGATTTAACGTCGGTTTAACCATTGCTCTTACCCATAGGCATGGGCTTATATGGTCAATAGTTGACTGCATTTGCGTGAAAAGCTTAGAAATGCGAATCTATTACTCTAGAATTGATGGGCAATCCTCTAAAAGAACTTTTATGGACCGTATTACGCGGCTCGATGAATTGGGAGTCCGATAGCCGATATGGGATCGAGTGAACAAAGAAGTCGGATTAGCATGCGCGACCTCGCGAAAGAGGTAGGCGTATCAGTTTCAGCGGTTTCGTTGGCTCTTCGAAACAGTCCCAAGGTTTCGAAGGAGAAGCGAGACGAGATTCACCGAGCTGCGGATCGGATTGGCTACGTCAAAGACGGTCGGGTGACGGAGCTCATGGAGCATTTACGTTCATACCGAAAGCTCGAGCAAATGTCGACGATTGCGGTATTGATTTTGGATGTCCGAAAATCGGATTTGAAATTGTATCCAAGAATCCAAGCATTCTTGGCAGGCGTCGAAGCGGAGGCGAAAGGAAATGGCTACGGAGTTGATGTCATGTTTCTCGTCGATTTGGGAGTCAGCCCAAAGCGACTGAGGAATATTCTCATTGCTCGAGGCATAAAGGGGGTCGTCGTGATGCCTTTTCAGACGGGTGTGGGGAAACTTGATTTGGACATCTCGGGATTCTGCGTATCGACTCCTGGATACAGTATTATCGATCCGATGTTGAATCGGTCTTGTCCTGATTACCTTCAGATGATGGACGAGCTGATCGAGCAAATTTGTCGTTTGGGCTATAAGCGGGTCGGGTTCATTATGACCTATGGGTCAGGAGGAGTGGGCCATAAGCTCTACTCGTCTTCGTTTCTTTATTACTCGGCGCAAATTGACGAGTCTCTACGAATACCGATTTTACGTCGCAGAGAAATCCAAAGGGAAGGCGTGGAGAGGTGGATGAAGAAGTACAAGCCGGATGTAGTGATTAGTTCCGGTAAGATCTATCGAGTGCTCGAAGGCCTTGGCTACAATATTCCGGACGATTTGGGATTCGCAAGTTTGGAGATTTTGGAGGACCACAAGAAAGCTTCAGGCGTGGATCACCGTCACGAGCTGGTAGGAAGCGAAGCGCTGAAGCTTACTTTTTCGGATATCAATTTGAATAACTCAGGCATTCCGGAAAACCCTAAAGTGGTATTGGTCGATAGCCATTTCAGACCGGGCAATACTCTGAATAAGGTCGGTCGGGCGCGTGAAGTGAAGCTTCGCGCTACGAAGTGACGGCATCTTGGATGCTTGGTGAATGCAGCTCTTTTCCGAGATTAATTTGACACAGTGAAAAACGGCTTAGTTTCCTTATTCCTCCTATTTGTTCCGATTTGCTTCTGCTTGAATGAAGTGAATGGAAACGTATGCCCGAATTTCATTGTTATCCTCGTTGATGATATGGGGTATTCGGATATTGGATGCATGGGGAGTGAAATTGAGACGCCGAATCTCGACTCGCTAGCTGAGGATGGCCTGCTCTTTACTAATCTCTACAATACTGCCCGTTGCTGCCCGACGAGAGCGAGTTTGCTGACCGGGCTTTATTCACATGCCGCTGGAGTGGGGCATATGGATTCGGATAAGGGATACCCCAGCTATCAGGGGTTTCTAGGTCGTGACACTGTTACGATCGCCGAAGTATTAGGAAATAACGGTTATCGAACAATCCTCAGCGGGAAGTGGCATTTAGGAGGCGCTCGCGAGTATTGGCCAGATCGTAGGGGATTTCAGCGATTTTACGGGATTCCCAAAGGCGGGGGGCTTTATTTCTATCCCTCTCGTTTTATCGATCGGGAAATCTATCGAAATGGGGTTCATGTCGAGCCAACGGATCCGGACTATTACACGACTGATGCGTTTACGGAAGAGGCCTTGTTGTTTATCGAAGAATCCAAAAACGACGATCAGCCATTCTTTCTCTACATGGCTTACGTCGCTCCTCATTATCCGCTCCAAGCTCACGAACGGGATGTCGAAAAGTACCTGGGAACTTACGAAGTGGGCTACGAAGCGGTTCGCCAAGCTCGTTTCGAAAAACAGAAAGCGATGGGTATCGTTAAAGCGAATACTGAACTGTCACCCATATTGGATGTGGATTCTAGTGACGATCCTAAGACGATGGATCGCAAGATGGCTGTTTATGCGGCTCAAGTTGACAGTCTGGATCAGAATGTAGGGAAGCTTGTGTCCGGACTTAAAGCGATGGGTTTGTTCGAAAACACGGCTATACTTTTTATGTCGGATAACGGGGCGGTGTCCTCCGAGGTGGATTGGGAGTTGGATGGTGGACCTCGCGGTCGAATTGGTACTAACGAATCCTTCGTTTCCTATGGTAAGCATTGGGCTAATGTCAGCAATACGCCGTTCCGGAAGTACAAGACTCAGACGCACGAGGGCGGGATTGCCTCGCCATTGATTTTGCATTGGCCGAAGGGCGTTCGGAATGAGGGACGAAAGACGGATAGCATGATACACGTTATCGATGTGATGCCGACACTGCTTGAGCTGGCAGGTGTTGGTTATCCGGAAACATTTAGTGGGAACGACATACGCGCAGTTCAGGGCAAGAGCTTTGCGAAGCTAATCAAGGGAAAGGCCCTATTGGAGAAGCGACAGTATTTCTGGGAGCACGAAGGCAATTGCGGCGTTCGCGAAGGCGATTTGAAGGCGGTTAAGCTGCACAAGGGCGCTTGGGAGCTGTACGATCTATCGGTGG
>JAPKDW010000452.1 GCA_028822375.1 Opitutaceae bacterium | reverse complement strand
AATAATTGATGAAAATAATTAGTTATTAATAATATTAATCTTTATTATAGCCGTATTTTTGAAAAAAAATACGGCAGTGATCTCAAGTATCTTAATATTGATGGTTTTTGCGTCAGACCCGATCTGCGACGCCTCGCTTAGCGCTTGTTCTCATCACTCAGAGTTTTCCAATCCATGTATTTTCGAATTGTTATTGAAAACGACAAGAGGTTGCTCAGTCGTCATCCCGTCGAAGGATTTTCACATCCTTCACAAGCGTTGTTTTCGACCACCTTTGAAATTGCGATCAAACGCTTTTCCTTGGGTCAGTGCCGGTGTCGCGGCGAGGAGTAGACCGCGCGACCTGAACTGGAATGATTACCAGCAAAGTTTATCAATCACGTAATTTGGTTGGGCTCCTGCAGCGATTTCAATGCCGTCGAGCTGAGAGAGCGATATACTGCCATCACAATCAACGAGGGCGTGGACGCCAGACGCGATAAGAAGCGAATGGTATCCAACTCGGTTGGCGCCAAGAATGTCGGTCTCTAGATTGTCCCCGACCATGAGAAGTTTGGAAGCCGTGCCGATCTCAAGCATTAGCTGGCAGCGTTCGAATACAGCCGGGTGAGGTTTCCCGATATAACGCACGGACCCACCTAACGCGGTATAGCGGTCCGCGATGGCGCCAGCACAGATATGACGCTCCGAGCCCTGGAAAACCGCCTTGTCGGGATTGGCGCAAAGCATCGGCAGGTCTCGTTTCGCGGCGTTTCCTAGAACGAATTCGTAATCCTCGATGGTTTCAGGCGGAAGATTGGGACCAGTGTTCAAAATCCAATCCGCGTCCTCGATGTTATTGGCGATTAGAGCGACGTTAGACGGGAGAGTGTCGGGAAATCGATCTGGGCCGGTTTGAAATACTGGACCCTGAAACGCTTCCATCCCTGGGGCGGCGGGCACCGTAAGTTGGCGATGTGTTTCACCGCCGGAGGTTACGATTCCATCATAGTGTTGCGCTTCGAAACCGATCTTTTCCAGTCGGCTCGCGACCACCCGAGGAAGTTGTGGTGAGTTCGACAAAAAAGCGACACGTTTTTTTAGTCGGCGCAATTTCTTGAATACGTCGATGACGCCGGGAAAAATGCTGTAGCCGTCATAAACAGTTCCCCAAACGTCAAACACAAATCCATCATAGCTATCGGCGATGGTTCCGATGCCGGGAAGCGTCGAGCGTTGTTCAACCCCCATTAAGGCTCACCGGATGTCGGGCGTGGTTCGCCGAAGAGATAGCCTTGTCCGAAATCGATATTAAGGTCCAGCAGATCCAAAAGCATCTCCTCCGTCTCAATTTTCTCGACGATCAAATCCATTGCTTCCCGATCCAAGGCGCCCTTGAGGGCTCTCATGTTTAATCGAGGCGGGTCTCCCCGTGCCATTTCATGCAGGAGATGCGCGTTGATCTTAATATACTTAAAGCCCTGAATTGCGAGCTTGGGGAGGTCTAGGTCGATCTGATCGACCTTATCAACGGAAAACTTAAACCCGAGGCTCGACAGCCGCTGTAAGCTGGTTTGCACGTCATATGCTGGCTGACGAACGGTTGAGTAACTGAACTCGAACACTAGGCTTTCGGCAAGATGTTGATTAGCGGCCATGAAATCTATGAAGTCGGTAAAGAAGTCGACATCGGTCAAAGTTGCGTCTGAAATATTGCAGAAGAACGCGACG
>JAPKDW010000181.1 GCA_028822375.1 Opitutaceae bacterium | reverse complement strand
ACCCGCTCCTACAATTGCTCTAAATGTAGGAGCGGGTTTACCCCGCGATCCGCTGCTTTAGAACGACAACACGCGCTACTTTCAGAACCCCATATCGAGCTGGGTTGTCGCTTCGACGAGCGGCGGCGCAATGCATTCGGGAGAGTCGTTTTGATTGTTGTTAACGATTGAATTTACGGGACGACTCTGCATTTGCTCGGATTCGATAGCGGCGAAGAACTCGAAGCGTCGGTCCGTCTCGAATTTTTGCGGATCGCCTTCGAGCCATTCCATTGCTCGGTCGTCCAGCAGAATCACCGGCATGCGTTCGTGGATTTTCGCCGCTAGGGCGTTCGCTTGAGTGGTGAGGATGGCGTAACTGTCTAAAGAGTTGCCACCATCGTCGTACCAAGTTTCCCAAATGCCGGCCATGTAGAAGACAGATTCGTCGGCGAGTTGCAGGTAGTGGGGTTGGTTGAGCTTTCGCTGTCGTTTCCACTCGCAGTAACCATCGGCCGGGACAAGGCACCGTCTGCGCTGGTAGGCGCCTTTGAAAGAGGGTTTATCGGCGATCGTTTCGGAGCGGGCGTTTATTAGAAGCGACTGGGTTGTGCCGGTCTTCGACCAGCTAGGGATTAGGCCCCAACGCATGGCCGAAGCCGAGAGCTGATCATCTTCACCGTGTTTGCGGATGACGAGATTCTCTTGGGTTGGAGCGATATTGTAGCGTTTTTTAAAGGGTATCTCCGAGCCGGAGGGAGACTTTGGCGGTTGAATTTTCCGCATGAAGTCCTTGCCAATCGAGATCGGTTTCTTGACCAATGTATAACGCCCGCACATCTTGGGATAAACCTGCGCTCATTCGCCTGATTTGACAAGGCGTGCGTGCGATGTAGCGACTATTTTCCAATTATTTGAAAGAATGTTCATCCTCGTCATCGGACTCGTATTTGCGCTCATTTTGTTGTTCCTTCCGCATGTTTTGGGCCGCTCGCAGACGGCGATGCTTGTTCAATACGAAATTTTGGAAAGGCGGTTCCAACTCAAGCGATCGGCTTTTTCGAGTAAATGGGGTAGCGGTATTGGGGAACGTTTTTCTTTGTCGGGAGCGTATGGAGGGTATCCGGTTTCCTTGTACGATCACTATCATGAAAGCAAATCGGGAAAGACGCTTTGGACCTCGCTATCGCTTGAGATGCTTTTCGCGGGAGAGTTAGAGATCCTCTTAGAGGCGACTGATGGAGACGAGCAGGCTCGTTTCGATAGGAAAGCGGAGTTTGTGAAGACGGAGTCGCCGATAGCGTCGTATGTGATTTATTCCGATAGTCAGACGATTGGCGATCGGCTTTTGAACGAATCGCTTCGGAGTCGCTTGGAGGAATTCCAAGGCAAAGGTTCGTTTCGTTTGTCGAAGGGGTTTTTCGAATACCGAGAATCGGGTCGCATCCTAGACGAAGCGACGCGGATTCGATTCCAAGCGGCCTTGATGATACTCGCTGAACTTGGCGATAGCGTGGCCGAGCTGAACCGGCCCCTAACGTAAGGCTTCGACGGCGGTCTTAATACGATTGAGACCTTCTTGTAAGGTTGATCGTGGACAGCCGAAGTTCAGGCGAACGTGGGAGGGCGAATCGAAGAATGCTCCGTCTGTGAGCCCAATGCCGTGGCTTTCGAAATGCCCGACCGGGTCTTTCAGCTCGAGCTTGCTGACGTCCATCCACGAAAGATAGGTGGCCTGATGCTCGTAGAGACCGATTTCGGGAATGCGCTCTTGGATGAAGGTTTGGATGAGGTCGCGATTGCCAGCAAGATAGGTGCGAAGCTCATCGAGCCATGGCCCTCCGTGGCGGTATGCAGCTTCACAGGCTACGTAGCCGAGGTTGTTGACTTCTGCCATGATTCCACGAGCTGCACTATTAAAGCGCCGGCGAAGATCGCCATTTGGAATGATGGCGAGCGAGCACCCGAGTCCTGCTAGGTTGTAGGTTTTGCTCGGCGCGATGAGAGTGAGCGAGCGTTGAGCGGTTGCTTCGGAAAGCGTTGCGATAGGCGTATGCTCGCGGCCATCGAGCACGAGTTCGCAGTGAATTTCGTCGGAGCAAAGGATTAGGTCATGGCGTTCGCAGAATGCTTCAACGCGTTCGAGCTCATCGCGCTCGAATACACGAGCACAAGGATTGTAGGGATTGCAGAAGAGAAAGATTTTGGTCTTTTCGTCGATTGCCGCTTCCATCGCATCCCAATCGATAACCCATTTGTTGCCGTCCAAGATCATTTTCGCTTTGGTGACCGAGCGGTTTTGAAACCTAGGTCCAAGAAGGAACGGCGGATAGATAGGGGTATTGGTAAGGATGTTGTCGCCGGGTTCGGTGAAAGCGCGACTGGTGATGTTCAGTCCAACGACTAAACCAGGAAGCCAAACGAGCCATTCTTCTTTGACTTGCCAACCGTAGTTGCGTTCGAGCATCTCGAGAATCGCCTCGGTGGCGCTTCGCTCCGGTCGGGCGTAGCCAAAGATACCGTGATCGATTCGCTCGTGCAGCGCTTGGAGTACTGGCTCGGGCGATTTGAAATCCATGTCGGCGACCCACATGGGCAGGATGTCCTTGCCCGCGTATTTCTGCCATTTCTGGCTATCGGTTAGGCGGCGTTCGTGAATGTGGTCGAAGATCGAGTCCATGGCTTGGGAATTTGCGGCAAGAAAGAGCCTCCGTCCGAAGAGTTCAATCTCATAAACCACAGAGCGCGTCATAAGGGTGTGTTTGAATGTGGTCGAAAAGGGTATTTATCGAGGCTCGCAGGCTTTAGGTGGCGAAAGGTAGGGCGGCATCGCCGAGGCTGCAACAGAACTCAAATTTTTTTAATTAGTCTCTGCTGCGGCCTCGGCAATGCCGCCCTACCACCTTATAAAGGCGACTGAGGGCTCGTGTTCGCAAGTGGGAAATGATTCAGGCGAATTGGACAAAACGACACGCTAAAATGAGTCAATTTGTCTCAATTGTTTTGAATATAAGCTAATTATAACTGATTAACAACAACTTATGAATATTCCAATTTGGTATCATTTATGCACAGTACAGGGCACTTCAATCAAATTGAAATCTAACAAAAGAGGAGGAAAATATGAAATACTTAAGCCCATTTAACACACGATATGGAATCAGTCCGTTTTCTAGTGGCTCGTTCTCGAGCATGGAAAGGGAATTCGAAAAACTGCTTGGCAGCTTGCCGAGTCATTTTGATGCCGGAGGCGAATGCTTTGCTGAATCTGGCAGTAAATCGCTGAATCCTGTTTGGTACGAACATGACGAAGCCTATGTGGTTCAGTTAGAACTACCGGGAGCGGAGTCTAAGGATGTGACGCTCGAGCTTAGCGACAGGGTCCTAAATTTGTCGGCCAAGCGGGAAATGCGATCCGAGAAGGAAGGCACTGAGGGCGATTTGTCTTATCGCCAGTCGATTTCGATTCCAGAAGGGATCGACTCCGAAAAGGTGTCTGCGGAGTACAAGGATGGCGTATTGAGCGTCAGCTTTCCGAAAACCGAGGCGGTCAAACCGCGTCGCATTGATGTGAACTAAAAATAGACCTGTAAAACGAGAACGTTTAAAAAGGAGAATTTAACATGACTATTATGAATGTATTTAAACCATCGGCTCTCGCTGCGAATTCGCGAAATCAATGCAGCGCGGGCGACGAAAACTTGGCTTATGTCCAACCACGCTATGATATCGCCGACCAGGCGGAATCTTTCTTGGTCTCGGCTGATTTGCCAGGGGTCGCGAAGCAGGATCTAGGGATCACGCTTCACGATGGGCTATTAGAGGCGATCGGCAAACGGAGTCGTCAGATCTCGAAAGAGTGGAAGGCTCTCGGCGAAGAGAAGGAGGCGTTTGCCTACCGGCTTCGCTTGATGGTCGGCGACCAAGTCGAGGAGAAGAATATTTCCGCCGATTTGAAAAATGGCGTACTTAGCCTGACTTTGCCAAAAGAGGAGGAAAAGAAGCCGCGCAAGATAGCGATCAACTAAAGCGTTGATCCGCGCGGCCATTGGCGTCGGTTCCCGGGGAGGGGAGCCGGCGCTTTTTCGTGTCTGGCCGAAGTTGAGGATCCGTCAGATCCGACCGTTTAAATTACAACGTTGTGATTTAAACGGTCAAAACGGATGCACATGGTTTTTGGGGTTCGTTTGTCGGGGGATTGTTCCCACGGTTTTCGGACAGCTTCTCGGGATTGCCTCGAGGGTTGCTTTTAGGCGTGAGGGCTGATTGAAATGCGGTTTTCCTATCTTATGAAACGATTCTATTTGGTATTGCTGACGATCGTATTGTCATCGTTTGGACAAGGGCTTTGGGCTCAGGGTGAGAATGCTGGCGAAGAGAGTCCGGCGATCGCGGCCGCAGTGGCTTCAGGAGACGGGACTGGGGAATTCGAGGGTCTCAGAGACGAGATTCGATCCAAGTTCTCCGAGGTTTTCCAGGACGATCTGGGAGAAAATTCTTGGGGACGATTGTTATTCAGTTTCGGAATCATTCTTCTCACGTATATCGCCCGAAAAATCGTAGGATTTTTGTTTGAGAATTGGTTACGCCGCATAGCGGAGAAGACGTCATGGAAATTCGATGACAAGATGATTCCGGCAATGCGAGGACCTGTCGGTTGGATGGTTTTCGTTATTGGAATGTTTATCGCTCTGACGGTGTTGAACCTGTCTCCCGATTGGGATGAGACAGTCATTCTTGGCTTTAAGGCTGCCATGATGGTCGTGGTGTTCTGGGGTCTGCTGCGATCTGTAGACGTGTTCTCGGAAACCATGATGGAGGTGGCGGAGGATAAAGAAATGGGCGTTCATGGATTTATTCCGATCATCCAAAAAGCGGTACGGACTTTTCTCTTTATTATCGCCGTTATTATGGTGGCTCAAAACTGGGGTTACTCGGTGAGCTCTTTATTGGCTGGTCTGGGAATCGGCGGTCTCGCAGTTGCCTTGGCTGCTCAGGAGACTTTGGGCAATTTTTTCGGTTCGATTTCGCTGATCGCTGATCGTCCCTTTAAGGTGGGCGATTGGATACAAGTTGGCAGCAAGGTAGACGGGGATGTCGAGGCGATTGGAATGCGTTCTACGAAGGTGCGCACTTGGTCGAAGTCGCTTATGTCGATCCCAAATAAGGTCTTGGCCAATGAGATTATCGAGAATTGGAGTAAGATGCCGAAGCGTCGCGTTAAGCAGTATATTGGCGTTACGTACAGCACTCCGGCGGACTCGATGCACGATCTAGTCCAAGACATAAAGCAGCTCCTGAAAGAGGACGAGGGAGTGCAGCAGGATTTTATCTTGGTGAACTTTACGGAATTCGGGGAGAGCTCCTTGCAGATACTCGTTTATTATTTCACGAGCACGACTGCCTGGTTGGCCCACATGGACATCCGCCAGCGGATTAATATCAAGATCATGAAAGCAGTCGAAGCTCGCGGTTCGTCAATGGCCTTCCCAACGCGTTCCTTGCAATTCGAAGGAGATATCGCCGAGCGTATTGCCGATGGAATGAGTGGGCGGCCTGAAGGGTGAATGGTGAAGGGTCGGTTTGCCGGGCTTGTTGCCTCTTTAAGTTGTAGGAGCGGGTTTATCCCGCGATCCCTCTAGTTCAATTATTAGCAAGTCACACGATCGCGGGACAAACCCGCTCCTACATTGATCATTGGACTGTTCTTAAGGCGTGTAACAGGCTAGGTGGAGAGGGCCGTTGAGGACTCCATTGGGCAGGTAGCGCGATTCGAAATGGTTCTCCACAAGCGTGGATTCGATCTCTTCGCGCGTAAAGAGACCTAGGCGATGCATTTCGGTGAAGGAAAAAGTTTCGTCAGGCGTCTCGATTTCGTAATCGATTGTGAGCACGGAGACTTTGCCATCGGTGGAGCTTTGCCGGGCTTGGAGTACGCGAACGTTTTTGGTTTCGTCGTGGCTTTCGGTGGCGTCAGTTATGCCGTTTTTCCAATCAGTTGGTTCAACCCAGGGTTCGATGAGGAGCCAGCCGCCGGGTTGGAGGTGACGTGCAATCGACTGAATCGTCGATGCGAGCCCTTCGGGCGTTTCGGCGTAACCAAGCGAACTGAAAAGGCAGGTGATTGCGTCGTACTTGCGAGGCAGGCGAAAATCGCGCATGTCGGCCACTGTGAAATCACCGGCTGGGTTTTTGCCTTGGGCGATTTCGACGAGGTTAGGCTGAAGGTCGATGCCGTCGACGTCGTAGCCGTAGGATTCCCTTAGGATTCGAGCGTGCTCCCCCGTGCCGCAGGCGATATCGAGAATGGATCTAGGCTGGGAATCTAGTTTCTCCAGGATGTAGGCTATCCGTTCGACTTCGGCGTCGTAGTCTTTGATGGAGCGATAATGGCTGTCGTACCATTTGGCGAATTTGGCGTACATTGAGGTTAAAGTTAGAGGAGGTCGAAAGATTGGCAATGCGTGATACTTGGATTGGGTCTTTTTTGAGGCTGGCAAAATGGAGCGAAGTTACTTAGGAACCGTGTCTTACGAAAATTTGTCCATTCGCGAAACGGATTGAAAAATTCGACCGTTATACCGATATCTCAATTTCAATTGCATCATGCTTAAAGAATACCCAAAAAACTCGAAACGCCGCTGCCTGATTTTAGCCTTAATCGCTAGTCAGGCTTTTTTGTTTCCGGGAACGCTCGCTAACGCGGGGCAAACGATCCCGGCCCCGAGTTGGATCGACGATTACGATCCGATCGCGAGTCCCGATGCCATTGTGGGAGGGAAGGTGAAAATTGCGATGGGGCCTTACCCGAGTAGCTTTAATATGTACACGAATTATACGATGCAGAGTTCTGCGTTGTTCTCTCATCTTTACGATGGGTTGTTGGGGATGGACCCTGTAACCTTGGAATGGGGACCGATGATTGCCGAAAGAGTTGAAATATCGGATGACAAGAAGGTATTTACAGTTCATTTCGATCCCGAGGCGAAATGGAGTGATGGGAAACCCATTACGGCTAACGATTTGGTCTTCACTATTGAGACGCTTTTGGATCCGAAAAACTTGACGGGCGTATTTAAGCATGGTCTTGAGAAGTTCGAAGCACCCGAATTGTTAGATGAACATACAGTGAGATTTGTGGCGAAGGAATTGCATTGGAGTAACCTGAACACAATTGGAGGAATTCAGTTGCTCCCGAAACATGCGTTCGAGGGAAAGGACTTCAATAAGGAGAATTTCGAATTCCCAGTTGTTTCCGGGAGATATGTTTTGAGCGACCTCAAGGAGGGTTCGTATTTGAGAATCAAGCGGAGAAGCGATTGGTGGCTTGACGATCAGAAGCGATTTATAGGCGTCGACAATTTCGAAGAAATCGAGTTCCGTTTCTATCCGGATCGAGACATGGAATACGACGCGTTTTTGAAGAGGAATGTGGATTTTTTTGCGGTCTACACCTCGCACCGCTGGGTGAACCAAACGAAAGGTGAGGTCTATGATCAGAATTGGATTGTGAAACAAGCAGTCTACAACAAAGAGCCGATTTCATTTCAGGGATTTGCCATTAATCGACGAAAAGAACCATACGGAGATATTCGCGTCCGCCAGGCTCTAGCGCATTTGTTGGATCGGGAGCGGATGAATGAAACGCTGATGTATAATGCGTATTTCCTACTCCAGTCCTACTATACGGATCTTTATGACGAGGAGTATCCCAATCGGAATCAGTCGTTCGATTTCGATTTGGAGAAAGCGCGACGCTTGTTGGCTGAGGCCGGATGGAAGGCGAACCCCGGAACGGGCTTGCTTGAGAATAATGGTCAACCGTTTGTCATTAACTTTCTAATTAGGAGCTCCTCTTCTGAAAAGTTTTTAGTGATCTATCGAGAGGCTCTCAAGGATGTGGGGATAGAGCTTAACATTGTGAAGAAGGATTGGGCGGCGTGGACTAAGGATATGGACGAATTCAACTACGAGATGACCTGGGCTTCCTATGGTTCGAGCATCTTTCGCGATCCGGAAGGGATGTGGCATTCGAAGGAGGCGACTCGCAAGTCGGGGAACAATGTTTCTGGCTTTCGGAAAGGGAAAGTAGATGAGCTGATCGAAAAGCAAAAATCGATTTTTTCAGTTAATGAGCGTAACGATATTTTGCGTGAAATTGATGGGTATTTGTATTCTGAGATCCCCTATGTTTTGTTGTGGACTAATAATTACAAGCGGCTGCTTTACTGGAACAAATTTGGAACCCCAGATACTGTTCTGGACAAATACTCCGATGAAGAAGGGGCGTATCACTATTTCTGGATAGACCCTGACTCCGACGCTGACTTGGAGATGGCGATGGAGACAAAACAGCCTCTGCCTGCGAAATCATCGAAGATCGTATTCGATGAACTGTTTGAGGGGAATTGATCGTCTCGATCGATTATGGACCAACGAAGCACTTATTTCATTCGTCGCCTATTACTGATCATTCCGACGTTCATAGGGATTACTCTTTCGTCGTTTTTGCTTTGCCAATTCGTTCCCGGTGGTCCGGTAGAGCAGGCGTTGCTTAAAATGAGGGCCGCCTCCGATGGAGGTGAAGGCAGTGGAGGGGCTTTGGGGTCGGAGCAGATTTCCGAGAGCCAACGCGAGGCGCTCAAAGAACATTTCGGCTTCGATAAGCCAATTCTGCAACGATACTGGAACTGGCTCGTTACGAATCGCCTTGGGATGTCAGTCGATTCCTATGTTTATAGCAACAAGTCGGTAGGCGAACTCATATTCAGCCGTTTTCCGGTGTCGCTGACCTTCGGGATCGTGAGCTTCGTGTTGACCTATTTGATATGCATTCCACTAGGAATTGCGAAGGCGATGCGCAATGGCGGGCTTTTCGACTTGGGGTCGAGTATCGTTGTTTTCGTGGGGTATGCGATTCCTGCGTTTGCGTTCGGAATGCTGCTTAAGACACTGTTCTCGGGCACCTCAGATGCGTTTTTCGATTGGTTTCCTCTTGGTGGGTTTCATGCGGAAAATTGGGAAGAGCTTACGTTTTTTGAGAAATCGAAAGACTTGGTGTGGCATATGTTTTTGCCGGTGCTGTGCTATGTGATCGGGAATTTTGCGGTTCTGACGTTG
>JAPKDW010000451.1 GCA_028822375.1 Opitutaceae bacterium | reverse complement strand
AGAGTTGCCTCTGGGGCAACTCTACGCTTTTTTATTCTAGTGAAACGTTTTCTCCCCTACCTTGTCTCGCTGACGCTAATTGCTTTCGCAAGTACCGCCGCGGAAAAGCCCAACATTCTCTTCATCGCTATCGATGACCAAAACGACTGGATTGGCTGCATGGATTCGCACCCCATGGTCAAGACGCCCAACATCGACAAGCTCGCCGCCCGTGGAACGCTCTTCGCAAACGCCCATTGTCAGGCTCCGCTCTGCAATCCGTCACGCACCAGCTTAATGGTCGGTCTTCGCCCAAGCACTACAGGTATACACGGCTTAAGACCCTGGTTTCGCGACGTTCCGCAATGGAACGACCTCGTATCCCTTCCCCAGCATTTCGCCGCCAATGGCTATCAAACTTACAGCAATGGGAAAATCTACCACAGCATTCGATCTCAACCGAAAACCGAGAAAAACCCGGAATTCCAAAATTGGGGATCACGCGGTGGAGTCGGTTCGAAACCGCCGCAAAAGCTCATTCCTACCACTCCATTCGGTAACCACCCGCTAATGGATTGGGGCGTCTGGCCCGACAATAACGACGACTCGACCAAAGGCGACTTCGACGTAGCCTCTCAGGCCGTAGAGATGATCAAGAACATGCCGAAGGACAAACCGTTCTTCCTCGCCGCCGGATTTTTCCTGCCTCACGTACCTTGCTACGCAACCCAGAAGTGGTTCG
Organism: Opitutaceae bacterium; assembly: GCA_028822375.1. Lineage (GTDB taxonomy): Bacteria > Verrucomicrobiota > Verrucomicrobiia > Opitutales > Opitutaceae > Pelagisphaera. The sequence goes on along the minus strand of JAPKDW010000451.1, from coordinate 1,018 downwards.
ACCTGTATCCAGATAATGAATCTGTTCTTCCTCCAATGCCGGAAGGCGACCGCGATGACACTCCACGATCCTCTTGGTGGATACATTGGAAGCTTCCCGAACCACGCCAAAGATGGTTAGACGAAAACGACCAGCAAATCAACCTCGTCCGCTCCTATCTTGCTTCCACCAGTTTCGTAGACAACCAAGTTGGCCGTATCTTGAAGGCGCTCGATGACGCCGGACTCCAAGACGACACGATCGTCGTTCTCTGGAGCGACCATGGCTACCACCTCGGTGAAAAATCGATTACCGGCAAAAACACGCTTTGGCGAAACTCCACCCGCGTCCCGCTCATCTTCGCCGGACCCGGCGTCAAGTCAGGACAAAAGACCCAACGTCCTGCGGAGCTGCTCGACATTTACCCGACCCTGGTCGACCTCTGCAATCTCCCTTCGGTCGATCACCTCGAAGGCCTTAGCCTAAAGCCTCAGCTCAAAAATGCTCGAGCCCCACGCGAACGGCCCGCCATCACTTCCCACAATCAAGGCAACTATTCGGTCGTATCCGAAAAGTGGCGATACATTCATTACGTCGATGGCGAGGAAGAGCTTTACGATATCGTAAACGATCGTCACGAGTGGACCAATCTAGCCTCTGAACGCAAAGGCGTCCTAAAGTCGATGCGCAAATGGCTACCCAAGATCGACAACGGTCCCGTTGCCGGAAGCGGTTCACGCGTGCTCACCTACTATGACAAAACTCCCGTCTGGGAAGGCGAACCCATAGGCGAAGAAGACGAGATCCCGCACGACAAATAAAGGGTCTCACGCAAAGCCGAGAAACCCTTCTTTCAATACCTCGCCTTTATCGCTCCCCACTTCCCGCTCCATGTAATCCCCGAAGACATCGATAAATATCGCGATCGGTATCGCGAAGGCTGCCTGCGGCATGGTTAACCAACCGAGTCCCAGCGAAAGCGCCTTGCTCGAAAAATGGGAATCAGATGTTGAGAGCGTTTATCGAACAGCCTGGCCCA
>JAPKDW010000180.1 GCA_028822375.1 Opitutaceae bacterium | reverse complement strand
GGGATAAACCGTCAAAAACATGGGCCACTGTGAGTGCTTAAAGCGATTAGAGAAGGCCCACATAGGTCATCATATGGGTACATGGGAAAGTACCTAGTCAGGAGTTTTGGGAAAACGCTTTTTAACTCACCATTTCGGCAAGCCTTTTACGGATGCGATCATGCAATAACCTACTCTTGGCAGACTGCTTAGCCTCATCTAGAGACTCTTGCCTCTGCCGCTTGAGCTTTTGGTATTCTTGGTAAACCCATGCATAATCTTCCCACTTTTTGCCTTCACCAAAATCCTCATAATCAATCTGCCCTTCCCGTTCTTTTGGGAACCCATCTTTCATCTCAACGTTGTAGTGCTCTGAGAGATGCTTAACGGCCTTCTTCTCTATCTCATCATGAGTCTTGGTTCTTTTTGCTAACTCTTTCTTAGTAGCCTTTTCCCACTCTTCATTGATTTCATTAATGAAGAGCCAGTAAGTAATTTCATGATACTTAAATCTCGGCTCTATTGGGTCTGTGTCTTCGGGGTCAAATCTTTCCACCCAAGGTCTCTGCTCAATTGCCAGTAACCAGTCCCTAACAACCTTAGCCCAATCAGCTACAGATTCTTTGTCTAGATCTGGCAGGTGTTTAATACTCTCCAATAAACTGTCATCATAAAAAATCCCATCCTCCAAATAAACAATGTACCTCGGTTTTTCAGGAACAACGCCTCTGAGCTCATCAAAAAGAGAGCGTATGTTATAGAGATGAACGTTAAGCAGTTTCCCGCTATCTTTCCTAACAGCCTTGAAGCGCCCTGGTTTTCTGGGACACGGGATTCTTATTTGTTAGGTATGTTGATTCGGTTTTGGTTCGGTATGTTAGTGGCTCTATCAGTTCTCTTGTGATTGGTAAAGGTATCTCTCTTCCCTTTGCCCCCCTTGGGGGGCAAAAAATTCCCGCTCGAACTGGATTGGGGTTTTGTATCCAAGCGATGAATGCTTCCGAAATCGATTGTAGAACACTTCTATGTAATCGAATACGTGCCGTCTTAAATCGGTTTCGTCCGAGAAAATACGATTTCGCACGCTGCCGGTCTTGAATCGTCCGTAGAAGGATTCCATGGCCGCGTTATCATAGCAATTTCCCTTCGCGCTCATGCTCGATTTCATGCCGAGCGCGAAAAGGTAGTTCTGATAGGCGTAGCTCGCGTAGGTGCTGCCTCGGTCGCTGTGGTGGATAATTCCCGCAACGCTCGTTCCGCGAGTCATGACGGCCGCCTTAAGGGCTTCCAGGATCAATGCCGTGTCGTTGCTCGGGGAAACGCTCCAGCCAAGGATACGGCGGCTGTGGCGATCCATCACAGTCGCGAGGTACATCCACCCGCTATCCGTCAACAGATAAGTGGTATCGGCAACCCATGCCTCATCGCAAAACCGGGTTTCCCCAAGCTTCTTGAGCAGGTTGGGGCTGTAGCCGAAGTCGTGCGCGCTGTCCGTGCCCTGCGGCTTGTATGCCTTGGACTGCTGACCTGATATCTCCAGTTCGTTCATCAAACGCAGGGTTCGATCGCGACCGCACAGGTATCGCTCTTCCATTAGGTGGTCGTGGATTGGCCGATGCCCGTAATCTCCAGAGGCTTGATCGTGAATCTCCAAGATCCTCTTCTTAAGCGAATCGTCCTCCTGATCGCGGACGCTAGGTTCGGCCTTTTCCCATCGATAGAATCCATTTGTGGATACGTCCAGCGTTTCGCACATTTCCAAGATCTCGAAGAGCCTCCGGTTTTCCTTGATGAATTCGAAAATCATATCTCGTCCTTGGAAAAGAAGCTTACTGTTTTTTTTAGAATCTCATTAACCCGCTCCGCCTTACGCAGCCGCTTGCGCAGGCTGTCCATCTCGGCGGCCATTTCCTTGGGGCTTGCCTGGCCCGATGCGGCAGCTTCACCCGAGAGGCTCTCAAGGTGGGAGTCTCGCCATTTGTAAAGCTGAGCCGGGCTGACCCCCAGCTTCTTAGACGTCTCCGCGACGCTCATTCCTTCTATGATGATAAGCCGGGCGGCTTCTTTCTTGAATTCCGCGCTGTAACGATTTTTGCTCATATTTCGATTCTCCGTAATTGAGAATCTCATGTCCACTTTTTCCAGGGCGCATCAAGTAGTGGATGTAGGTGGTGTTTAGTTGTACTAATCCAATTCCTATTAGGACTACTCTTCCACCTTATCCTCTTCCCCTTAATGTTTAAACGTTTTCTAGGTAGGTATACTTCGAGGCTCATGGCTACTTGCCCCCTTTCATTGGAATTTGCTCATTCCAAATTCTGATCTCATCATCTAGCCATTCATCGAAGGGAACGACCTGATCCACATCGTAGTTGGCAAGATAAAGCTCCTCAGCCTTGATCGCTGCAGCCCTAGACTTCCCGCTGTACGCCTTGCGGAACCATCCAGCCTTCTGCTTACAATGCTTGGTCGCCATTGCGATTACCCGAACCTCTGCCTCTTGCACAGATTCCTTTAGCTCTTGTAGCTCGGCTAGCTCATCAGAGTCTAGGATTTCACCTTTCTTGAGACCGCCTAGCATTGCTCTGTGGACCCTGCACTTTGAGGTTCTGTAGCGCCAAAATGGACACTTATGGCAACTGCACTCTCGTATCTCTTTTTTGTCATGAACCACACAGAACTGACAATGGAGATCCATCATCTTCTTATATGACTTCTTGGTACCCGTGGAATTCTCTGTGAAGGCCGATTTGTATGGCCAAATTCCCTTCTCATGGCCTCTTTCGAGACCTTTGGGTGCCATACCTATGCCTGTGTATAACCCAGGATTAGAGTGTGTTGAAAAAGCCCCTTGAGAAGGGATTTTCGAGGAACTGTCTTCGTTCGTGTTATCTAAATTCATCGTGCGTAAAAATTGAGGTTAGTGACAGTGATTGGGTGTTGCTGAAGTGGGCCCTGTTTCTTTTCGGCGTACACACTATCCAGTGCTTTGGCTTCGGTTTCTTTCGCCTGCCTGGAGCTTTCAGGGTAGAGCGTATGCATCACGCCACCATCCCTTCTAAGAAAGAGTCTAGATCCTGTTTGCGGAGGATGATCCTCGAACCAAAGCGGACATGCTTCACTTCATGCCTCGCAATGGACTCTCTGAGCTTTCTCACAGAGATTCCCAGGTAGAAGCTCGCCTCCTTAACCGACATGTTGGTCGGCGGATTTGAGCGAATTGATTGATTTAGGTACGGATTGCTTTTGTTTTCCATGCCGCCCTTTGTAAGGTATCACGACATAAAAATCGAACGGTAGCCGTCTCTGAATATTTGGTCGTTTTCAGGGGGATGACAGCATGACACTGTTTAGAATTTCGCTCACGCCCTCTCTGATGACTGGCTTCATTTTTGCGGGAATTTCAAAATGTTTCTCTCTAGCTCGCCCAGCGTAATATTTTTCCAATCGTCAAAGGCATCGAAACTAGCATCCGCCTTAGAGGCTTTTCGGGCTTTTTTATCGGCCGTCTTGATTTTTCTCCTAAGAAGTTTTTGCTGATTTAGTGTTCCCCTTCTCTCTAGTTCCGTGGGGTATCCCGTCTCAAAAAAGTGCTCATCTTCCCCTTCGCCGATGGACTCGATCTCGACGCTCTGCTCAAACTCGAGAAGAAGACAGTCTACAAGGTAATCCAACCAATTCTTTTTACTCTTCTCGCTCAGCGTATCCAGTTCTGTAGCGCGCACATTCAAGCACCATAGATCGAAGTCGTAGTAGTATTTCGCCAGAGCATCAGGGCCTTCCAATTCTGGCTCGGGAGGGCGAGGCTGGCCTCGCATTGAGTACGCCATATCGATGCATACTAATATGAAGGCCTTCACCTCAGTGCCAGGGAAGTCGGCCTTTACTGGAACTGATTGTCCGAGACTTAAATAGGTTAGGAACTTACTGGCCTTTTGACCATTTTTGGTACGACCCTTGCGTCCCATTAGCACGACGGGCCATTGAATCCGATGTGCGGCTAGCTCGGATAACACATCAGGATCAGTTTGATTCAGCTCTTCGCAAGCTGCTATGGCCTTCTCCAACGAAGCTCTTGCTCTTTCGATTTCGCTGACCTCCTCGCTCATCCTACGAACTCCACTTGTTTAGATTCAGACTTTGGCGGTACAATCAAGAAGAAAGCTTCTCCTTGCTCCTTGGTGGCTAGGGCTCGGTAATGGTCGAACAATACCTGATCGTTGGACTTGTGCCCCAGTTGTCTCGAAGTCTCAAAGGGGTTGCGGTGGAGGGCGTAGTGATAGGTTCCAAAACTGTGACGCATTGCGTTGGTCTCCCGGTCGGAAACCCATTTGCCTTTTACCTTACGTCTGAATCCGGCTAACTTCAAAAGCTTGTTGAAGCGTTTTGGATAGTCTTTGTAGTATGTGGTATCTATAAGACTACCCGATCTTTCGGTGCATAGTGATAGCCATTTCAGTGCGTTCTGGGGAATGTTTACGTGTCGAATTCTGCGCTTCTCGGCGATCTTGCCTGATATGGTCACAATTGGATCGTTTCCAGAGTCCTTTATATCTGGCCACTCCAGTTTCTTCAATTCTTCTACTCGAACGCCACAGAAGACGCCGATTGTGATCGCTCCAAGCAGGCCAATCTCCAAGTGCGCCAGAGCTGTTTCCAAGAGCTTGGAGGTCTGTTTTATTGTTAGGATCGTTGGCTCTTTGTCATCTAGTCCAGAACCGCAGAGTTCTTTCCTGTCGCTGTCTGTGAGTTCGTCAACGGGTGAAAGGGCGATGTATTTCTTCTGAACAGCGAACTTGAGGATCTCGGATATTATCGAGAGGTAGTTTTTGTCGTTCGTGGAGTGACTTCTAGGCCGATAAGCTATGCCTTCAAATTCTCTGCGGTGAGTTCGTAGGAAGGGGAATCCTTGAAGGCACCAGCGAACCTAATGGCTCTGTCCGAGAAATCCTTGAAGGAACGTTCCCTTAAGTCGCCACGTGTAAAGCGAATCCTTTTGCTTTCGATGATCTCGGTAGTGATCTCTGCGACGGTCCTCTCGCCGCCTTCCGGCCTTAGGCGTTTCAATGCGAACTCAACGGCCTTGGTAAGAGATAGTCCTTGTTCGCGAAGTTTGGGGAGGCAGATCGAGAATTCCTTACGCTCGTGTTCGGTTGCATTAAAGTACTCTTCGCCGAGCTTCTTGCTTCCCTGGTATTCCATGGAGGCGAATTTCTCGGCCTCAAGCTTGGTTTTGCATTGCTTGCGCTTCCTGACGCTTCCTGTCAGTTTTGCTGGAACGGTGATTTGATAAGCGCTGTAGGTCCCTTCTTTCCCATTGAAGGTTTGAGTGTATAGAATTTCTCGTATCCAAATTCCCGATTTCTTTGGATGTTCCCACTTCTCAAGGTTTCCAGTATTCTTTGCAGGCTTGTGCAATAAAATGACTATTCCCTGCAACTTAACAAGGAATATTGGCAATTAAGTGACAGGAAATGCATCATTATTTTCATAACCTGTTAACTACCAATGATTAGGATGGGGTGGCTAACGGGATTCGAACCCGCGACCCCCGATACCACAAACCGGTGCTCTAACCAACTGAGCTATAACCACCATCCTGAAAAAAAGGAGGCCCTTAAATTCCATTGGGCATGGGGTCTGTCAATGCTTTTTGGAGGCTTTGCTCGGATTTGGTAGCGGCCGATCTCCGAGCGTTCACTGAATCTGCTGGGCACATAGGCGTCAACTTGACTGAAACAAATTTATAATCGCCGCAAAAATGCTCAAAAAGCGCAAGATTTGCAGAGTCGAAATTTTATCAATATTCGAATGTCCTCAGACCGGGCGATTGGTTCTGGTTTTTGAAATATCTGTATTGGTTTTGCGTCTCTTGTGCCTTTTTGCGGCTAATTCCATTCCTAGAATGGCCGCTCGGAGATCGGCCGCTACCTTTTGAATGCCGCGCTTGTTTCTTAGGCAAATTCTTGACCTTCTTTCGGGTAGGTTTAGGTGATTGGGCGATGAATCGTATCGAGAAGGCGTTCGCTAAGGCAAAATCAGAGGGCAGGTCTGCTTTCGTCTCTTATATTTGCGCTGGAGATCCGGATGCGGAGACTTCGCTGGATGTTTGCCGGACCTTGATCGCGTCGGGCGTGGATGTGCTCGAACTCGGTGTTCCGTTCTCGGATCCGTTGGCGGATGGACTGACGAATCAGTTGGCGGCTCAACGGTCATTGGAGTCAGGAACGACTCGGGAAGATGTTTTCGATTTGGTTCGAGCTATCCGGAAGGAAAACGATTCGGTGCCAGTCGTTTTCTATACGTATTACAATTTGATGTTCAGCGGCGGTTTGGATGAGTACATCGCCGAAGCGAAAGAAGCGGGTGTGGATGGGTTGCTCGTTTTGGATTTGCCGCCGGAAGAAGCAGGGGACCATATGGCGGCTTGCGAGAAGGTCGGTATGAAGACGGTTTTTCTACTGGCTCCAACGACTCCTCCCGAGCGTGTGGGCTATATTGCTGGCTTTGCGACGGGTTTTATCTACTACGTGTCTCGAACGGGCGTGACGGGCGTGCGTGACGATTTGGCGGAGGATTTGAAGGAGATGGTGGATATGATCAAGAGCTACTCGGACAAACCGTTGGTCGTTGGTTTTGGAATACAAAACCGGGAGCAAGTCAAAGCGGTAGCGGATTTGGCCGATGGCGTTGTCGTCGGTAGCGCGATCGTGAATACGATTAAGGACAACTTGGGGAACCGGGACGCGATTTTGGAAAATATGGGCGCTTTGGTAACCGATTTGGTTGCGGGCACGAAGGTTGGGGTGAAGAGGTGAAGATTAAGGGTGAAGGATTAAGGGTGAAGGGTAGACGGTGAAGGTGAAGAGGTGAAGGTTAGGTAAGTTTTCCGTATTATTGGGAAGCTTGGTGCATGTAAACGTCTTGTTGTGGGAATGGAATCGAGACGCCTTCGTTATCGAGACGTTGCTTGATTGCTTTTTGGAAGTCGAAGAATACACCCCAGTAGTCGCCTGTCGCGCACCAAGGGCGAACGTTGAAGTTGACGCTGCTGTCGGCGAGTTCTTCGCTGGTGAAGCCTGAGGTGGCGATATTTTCTTCATTCATAGGGGGGTAGACTGTTGGTCTTTAAAAAAAAAGTGCCAACACGGAGGATTGAAAAAGGAGCTAGGTTTCTGCTTAGGGGTTGATCTCCTATCCCGTTTAAAACAAATTACTTAAGAATGATTCGCCTATTTTGAAGCGAGGATTCCTATGCTTGCGAAATCGAAATCTGCCTCGGGTTCGAGGCTGATATCGCTGGCGTTATCATCCATGGGATAGTCGCGTTCGAAATTCTTGAAGTCAACGAGTTCGAAGCGTCCGTCGTCGGTTTCTACGATTGCGGATAGCGACTCTACCCAATCGCCCGAATTGAGATAGTGGATGTCACCCATCATCTTGTCGGCAGGAGTATGGATATGGCCGCAGATAACGCCGCTACAGTTTTTGGCAACAGTGAGTTTGGCGAGTTTTTCTTCGAAGCTGGATACGAAATTGACCGCTTGTTTTACCTTGGCTTTGATCGCTTTACTTAGGGAGTAGTATTCTTTGCCGCGCCAGGATCGGTATTTGTTGTACCAACGGTTTAATGACATTAGGAGCCTGTAACCCCAGTCGCCGAGATGGGCTAGAAAGACGAAGTTTTTGGTGATCGTATCGAAGACGTCACCGTGGAGCACGAGGTAGTTGCCGGATGCGGTTTCGTGGACGAACTCTTCGACGATCGAGAGGGACCCGAAGCTCATGGGAAGGAATCGGCTGAGGATGTCGTCGTGATTTCCGCGCAGGTAAATTACGTCGATTTGGTCTTTTTCAATTCGTTTGAGGACGAGGCGGATGAATTGGGTGTGGACGGGTTTCCAGTGACTGCCTCGGTTTAGTTGCCAGCCGTCTATGATGTCGCCGTTGAGGACGAGGCGTTGACAACGGGTATTCGTCAAAAAGTGGATGACCTCCTTAGCCTTGCAATTTTCGGTTCCCAGGTGCACATCTGAGATGAAAATGGATTTGTACTGGCGAGGCGGTTTCTTCATGGGCTTCGCAAAAGCGATGGGGTTGCTTTGCACATAGAAAGAGAGGCTTTGATGGAGGGACTTGCGAGGAAAATGGGTATTTGTAGCGAGATTCTAATGGATGCGGCGCGAGGATGGGCTGCGTGAGCGTTGAAGATGAAACTCTTTATGCCCTAACTGGTTGCACGGCGGTAGGCAAAACGGCTCTTGCTTTGGATTGGGCAGAGGCGAATGACGCGGAGATCGTGTCTTGCGATTCTTTGCTCTTCTATCGTGGGTTGGATATTGGCACGGCTAAGCCGACTCGCGAGGACCTGGGACGCGTTCCGCACCACTTGATCGATATTCGGGATGCTAGCGTGGCGATGGATATTGGCGATTACGTGAAATTGGCTATTGCGACGATCGAGGATATTCGTTCGCGAGGAAAGCGGGTGCTGGTCACTGGCGGAAGCGGGTTTTATTTGAAGGCGTTTTTCGCGCCGGTTGTGGATGCGGTTGTGGTGAGTCCGGCTGTGCGGGAGCAGGTCTTGGAGATTGAGGCGAGTGAGGGACTTCAGGGTATGGTTCGAAAACTGGAAGAGATAGATCCTAATTGTCGGAGCGAGGTGGATACTGAGAATGGGCGTCGTGTGATCCGGGCTTTGGAGCGTTGTTTGGAAACGGGCAAAACTATTCGAGAGTTGAAAACGGAGTTTGCCGCGCAGAGCAATTTGTTGACCGAAGCGCCGAAACGTTTGGTGGTCTTGACGCGTGATCGCGATCAATTGAATGAACGGATTGCCTTACGTGTGTCCGAGATGTTGAAGGGTGGGTTGATTGACGAAGTGGCACGCTTGAAGGCCGAGGGGTTTGAAGCAAATGCGAGCGCGTCGGGATCAATTGGCTATCGCGAGACCTTGGCGCATCTAAGAGGTGAATACGATTTGGATGAGTTGAAGGAGACCATCGCGACCAATACGCGACGGCTCGCAAAAAAGCAGAGAACCTGGTTCCGGACGCAATTGCCTCAGGGTAAGACGATTGAATTAGACGGAGAAAGTCAGGTTTCAGTGGAGACGATTTTCAAATAAATGAGTCGGGATTCTAAAAACGATCGTATAACTGCGGTTGGGGTTTGTTTGTTCCCTCGGGTAAATACTTCGAAGATTGATTCGTTGCTAATTTTGGTAGCGGCCGATCTTCCCGCTAAGCGCATTGGCGTCAACTTAACTGAAATCGTCTGAAAACCACCCCGACGTGTCGGGGTAGCTAC
>JAPKDW010000179.1 GCA_028822375.1 Opitutaceae bacterium | reverse complement strand
CATGCAGATCCCCCTCAATATCAAGGCCCTATCAACCCGATCTCTTTTCAATGAATCCTTACATCACTCGCGTTCTAAATGATGCCGAAAAAAAAAGCGCCTCCCAGCCTCTATTTCTGCAGGCGGACACCGAGTTACTCGATTGCTTGGGACCGATTATCGAAGAAACCCCTGAAATCGAAACTTCCTCCATTTTGGAGCGCCTCATCGAGCCGGAGCGCCAAATCATGTTTCGTATTTGCTGGACTAATGATTCCGGAAAAATCCACGTCAATCGCGGTTTCCGAATCGGATTCGCCGTCGCCCTTTTCGCTTCCACTTTGATTGCCGCAGAAATGCCTTCGCCCGACGCAAAGCCCAATCGCCTCATAAACGAGCAGTCCCCCTACCTGCAACAACACGCCTACAATCCTGTGGATTGGTTTGCTTGGAGCGACGAAGCATTCGAGAAAGCTAAAGCTGAAAACAAAGTCGTCCTGCTATCCATCGGCTACTCCACTTGCCACTGGTGTCACGTGATGAATCGCGAATCGTTTTCGAATCCGGAAACCGCGGCCTACCTAAACGAGCATTTCGTCTGTATCAAAGTTGACCGGGAAGAGCGCCCTGACGTCGATAGCGTCTACATGAACTTCGTCCAGCAACTAACGGGCGGAGGTGGGTGGCCTCTCAACGTTTGGCTCACACCCGATCGCAAACCGTTTTACGGAGGCACCTACTTCCCTCCTGACAAAAGTCGAGGCATTCGCAGCGCTACCTTTGGCGAAGTCCTTTCGAGTATTCAAGAAACATGGACCAAGGATCCGGCTAGTATGCTAAAGCAAAGCGCTCAAATTGTGGATACTCTAAACGGTATAAACCAGCCCGAAGGCGAAGATGCCGAAAGCGTTTTAAACATCTCCCTCGTTGGCTCTGCAATCAATGCATTTAAAACCTCTTTCAATCAACGAACCGGCGCGTTCGGACGTGGACCCAATTTCCCAAGCGCTGCCAATCTTTCTTTTCTCCTAAAAGCAAGCGTCGTCAAAGAGCTCGACGATACGCAAAGGAAAGACGCGAGAAACATGGCGCTTCGGTCTCTCGAGACAATTTCGCTCGGAGGTATTCGAGATCACATTGGAGGAGGATTCCACAGGTACACGGTGGATGCCGAATGGAAGATTCCCCACTACGAAAAAATGCTCTATGATCAGGCCACACTCGTGAACGCCTACCTAGATGCGTGGCTGCTTACACGTGACTCAAAATACCGTCAGCCCGTTTTGGATACGCTCGAATATCTGCAACGAGATATGCGCCACGACCAAGGAGGGTTCTTTAGCGCAGAAGACGCCGAAAGCTACGAATCGAAAGAGACCACTAAAAAACGAGAAGGAGCATTCTACGTTTGGAGCTCCTCCGAGATCGCTAGCGCCCTTAAAAACGACGCTCTAATCCAACTAGCCACCGCATACTTCACCTTACGCGACGAAGGCAATGCTCCGAGCAGCGTTAACTCGGAAGATTTACGCGGCTATAACACTCTCCGCATCGAGCAGTCATTCTCAGATCTCGCAATTCAGCTCAATCAAAGCGAAGCCGAAATCGAAGGACAAGTAGCGCAAATAAAATCGCTGCTTTTTGAAGCCCAAGTTAAAAAACCTCGACCACACCTGGATGACAAAATCATCACATCATGGAACGGACTTGCCATCTCCGCCTTCTCTCGAGCTGCTCAAATCTTAGACGAACCCAGCTACGCCGACTCCGCCTCCCAAGCAGCCCGATTCATAAAGTCTAATTTGTTCGACCCGAAGACTGGTCAACTCATTCGACTCTACCGCGAAGCCCCTTCCACCGTAGAAGCATTTTCCGATGACTATTCCTACCTCATCCAAGGATTGATCGACCTATACGAAGCCACCGCCAATCCGGAATGGTTGGATTGGGCAAACGAACTTCAAGAGACGCAGATAACGCTCTTCTACGATGAAAAAGATGGTGGATTCTTCGGATTCCAAGCCACGGACGAAATTGTATTCAACCAATCCAAAGACAGTTTTGACGGAGCAATCCCCACCTCCAATTCTATCAGCGCAAAGAACCTCGCTCGACTCGGTCAGTTTTTCGACAACGCCGACTACACCAACAAGGCTCGTCAAACAGTCATCGCCTTCCTCCCCGGCATCAGCCAATCCCCTACTCGCATGCCGGCATTAGTCGACGCGGCGCTCTACGTTATCAAAAAACCAATACAAATCGTCGTTGCCGCAAAACCAGGCGATCGATCGATGCTTAGCGTCGCCAACAATACTCTCCTACCGAATCGCCTCCTCCTTCATGCCGATGCAGGAGCAAGCCAAGCGTACCTGGGGAAACACCTCGAATTCATCCAAAGCGCCAACCCAATCGACGGGAAAGCTACCGCATTCGTCTGCGAAAACTTCGTTTGTCAACTCCCAGCTCGGTCTCCCGAGGATCTAGCCAAACAATTAAACGCTTTGGTTGAATAACCCCAAGTAACTAAAAGTAGCTCAGTGCTTTAGCCTGAGCATTTAATCAACTCTAAGTTTTCCTCAGGCTAAAGCACTGAGCTACTCAATTATCCATCGCTCCTCGCATTCGGTTCCTTACGGAGCGAGCTACTGTGAGCGGAATGCTCGAATGAAACACGTCATTCAAAAAGAGAGCGATTTCATGCTCTCCGAATTCGGAAATCTTCAGTTTATTTATATTCAAAACCATGTTCACGGCAATCGACTTTCGATTCGATGGAACCTTGACCGTAAACTTCGACTTCATCTCCGGCATTAGTTGGATACCCTTTTTATTACGAAGTCGGATCACCAATGAATGAGCTCCAGATTCCTCGTTCGAAAAACGCATACGCGTCACGATCGAGCACCGATCGCGAACGATCGGCTCTTTAGGCGCTGCGACGCCCTCGAAGACCCCAAGCACGTTTAGCCTTCCTTGGTAGTTAGTCGCAGCATCGCAAATAACTAATAATTCAACCTTCATAACAGTAAACTAAGGGCTCTTAGCTATTTGCGACAACTTTAGACACGAAAAAAAGAAGGCTACATTCCAGACGAGATTCACCTCAAAGCAATTGGCGTATCCAATATTTCCTTAAGAACAATCGCTCGACGTATCGAATTTGTATTCTTTAAATCATCTCGAAGACCCATACTCAATTCGCCAATTCCCCTGAGACGACTTCCCCCAGAAGACATATAAGATCGTGATCCATCCATCGCAGACAATTGCTTCCGCAAATCGCGAGCCTTTTGCATTTGCTCCTCGATTTGCCTACGTTGCCCTTCAAGTAGATCAATCGAGTTAGAAGATACTGGAGCTGACGCCGATGTCTCTTCATTGGGATACATCGCTAACTCCTCACGCCCTCGATCGAATTCTGACCCAAACGGGTCGTACCGCTCCTCAAGAACAGGTTCGCTTACGTAAGGTTGCTCAGGAGGGCTACTTCGAATAACAGGTTGCCCTTCTTGCTGGCGCTCTAGGATCTTGCGACGGATTTCTTCTTGTATCTTAGCAGAACGTTCCTCTGCTTTAGGATCAGCCGCACGACGCTGCTTCTCAGCTTTCTTAGTTTTGCTAGAACCAAGAAAGTAGAGGATCGTGATGACGACTGGAACAAGCTTCTCCAGATTATCTAGAATCCAATTCATTTCGAAAGGGTCGATTTAAGATCGACTACTGCTCTCCTTCAGGATTTTCAGATTCACCTTCAGGCTCGGCTATTGAATCCCGCATACGTGTATCGGATTCAATGTTCTTCATTTTATAGTAATCCATTATCCCCAGGTTTCCATTACGAAATGCCTCTGCCATAGCGAGAGGAACTTCAGCTTCCGCCTCGACCACCTTAGCTCGCATTTCTTCGACTCTCGCCTTCATTTCCTGCTCGGTCGCAACCGCAGCCGCACGACGGATTTCAGCCTGAGCCTGAGCCATATTCTTATTCGCTTCCGCCTGAGCTTCCTGCAGCGCTGCTCCGATATTCGCTCCTACATCAATATCCGCGATATCGATCGAAAGAATCTCGAATGCAGTTCCAACATCCAACCCGCGCTCTAATACGCGTTTTGAAATCGAATCGGGGGACTCAAGAACCACCTTATAGGAATCCGCGGAACCAATCGTCGTCACGATGCCTTCGCCCACACGAGCAATAATCGTTTCTTCCTTAGCTCCACCAACGAAACGTTCTAAATTCGTCCTTACGGTCACGCGCGCTTTCACCTTAACCTGAATACCGTCTTTGGCCACGCCATCGATTGATTTCTTAGCGCTATCCTGACTCGGACAGTCGATGACCTTAGGGTCCACCGATGTACGAACCGCCTCTCCTACCGACTTCCCCGAGCCTTTTGTCGCCAAGTCGATTGCGCACGCTCGCTCCCAATCCAAACTAATACCCGCCTTCATTGCAGCGATAATTGCCTGCACTGTAGGGATCAAATTACCCCCCGCCAAATAGTGAGCCTCCAAATCATCAGTCGTAAGTTCGACCCCAGCTTTCACAGCAGTGATGCGAGCATCCACGACCACTCCATAAGGGACTCCTCTCAATCGCATAGCTATGATGTTTAGAAAGCCGACAGGGGCCTTCGACAGCATCGCTTTCAACCAGGTATTGAAAAACGAGAAGACCACGAAAACAAAAATCATGGCGATGATTCCGAGGCCGACCATGAGAATCAACGGGAGGCTTTCCAAGAAGGCGAAAGAACTGGGTAATACGGTATTCATAAGATTAGGTTACGTTATATTTTAGATACAATTATTCTGAAATTATCTCGGCCCGTCACCTCGACGCGCTCGTTTTTTTCTATAAATCCTGACCTCGCCGACGCCTCGATTTTCGTGCCATCGAGTCTAACGAATCCAGTGGGAGCCAACGCAGTAATCGTCTCGCATTCCATACCAATCATTTCGTCTTCGCCTTTCGAATATTGATTGGAAGCTTGTATGCTTTTCTTTAGAAACAGCCGCTGGCCCATTTTGGTTTTCGGCAGAATCTTAAATTCTAAATACAAGGCGATCAGCACCAATACCAACGCTACCGCAGCAGCAATAAATCCTCCCTGAACTCCAAACTCGGAATACGCTGTCGCAACGCCGCCGACCAAAAGAAGACCACCGATTAAACCGATGATTCCACCGGGTAGAATCACTTCAGCCGCGATAAGCAAGACGCCCGCGATAAAAAAGATCACCACTGTCGTCATACTTCCATCTCCTCAATAAAATAGCCGAAGGCATCGCCGCGAATAATACGTACGCTCGCGCCTTTGCTCACTGATCCCATTTCCGCTCGCGCCTCGAAAAGCATTCCATCGATCTCAATTTCTCCCGACGGAAACAGATCTGTGACCGCCACGCCTTCAGCCCCAATACTCGGGCGAATGTCGCCGGCCATAACCGTTTGTTGGCTCGTTCCTTGTACCACCGCTTTCATAATCAGCTTATCCCAAAAAACGGACTTTGGCAGAAATCGCAAGATCGACAAAAATAAAACGATAGCGATCGCAACGCCGCCAAACAGATTATAGAAGGGCTGCAGGAAGAGTTCGTAGGTGAATTCGAAGTCAGGAGTCTCAGTTGGCCATATATCCGCCATTCCCCAAAGCAATCCAGCAAGCATCATTAGGATACCCGGTATCGCGAGAAACATCACACCAGGTAAAAAAAGCAATTCGACAAAGACCAACAAGGCGCCGACTATGAAAAGAAGAAGCCCTTCGTATCCAGAAAGCCCTGCTATGTTGTGACCGAAATTGACGAGTACGATAAACAAAATTCCCGCGATCCCAAAGACGCCAAAACCAGGCGTTTTAAATTCAACGAGAAGAGCCAGTATGCCCAACCCCAAAAGCAGTGGACTCCACGACACAAGATGCGCTGCCAGCTCAAGAGACCAGGTTGTCTCGAAATCGTATCGAACCACCGTTTTGCCTTCAGCCACGGATTCGATCACCGACTCGATGTCATCGAAGATCCCAGAACCGAGTAACGCCCTAGGCGGGTCGCCGTAAAGTTCGTGCGCTCGGCGAGCATTAAGGTTGAGCAACTTGCCTTCCTTCGAAATCTCTTTCTCGTCGATGGTCAACACGAAATCCGGATCGACCATCGCTTCCAACACCTGGCTTCGATAAGGATACTCGCTAATGTACGCATCGATCTTAGCGTTCAGAAACGCGTTAATTTTGCGCTTCATCGATTCGTCAACGTCTTCCCCGGTACCTGTCACTACCTCGGAACTTCCCATGGTCGCTCGCGGCATGAAATAAATATCTTGAGTGACCGATGCGATAATCGCTCCGGCAGAAATCGCCTCTTCATTTATAAAGGTGGCCGTTTTGCCATCGAAGCGATCGATAATTTTCATTATCTCCAAGGTAGTGAACAACTCGCCGCCTGGCGTATCCATTTCAAACAATACAAGATCGGCCCCCTTCTCGATAGCATCTTTGACCCCCGAACGAATCCCGAACAAGGTCGGCTGACCGATCGCATCCTTAATCGGAATCACGTAAACCGTGAAGGTGTCGCTCGTATCCGTTTCCGAAAGCACGCCCACTGCATCGCTAATTGCGTCGACAGGTTCGCCGTTATTGATCTCCTCTTCCGCAACCGTATTCTCCGCCTCTTCGTCCGAAGAATTGGATTCTTGCGCAAACAGAGAAAAACCGCCCCAAAGAGACGCGATCACGAGGATTACTGCTGAGCGAAGTTTCATTTCAAGAGGAGCGAGCATGATGTTGAAGCAATTTTCAAAAAGCAAGGACAGCCCACCAGATAAACGCTTGATGATTGGGATATTACTGCGATTGACCATTCTGATACGCAATCAGCGCGAAAAGATCCACGAAATCGAATAATTCGTTTTCAAATTTTCCCGAAATCGGTTTTAACGGAAACGTTTTATGGAGGAGATTGAATATCTAGGAACGCGCATTCATCGCTGGCAGGTCGGAGCATCCACTTTTCTCGTTTCTCCACAGACGGGGGCCCGGTTGATGAATTGGAACATCTCCTACCCAGACGGTACTTTTCGGGACATCGTCAGCTGGCCAGAAATCTCCGATCCCGCCGAAATCGTGAAAGCTCGCGGCGGCAACCCCATCCTCTTCCCCTTCTCCGCCCGCACATTCGATCAGGGCGATATTCACTTCTGGAAAGATCCAGCCGGCAATCGCCACCCAATGCCGATGCACGGAATAGCCCGTCAAGGGACCTTCGAAATCACCCGCATCGACGAAACTGGTTTCGCAAGCCGACTCGTTCCCGACGCCGAAGCCAACGAGGCTTATCCCTACGAATACGATTTCGAAGTCGTCTATCGTTTCGAAGAAAAGGAACTGACCGTCGAACTGCGACTCCGCAACAACGACACCGTCCCCATCCCGTGGTCCGCAGGACACCATTTCTATTTCAATCTTCCCTGGATCGAAGACACTAGCCGGCGTGACTACGAAATCACCATTCCTGCCCAAAAGGCCTGCCGCCACGCAGCGGACGGATCGCTATTCGAAGCCAACTTACCTAAACGAAAAGAATCCATCGCTAATCCGGAGCTTGTCGATCGCATACATTACGATCTATCGCGATCCGTGGTTACCTGTGAATGCATGCTAGACGATTCGAAAATCGAAATCGAAATGGGTGCCGACGGAAAGCCCCATCCCGAATACGCCGTCGTCACATGGACTGAATCCGACACAGCGCCTTACTTTTGCATAGAACCTTGGATGGGGCCGCCCAATAGTCCCGAAACGAAAGTTGGCCTCCACATGGTCAACCCCGGCGAACGCGAAGCGTTTTCAGTAACCGTTCGCGTATAAGGAACAAACAACTTCGGAGACGCTTCATCAAAGGTAGCGGCCGATCTCCGAGCGGCCATCTTCATTTCAAACGACGAATCGCAAACCCCTCACTCCAACAAAGCTTCCACGATCGAAGCCCACTCGGTCTGCAAAGAACCTTCATAGCGTGGTTTTCCACTGCGGTGATACCAATACGACGCATTCGAAATATCTCCTTCGACCCGATGCAAGTAAGCATGTACCCAATCGCCTTCCGAGTTTCCCGCCGATTGAGCCATATCATGCGCTCGTTCCCAATCGCCCTTGCCATCGTACCACAATGCTTTGAGAACTCCGTTTAGGTCTGCTGGAGGCGAACCGTCGTCCGACACGCTCTTCTTGAAATCGTCTAGTGTCATATTTCGACCATTTTATACTTTATATTAGAGCCGTCGAATCAGATAACTTCACCCGAATGCCCAATCCGAACCAAGCGATTGTCCACGCCTCTTGCCAGCAAATACGTTGGGAGGACCTAGATCTCAAACCGATACACGCCCTGATCGACCTCGCAGTCGCCGAAGACCTCCAAGGCTCCGGGCTTAAAGCGAAACCCGAACAAACGGGCGATGCCTCCAGCGCATTGCTCCCTTCCGGCCAGTATTTCACCGCCACGCTTAAAGCCCGAGGGCCAATGACCCTGTGCGGCGCTCGACTGGCCCCAGAAGTCTTAGCAGCTTTTGACCCACAACTGAAATACCAAGCTCTCGCCAAGGATGGCGACATTCTCGCGAAAGGCGATTCCATAGGCACGCTAAGCGGACCCGTCCGATCAGCCCTCGCCTCGGAACGCCCACTCCTTAATTTCATGCAACGCCTCAGCGGCGTCGCTACAACCACCCACTCCTACGTTGCCGCGCTCGCCGGCTCGACTACGCGGCTGCTCGACACCCGTAAAACGACCCCCGGCTACCGCTATTTGGAGAAATACGCCGTCGCATGCGGAGGCGGCTGGAATCACCGCATGGGACTCTTCGATCGCGTTATGCTCAAAGACAATCATTTGGCGGCTTTCGGCGACAACCTCGTTTCCGCTACGCGCGCCGCCGTTGAAGAATCCCGACGAAAGGCCCCGAGTCTTCTAATAGAAATGGAAGTCGACCGCATCGACCAAATCGACGCCGCCCTCCAAGCAGGCGTCGACATCATCCTACTCGATAATTTCTCAACCGACGAACTCCGCGAAGCCCAACAACTGATCGGCGACCAGGCCGTCACCGAAATCAGCGGTAACGTAACCTTGGATACTCTCGTCCAACTCAAGGACATCGGCTGCGACTTCATTTCGACCGGAGCCCTCGTTCACAAAAGCGTCTGGGTCGACATCGGGCTCGACTCGGACTAATCGCTGCATTTCCTTGGGTGCTTGTTCTCTAAGTCAAAAAACCGTACTACCTCTAATTAGTAGGAGCGGGTTTATCCCGCGATTCCTCTTATTCTATTATTTGCAATGCG
>JAPKDW010000178.1 GCA_028822375.1 Opitutaceae bacterium | reverse complement strand
CGCCGTCTTTTACCCTCCGTGCATCAAGGCGATCACTACCGTTGACGCGCATTCCGTCGATGAACGTTTCCGGGCTCGCGGCACGGTCCTTGTCGATCCCGGCTGGCAAGTCCTATATCCGTCTACCGCCAAATCCGCACCTGCCAAAAAGACCGCGAAGAAGACCGTCCAAGGCCAAGCTATCGAGCAAACCCTTCCCGACTTCCAAGAAGGCGAACGCTACTCGCACATACCGAGTATCGAGAAATTCAAGACATCTCCCCCAAAGCGATTCACCGAAGCGAGCTTACTCCAACTCATGGAAACCGCCGGTAAAATAGTAGACGACGAAGAACTCAAGGAAGCTCTTAAAGACAAAGGCGTCGGCACTCCCGCGACCCGCGCTTCCATAATCGAAGTTCTCATTCAACGAAATTACATCGAACGCAAGCGCAAGAACCTCATTAGCACATCCAATGGTCGCCAACTTATCGCTCTCGTTCAAAACGAGCGCCTTAAGTCTCCCGAACTTACCGGCGACTGGGAATTCCGCCTCAAACAAATGGAGCGTGGAGAATACGATCCCCAGAAATTCATGGCAGAGGTTGAATCCTACACTCGAGAAATCCTCGATGCAACGGCAGAAAAAACAATCAACCTGAAGAACCTCGGCCCCTGCCCCAAATGCGGGGCTCCAGTCATCCGAGGAAAAACCGGTTACGGATGCTCCAAATGGCGTGAAGGCTGCAAATTCTCCCTCAATGAAGATTCCCTGGGAATGCGCATAACTGCGACCCTGATGCGGGAGCTGCTCCTCAATAAAAAGAGCCTCACCGCCCACGGCATCCAAGACAAAGGAAAACGCGCTCTAGCGACTTTAACATTCGATAAAAAAGGAATATTGGGATACGCCCTGGCCGAAACCGCGTCGATTACCAGCGACGATAACGTCATCGGTTCCTGCCCATCTTGCGGCGGCAATATAACAGAAGCCGTCAAAGGTTACGGCTGTGCGAACTGGCGCGAAGGCTGCAAATTCATCATTTGGAAAACGATAGCCAAGAAAGAAATTTCGTTGGACCTAGCCCAAGAACTCTTAAAGAACGGCGAGACCAATCCTATCGAAGGGTTTCTTTCCAAAGCAGGAAAGCCCTTTTCCGCCAAACTAAAGCTCATTAACTCCGAAGTGAAATTCGCCTTCGTCGATTAAGGCATTTCAATCGCAACTCGTAGGGCCTCCGACGCGAGCGCCGAGCGGCGTGATTAGAAGATGAATTTCCTTCACTGCACGGCGTACGCGCCGGCCCTACATCGAAATCTTCAAACAAAGGGTTACCCCTTCAACCCTCAAGCGCATCCATCGTCGCGCGTGGATTGTTGCTTGTGACCGAGCTTACTCCGATACGCTTCATGCGTCGCGCCTCTTCCGCATCATCGACTGTCCACACATTCAAGGCATAACCCTTCGCCTTAAGCGCATCGACCAACGATTGACTGATTCCTTCGCCCGACTGCCCGCCGAAACCATCTACACCAAGTCGATCGAGCGTACCCAAAATTTCCTCAATTGACGGTTTCACCGAACCATCTTTTTGAACATCCAAATCCGAAAGCCAATACGACCTCAGCTTTGGTCGAACGCGCTTCAATTCAATCAGCGAATCCTCGATAAATGAAATAACAACCAAGCTATCTTGATCTCTACGCGACTCATCGATTACCTCGACAAGCGGAGCCACGACTTCCGGCCCGCACTTCAATTCGATCACCAAAACCGTGTTTTCGGGAATAGCTGCAAGAAGTGCCCGAAGAGTCGGTATCGGTTCTCCACTCCACTTCGAAGCCTTCCACCCGCCAACATCAAGCGAAGCCAACTCTCGCCAATTGCTTTCCGATACGATCAATTTTCGATCGGAAACACGACCCGTATCGTAATCATGTATGCAAGCGATTTCGCCATCTGCCGTTAGATGGACATCACATTCAACTCCATCCGCTCCTGACTCCCAACCAAGCCGAAATGCCGCCATCGTGTTTTCCGGAGCTTTAGACGAAAAGCCTCGGTGAGCGAAAACAAGCGGCCTCATGGGATTTTCTCTCGAAATTGCTTAGAGGCTGTTAAATAAGTCACTTTGGAGACTACGAAGTTATGTTTGATAATCAAAAACCAGCTTTCGATCCGAGTAATACCCGGAGGATATTGCGACGTGAGGAAATGAATTTTGAACTCACACAGAACGAGAAGAGGAACGAAACGGACTGATTTAATAGTCTCTTAAACCGTAATTAAGTTAAGCGCCTGCAATCGTTCTAAAACTAATCGAAACGCGCTGGAAAACCGTTTTGGAGTAAAACCGACGCGTTGAGTCAAGTTCAGCAAATCCATCCATTCTCCAATTTCGATCTCTTCAGTATTGAGACGAAACGGACCACTTCCCAAAACTCTATACACTTCGATAAACTCCTGACCGGTCTCTTCACACGGGTTCAATCTGAACAAAAACTCGAGCTCATTACTCGGCTGCCACCCAAGCTCTTCTTGCAACTCCCGATGTGCAGCTTCTCTATAATCCTCTCCTGCATCCACATGCCCCGTGCATGAACCGTCCCAGGCTCCTGGCCAAGTATCCTTGGTTTTCGAACGCTTCTGCATGAAGAGCTCGTTTTCCTTGTTAAAGACGAGCACATGGACCGCTCGGTGCTTTAACCCCTCGGCGTGCACTTCGGACCGAGGCTTTTGGCCGATCACCTTATCGAATTCATCTACAACGTCGAAAATATCTTCTTGCATGGGATTTAGTTAGTCGAGAGCTTGTGCAGCTCGCCCAAGAAACACAACTTTACGGCGAAAAATTACGAGCCAAATTTTTACATATTTCTTCATGTCAAAGATCCCGTTAGAAATCATAGCCGAAGCGCTCAACAATAACAACCTCGACAAAGAGACTATCTCCAGGGTGATGAACGACATCGCCCACATGGCTCAAGTCATGGCCGACGAAGAGAAAGCTAGCCGCGAGCCACCGGTTAAAAAGCAATTTATTATCGTTCTCAGCGACCCTCGTGGCACTGTACCCGACGAAGACTATGTCGGTTGGGTCGTGCAAATACCCGAAGACGACAACCCCGGTTCAACGCTCGAACGCATCAAGCGCAGCGCCTACGAACACAATATTTCGAAAAAAGGCCGCAAGTATCCGGTTAAGAGTATCGGCGAAGCCTGCGAAGCAGTCGGAGCCAAGTTTCAAAAGGAGCAAGGCATATCTATCAAAACCAAGCTTCCTATAACGATTCTCAAGACGGACAACCTTCTGCCCGAGCTCGGCGAAGAAGCCCAGGCCGAGTAAGCGTTTAGCAGGTCTTCTTAAGGCCCATTCCGTCGCAACAAGCTCGAGGACCGCCTTCGCGGCCTTTTCCATCGCGACGAGACTTATTTAAACGTTCGCGATGTTCAATACGTAGCTTT
Organism: Opitutaceae bacterium; assembly: GCA_028822375.1. Classification (GTDB taxonomy): domain Bacteria; phylum Verrucomicrobiota; class Verrucomicrobiia; order Opitutales; family Opitutaceae; genus Pelagisphaera. The sequence continues at coordinate 5,908 of JAPKDW010000178.1, read as the reverse complement.
TGAAACGCTTCTTGCTGCTCGGCGCTAAGATGCTTTTCGATAGCTATCGTACGCTCCTGCATCAAAGAATCCAGCTGAGGTTTCATTTCCTCGTGCTTTTCGCGCATCGCGCTGGCGAACTTTTCGATTTCCGCACGGACCAACGGAATTTGCATCTCCGAAAGTTCAAGCGATCGCTCCAATCGCGATGTCATTCGATCGATCTGCACGTTATAAACGTCTTCGATTATGCGTTCTGGACGAGGACCACGGTGATCGTTCTTTTGCTTTAGATAATAGAAAGTACCGCCGACACCCGAGAAGGCCCCGATCGAAAAAATAACGACCAAAATGGCCATCGCTCCAAATTTGCTGCTTTGGCTCATAAGTACTCGATCCAATCATTGCCTACGAAGGCTTCATCGAAATTTTCTCTTTGGTCCAATTCGCTATCAGTCAACTCGTTAACATCAGCCGTAGTAGTCGTAACGATCGCCAAAAATGCTGCCGCTCCAAAACAAGCGCCCAAAGAGACGCGGGCTGTTCGGCGAGAGAAAATTTCGAGAATGCAGTCAAGCATTCCGATCCGAATCTCGCCACGTGTCCATAACGAAGACCGTACGAGCGACTCGAGCCGAGCGCGTACATATGGGCGAACATCGAGAACAGGAGGCGATTCCTCGCGACTCCCACTCACTATTTCATCCCAGGATGGAGGGATCTGTTTCTTGGGCGATTCCATTGTTTATCAGCAATTTCCTTAATTTATTACGGGCGCGGAAGCTCTTTACCTTAGTTTTTGAAAGTCCCCAGCCTAATTGATCGGCAATTTCAGCTAACGGCAAGTCTTCTAAATACTGCATTGTCAGGAGCATTCGCTCTTCTTCCCTCAACAAGGCCAAGATTTTATGGGCTTGTTCAGTCATTTCGAAACCACGCCGATGATCTTTGTTCTCCGATAGGCGCTCGAGCGTTAATTCGTTTTCTTCCGAGTTGTTAATCGAAATCGAAGCCGGATTGCGCGAATTCTTGCGAAAATAATCGTAGCCCGTGTTGTACGCTATCTTGCGCAGCCAATTCTCAAAAGGCGCCGTAGCCTGCCAAGAACTCAATTTCCGAAACGATTTTATAAAAGTATCCTGCACCAGATCCTCTAAATCCGCCTGGTAGGGACAGAATCTGAAAAGACAGCGCGTGATCATCATCTGGTGACGGCGAACGATCTCATCAAAAGCATTCAAGTCGCCTTCAAGAGAAGCTTTCACGAGGTCTTGATCTGTCGAGGCGGGAATATCGTGCATATAAGATACCGGTTCCCGGTAGTTTCGATCGCGCAGCTTGGACGCTTTTCCGGACTTGGCGAGCGAAACTCGATCCGTTTTATCTACCATGTATTCACCTCCGCCCAATCCCGCCAGTAGATCGTCAGCTAACAATCCTGTCGCAATCGCTACACTCATAATCTTAACCGTCTAGCCATCTCCTGGTTTAGTCCCTCGATCCAATAAAGCTCCCAACGAATTCCAAAAAATCGCCATTAGGTGATTTTTTCGAGTCTCCGCGCATGCGCGCCGTAGGTTTATTCGTCGATTGCTCCATATCCTTATAGAGTTAGAACGCCCGGAAACCTCAATAAGTTACAGGATGGAAACACTTGTTCGAGCAATACGCCTCAATAGCCAAAATACCAAATTCTCATTGCCCCAGCGGCAAGCATGCCTAGCTTCGATTTTAAATTTTCCTCGCTAAGCGAATAGCGCAACCTCGATCCAGGAATTCCCTTCTACAATGGACAACACGACCACCAAAGAACTCAAAACACCCTACACGATACAGCTCAACGGAGACGACCCTGAAGCCAAACGGGCCGAGATCCGGCGCTACTTTCACGAAACCTACGACGCCTACGAACTTCTCTTTGAAACCTTGGCTTCCGACGAGGCGTACTACCGTCGCGCCGACCTCCTCAGGCACCCGCTCATTTTCTACTATGGCCACACGGCTACGTTTTTCGTGAACAAGCTCCTTCTGGGCAAGTTCATGGACCAGCGTATCAACCCCGACTTCGAATCGACCTTCGCAATCGGCGTCGACGAAATGTCATGGGACGACCTAAACGAGCAACATTACGATTGGCCCGCCGTCAAAGCGGTCAAGAAATACCGAGACCAAGTTCGAGCGGCAATCGATGATTTGATCGACCAAACTCCCGTCAGTCTCCCGGTCTCCTGGGACAGCCTCTATTGGATTATCCTGATGGGAACCGAACACGAGCGGATCCATCTCGAAACCAGCAGTGTACTTATCCGGCAACTCCCGACAGATTTACTCAACCCAAATCACCAAGACTGGTCCATCTCGACTGAAACGGATACTCCAGCACCGCAAAACGAACTGATTCCCGTTTCGGGCGGTACCGTAACACAGAGTAAAGACCGCGACGACGAACTCTACGGATGGGACAGCGAGTACGGACATCACGTATCCGAGGTCAGCGATTTCCAAGCGTCCAAGCATCTTGTTTCCAACCGTGAATTCCTCAAGTTTATAGAAGAAGGCGGTTATAGCAATGAGTCCTATTGGACCCAAGAGGGTTGGGACTGGGTTCTATACAAAAAGGCGGTCGCTCCCCAGTTCTGGATTCCTCAAGAAGATGGGTCTTTTCGCTTTCGCTCGATGCTCAAAGCCATCGATATGCCCTGGTCCTGGCCAGCTGAAACCAACTACTTGGAAGCGAAGGCATTCTGCAATTGGAAAACGGAAAAGACCGGACTCCCAATTCGTCTACCTTCGGAAGAGGAATGGTACCGCCTCCTCGACTTCACCAAAACACCCGATGTCGCTGAATGGGAAAAGACGCCTGGCAACCTCAACCTCGAAGACGCCGCTTCATCAGTCCCGGTCGACAAATACGCTTTCGAACAAGGTTTTTACGACGTTCTCGGTAACGTTTGGCAGCACACCGAAACGCCAATCCGAGGACTCCCCGGGTTTCAAGTGCATTCTCTATACGATGACTTTTCCACTCCGACCTTCGACACCAAACACAATTTAATCAAAGGCGGCTCTTGGATTTCCACAGGCAACGAAATCATCCGCTCTGCTCGCTACGCCTTTAGACGCCATTTCTACCAGCACGCAGGTTTTCGCTACATCGCCTCGGACGCGCCGATCGAGACCCCAGACGACCGCTACGAAACCGACCCAGAAGTCATACCGTATTGTGAACTTCACTACGGAAAAGAATATTTCGGCGTAGAAAATTACCCAGAAAAACTTGCTCAAATTGCATTGAATCACGCTCAAGGAAGTCCCAAAGGCAAAGCCCTCAACATCGGCTGCAAAACCGGTCGTTCTGCATTCGAATTGGCAGTCGAATTCGATAGCGTAATCGGAGTCGATTTCACAGCTCGAATGATCCGGATTGGAGTCGAGCTCAAAGAAAAAGGCTACACGCAATACACCCTTCCCGAAGAAGGCGAAATCGTTTCCTTCCACCAGCAGAACCTGCAAGAGCTCGGACTCGACGCTTCGCGTCCCAAAGTGGAGTTCTTGCAATCGGATATCTCCAATATGAAATCGCTCTTCACCGGATACGATCTCATACTACTGGATACAATGCTCGAAAACACGTACAACCCGCAAAAGTTCCTCGATAACGTACACCAACGGATCAACTCCAAAGGGCTTTTAATCATCGCCTCTAGCTATGACTGGCAGAACGATCGCACCGACCGAGAACATTGGCTAGGCGGCTTCAAAATAAATGGCGAAAATGCGACAACCTTAAATCGACTACACGAATTGCTAGAAGACAGGTTTACACGTATTTCCGAACCGACCGACATCCAACAAGTCATTCGCAAGACGAACCGAACCTTCGAGCACAAAGTCATTCAAGTCACAGTTTGGAAACTCAACGGTTGAGATATTAATCTGCTAGGTAGTAGCAAACCTTTCCCACAACGGCACATACGCCTCAACTTAAGAAATTCGATTGAGGACTTGGCCGTAAAAAGACGCAAGAGTCACAAGAGAGTGAAATTGGTTTCGCGCCCTGAGGGAGAATATCAATCTCAATAATCTTTAATTGATGTGTATGCGCAACGGCATGGCCATTACTCGAGCACGAAGATCTCAAGCAGCCCTACGCCAGTCGCGCCAGACTCGCCCCGCATGATCACGGTATAAACGCCCGAACCAAGCGTAACAATCAGCGCGCTATCGTTCGATCCTTCTGGCAAGGAGGACGTATTCACCAGGGTGAACGCATCCAACATTTCGCCAACTCCACCTTCATCCCAATCGTCATTACTCTCCAAAACAGTGCTTCCCGCATAAAGATCAAGATGCGGATTCGCTAACGATCCACTCACGTTACGGTTGGCTAACTCGGGGCCCAATCCTCGAATAAGGAGCTTCATTTCCACTTCACCCATAATCGCAAATCCTCCGATCATGACCGAATCGCCGGTGCCGACGAATCCTCTACTCGATAAATTGGTCAATCGAGCATCTGAATTTTCGCTGACTCCAGCTTCGTACATTTCCAGTAAGGCAACTCCCATTTCCCCGTCATTATCGCTCAAAAGCGTTGCGTATAGTCCTGGTGAATACTCGCTAACAATGACCGATTCTTTGGAACTCGAAGATAAATCGAAAGCCCCTGTACGCTCTTCAACTTCAAGCAATTCCGATTCGCTGAGTACTTCACCCCAATCGTTATTTTGGGCAATCTCCAATGCGGTTGAATAGCTATACACCCTTATAGAAGGGTCCGGTAACGTGTTCGCAACATTCTTCTCGATTAGCTTTGGTCCAACGCCACGAGCCATCAATTGCATCGTTCCGGTTCCGGAAACCCCAAATCCGGCAATCAATATATCATCCCCAGTTCCTACATACGCGCGGGTCGAAAGATTGGTGAGTCTGCTGCGAACAACCACTCCATTCGAATCGATAAGTACGCTACTGGAAACGCCATCGTCATTGTAAGCGCTCACTCGATACGTGTACGCAAAACCGGGCTCTACATCTACATCCAAATAGGAAGTCGTATTCGCCGGAACGCGTGCTATTTCCAACCAAGTTTCCTGGTCACGCACAGTTCTCTCGATAATAAACCCTAACTCGAAATCCGAGTTGTCAGTCCACGTTATTAAAACTCCATCCGTTCGCGTATCATCGGCTACTCCGCCGTCGGGCGGTACCGGAGCTTCCCCTTCAATATTGGCAGAAGATTGAGTAACCGTGTGCGATGCTTCATTAGCGCGAATCACCGTCGACCGAGGTTGGTCCAAAGCGTTTTCAGTCACGACAAATCGAACAGTCGCGTCTCCTTCTCCGCTAATTGCCGACACAATCTCAAGCCACGAAGCCGGTTCCAATAAAGTCCAAGGCGCATTTGAGTCCAATTGAAACTGAAATTCGCCCCCTGCTCCTGCAATCGTCTGAGCCGTTGGGCTAGCGACTGTAAAATACTGAAATGCGTTCTGCGTTACTGTGTGAGCAACATCGTTAACCCATACCTGACCAATTCTCTCCGAAGTAATTGGATTCGACGCGATCTCCAGCGCAATCGTGCCGTTGTTTTCTCCCGTTGCCCCATCTGTAATTCCAACCCATCCGCTATTCGAAGTAGCCGTCCAAGGAATGTTCGCCGTCACCGTCAACGATATCCGTCCACCGCTCGTCGCTACGCTTGAATCGCTTGGACTCACAATCAAAACTTCACTAGCCGCTTCCTGGGTTACCATGTGCGTCTGTCCACCGATATCGATCGACCCAAAACGTTCGTCGATAGCCGTATTTTCCAACACCCGATAACTCACTTCTTCATTGCCAGTCCCACTGCCATTCGTCGGAGTGCGCACAATCAGCCAATTGACATTCGGGATCGCTTCCCAATCGGAATTGGAAACCACACCGA
>JAPKDW010000177.1 GCA_028822375.1 Opitutaceae bacterium | reverse complement strand
CGACCAGCCCACCTTTGGTCACAGCCGCCGATGCGCCTGCGACAAGCAGGATATTCAAGATATCCGCCCCAATCACATTGCCCACCGCTAACTCGCCGTGTCCCTTGCGAACCGCAGTGATCGCAGTAACCAATTCCGGAAGCGATGTCCCGAAGGCCACAAGCGTTGCCGCAATAATCGACTGAGGAATATTCGCTCTAATCGCGGTTTCTTCGACTGCTCCAATTAGAATGTGCGAGGAGACCACGACCATGGTCACTCCCAAAGCGATCTTCATCGCGATCACGCCAGTCGACCCTTTTTCGTGAGATTCCACGCCCATATCGCCATCGCTCCGCTTCGCCCAACGCGATGACATCCATAGATAAAATACCAATAGCGCCAAAAAGATGAACCCTACGATTTGCGGAAGACGTCCACCGGTTTCAAACACGCTAGACAGGTGAGAGAATGGCAAACAAAGCACGATTAACAGAATCCCCAAACCCAAGCAGAAGAGCCCTTGACGCCTTACGATGTACAAATCGAGCGGAACTGCCCCGAACATCGTAGCCGCTCCCAAAATTAATCCCGTATCGCAAATAACTGATCCGACCGCATTGCCCAACGCGAGATCGGGCTTGCCATTGATGGCCGACATTACCGAAACCGTTACCTCAGGCAAAGTCGTTCCCAAGCTCACGATTGTCGCGCCAACAATCACCTTGCTGATCCCATGCCGCAGCGAGAGCGTCACCGCTTCTTCGACCAACATATCCGCTCCGTTCACCAAAACAAACAGGCACACTGCGATGATCGCCAGCAACGCCACCATCGGCAGTCCTTGTATGAATTCGACTAGTAATCCGTCCATTATCTCGATCTGTTCCTAATTTGAAAAGCGAGCATAACTGAGCCTTGACCTCTTCTCAGTCAAGGATTGAGCGAAAAATCACCTTGCAACGGGTACAGTCCCTATTAGGTCGTCTCTTAAAATGTCGGACGCGACGATCAACTACAATTTTAGATTCGGAGGAATCGAACGCCTTTATGGACCCGGCAGCCTGGACCGAATCCGCAACGCCCACGTTCTGGTGGTCGGAATCGGCGGCGTAGGCTCTTGGGTGGCCGAGGCTTTGTCACGCTCCGGTATCGGACGTTTGACCCTGGTTGACCTCGACGATGTCTGCGAAAGCAATATCAACCGCCAAATCCACGCCCTAGACGGACAAATCGGAAAACCGAAGATCGAAGCGATGGCCGAACGCTGTCGACTTATAAACCCCGATAGCTCGATTCGCGTCATCCACACCTTCCTCACTTCAAAGACCGTCGACGACGTATTCGACACTCACTATGATTACGCGATGGATGCCATCGATAGCGTAAATCACAAATGCACCTTCATCGATCAATGCGTTAAGCGAAAAATCCCAGCGCTCGTTTCCGGCGGAGCAGGTGGACGGATCGACCCAACGCAAATCAAAATCGCCGATCTTTCGAAATCCATAAACGATCAACTCCTGAAACGCGTCCGTAAAAAGCTGCGCCAAGAATTCGAATTTCCCCGTCAAAAGAAAAAACCATTCAACGTTGAATGCGTATTCTCTACCGAAGAAGCCTTATTTTCGGAAACCTGCGAGACAGATGAAACCGCAACCAGCATCCGCCTCGATTGCTCGAGCGGCTTCGGAGCCGCGACGCACATCACCGGAACGTTCGGCTTCTTCGCCGCCTCGAAGATCGTTCAACGAATTTGCCAGCCACTTTCAGAATCACAATAGATTCCCACATTCCTATGCGAATAACTGACCTAAACAAAGCAGGAGGCATTGGCGCCAACTCACTTTTCGTAGAACTGGGAGCTTTCAATTTCATTGTCGATTCTGGACTCAACCCGAAACTAGCCGGGGGCGATGCCATTCCCGATTTTTCCGTTATAGACGATACGGAGATCCATTTCATCGTCATTACGCATTGCCATCTCGACCATATCGGCTCCCTCCCGATTCTTATGCGAAAGCACCCGAATGCTCGCGTATTCATGAGTCAATCTAGTCAAATGCTCATCGAGCGTATGTTGCACAATTCATGCAACGTTATGACGCGACAACGAGCCGAACGCAACATCGATGGGTATCCACTTTTCACCCACGAAGAAATAGACCAAATAGCCGAGCGATTCGAAATTCTTCCATTCAATAAATCGGTGCCATTTACCCAAGGCGACCAATCATTGAAAGCCACTCTCCATGCGGCAGGACACGTAGCTGGAGCCGGCGGACTAGAAATTAGCCACGAAGGAAAACGCCATTTCTTTACTGGCGACGTCCTTTTCGAAGACCAGCAAACGTTGCCCGGAGCGAAATTCCCAAAAAACCGTGGATTCGATTCAATTATTCTAGAAACGACTCGTGGCGAAACCGAACGTCCCAAAGAAAAGACTCGCGAGAAAGAAATTGCCCGCCTGCTCGAAACAATCACAGCCACGCTACACCGAGGCGGCTCTGTATTGATTCCCGTGTTCGCGCTCGGACGTATGCAAGAAATCCTTACGGTCCTCAATAACGCCCGAAAAGAAAACCTCATCCCGACCTGCCCAATCTTCGGAGCTGGTCTTGGCATGGCGATCGCCGATCATCTCGACCAGATCTCCAAACGTACCGGGCAAGTCAATTTCACACGAAAGACGATCAAAGAACTGCGACTCAAACGACCGCCTCGCAAGCTGATCCCGGGCAAAGAACCCGCCGTGCAGGGCATCTACATTCTAAGTAGCGGAATGATGGTCGAACGCACACCCAGCTACGGACTCGCGGCCAGCCTTCTCCACCAAGGACGCAATTCAATATGTTTTGTTGGCTACTGCGATCCTTCGACGCCTGGCGGTAAACTTTTAGAAGCGAACCCTGGCGATACCTTCGTGTTTGAAGTTATCGATTACCAAACACCCATTCGCGCTCAGATCGAACGTTTCGAAATGAGCGGACACGCCGATCGAGAGGAGCTCCTAGACTTCGCCCTCAAAGCCAATCCAAAGACCATCGTACTTACACACGGAGACAGTGGAGCACGCGCATGGTTCGCCAAAGCGCTTTCAGAAGGCAATCCGGAGCTCAAGGTCATCGACCCACAACCACTCACGGCCGTAGAACTCTAAGGTCAACAATTTCAATATCCGAATTATATGACCCCCATTAAAACAGTCGCCCTATTCGCAACCATCAGCGCGACGCTCGTCTCCAATGCCCAAAACCGAATCGGCAGCGGCAAAGTCGATGAACTCTACCAAGCCACTTGGGCGAGCTTTCATAGCAAGCAACTCGAAGGCGGCTCCGGCCAGTCGCTTATCGATGATATCTGGAAGCGCGGATCGACCGATACGGATATCGCCAAGTCTATCCGAGATGGATTTCCGGAATTTGGCATGCCTCCTTGGAAAGCTGCTCTAAGCGAGGATCAGATTCGTTCACTCGTGATCTATATACGAGAGCCAAAGGCAGCATCTTCCGCCTCGTTCCCGCAAAATAACCGTGGCTAAGGAGCTCGAATGAATTACAGCAGACTCGGACCTAGCGATATCGAAGTCTCCGAGATAAGTCTCGGATGCTGGACTATAGGCGGGCTCAATTGGAAAAACGGACATTCTTCCGGTTGGGCGAGTGTCGATTTAGAGGAAATTCAAGCGGCTGTTAAAAAAGGAGTAGACGCCGGAATCAACCACTTCGACAATGCGGACGTCTACGGCAATGGAGTTGCCGAAAGACGGTTGGCTCAAGTATTCGAAAACCTAGGACTTAAGACCGGAGATTTTGTCATAGCTTCAAAAGTCGGCTACCTTCAAGGCAATGCGCTTCACGCTTACCAGGCAGAAAATATTCGAAGTCAATGCGAGCAGTCGCTCGCCAATTTAAAACGCGATTATCTCGACATCTATTACCTGCACCATGACAATTTCGGAAAGAACGACTGTTACCTAGCCGAAGCTGCGGAAACAATGCAGGCTTTAAAGCAAGAAGGTAAGATTCGTCTTATCGGCCAATCGGCTTATCGCTCATCGCGATTCGAAAAAATAGTCCCAGTCGTTCAACCTACCGTACTCCAAAGTTGGGCCCACGCCATGGATACGAAATTCATCGAACCGACAAGCATAGTCGGACAAATGCTTGAAAAGAATCATTTGTCGTTCGTCGCCTTCAGTCCACTCAACCAAGGTTTGCTGCTTGATAAGTATGATGCCGCGGATCCTCCGGTTTTCGAATCTGGCGATCATCGAAGCGGGAATCCCAAATTCTCAGCTTCTTCGTTAGAACGCCTTGGGCCACTATTGGAAAAGCTCAAAAAACGTTTTGGGGATACAACTGAAGATCTTTCCAGCATTGCCTTACGCTACGTATTGAAATTTCCAAACGTTGCCTGCGTCATCCCTGGATTTCGAAACGAAGCGCAAGTGTCCTGCAACCTTCATGCAGCAGAACGCGCGTTAAGCCCCGAAGACATGAGCTTCATCAAAGGGCTTTTCCAAAAATAGCGGTCGGCTTCCCCTACTGCTGTTGTTGCTGTTGCTGTTGCTGCATCAATTGACCTAAAACCTGCTGATACTGCATCTCGGTTTGGTTTAGTTGCACTGCCTGGATTAACGCATTCCGAGCTTTTTCCGCTTGGTTGGTCTGCATGTAAGCAACTCCCAAATTGTACCACCAGCGATCCTGCGATTCGTCCCTTGCGACCGCTTGTTCCATCGCTTCGATCGACTTCATAGTATCACCGTTTTCCGCGTGTAAAAGTCCTTCGCCAAACCAAAGCAATCCAATTGAGTTATCCAGTTGCTTGGCTTTTTCGATTTTATAAAGCGCTCCATTAACGTCGCCAATTCGGGCGAACATGATAGCAATGTCATAAAGCAGGTGCGCATTGTTCTTATCGAAACTCGCCGCCTGCTCCGCAAGTTGCCTCGCCAGATAAAGGTCGCCTTGCTGAATCGCCAGCTCCGCTCGACGCAAGGCGCCAGCAGGACGGTCCGAATTTACTTCCGCGTAGGTTTTCCATTCTTTAAATGCCTTCTGATTCGGATTGAACATCGACGAAAGCGTATCCGCGCTTTGGTTCCGAACCAGGAGCGACGAATCATTTAATCCCTTTTGCACGTCAGCCAATCGATCATTCCGATTTCCGAGAATTCGCATGGCTGATTCTCTTTCGACTGGAGATTCCGATTTTAATCCAGCAAGGGCCGCGTCCAAACTTTCCGGCGTACCGGGAGCCATCGCTCCAAGAATCCTCAGGTAGGTAGATCTCCAATACACGTTCTCTTCGGTTTGCAATAAGCGATGCACATCAGTCCAAGCGTTTCCATCGCCGTTATAGTAAGCGTGCAGCGCTCCAGCTCGATCCCGCAGAGCATCCCTGCGCTCGGACTCCGGATACCATTTCTCAACAGCATCTCGAGCCCACTCCGGCGATTGGTCCGCATGGCAAGCCGCGCAGGCATTCGGGACATCGTAATCGATCGTCAATTGCGGGTCTGGTATTGTGAAACCGTGATCGCGTCTCGGATCTCGCTGCATGTAATCTCGATGCGGCATATGGCATGTCACACACTGATTACCCGCGCTATCGGCCTGGTGATTCGAATGAGTAATCGGATCGATAATCTTCGCTTCATTTAAACCAGCGCTATGGCAACGAAGACACAGCGAGTTGTCTTCAATAGGCAAAATCGTTTCATGCGAATGAGGATTGTGACAATCCAAGCAACTAACTCCCTTGTGCCCCATTCGACTCAATTTAAGAGATGCGAAAACATAATCCTCCTCATTGGTCTTGCCATCCACGAAGTACGCATTCGGCAAATCCGGAAGCACCAGACGGAAATGCTCGTCAAATTTTTCACCCGCGTGAAACCCACTGTCAGTCAACTCCTCGCGGCGAGCGTGGCAGCTAGCGCAATTATCCATAGCCAATTGAATATTCGGAATCTCAGCGCGTTCCGTATAATCGCCAGCTCGAGCAGCCGCTACGTGATGCTCCATATCCGAATGACACTGGATGCACGAGATCGCTTCGATTTCCCAGGTACTCGCGTACTCGTTTGTCTCCAAATTGTAGTTCTTCTTGTAATCCGTCATGTGGCACCAGGCGCAATTCGAATTCCAATTCATGCCCTGCTGACTCCAGTGCCCCCAGTCGCCCGTGTCGCGCACCTCGTTGCCAAAGACATTGAACCACTCTTTTTCATGAGGATCCCAGGTCATCTCCTGGATTTGAAATCGCCCGCCTTCAAACGGTACGAGAAATTGCTGAATCGGCGTTTCTCCGATCACTGCGCTCACTTCGCTTGGCAGTCCTGCTCCCGATTCGGATATGCCGAAGGTATTCCCATCCGCCAGCAAATCGAACACGCGTCCAGCCTCATCCGTCGTCGTAACTCCCGAAAATGCCTCTGCATCCCTCGTCAGATCGATTCTCCGATGGGCCAATTGATGGTGACTTCCCAGCCAGTCGTCATACTCCTTAACATGACACTGCCGACAGGTCTCCGCCAGACTCCAGTCGTCATGCTTAGGATAGACCTTTGCCTCAGCAACCGGTTCTACGGAAACGCTTTTATCGCTCTCATCTCGTGAACTGCAGCCGCTAATGAGAACCACTAGCGCATTGGCGAAACAGACGCCTACGAAAGTAGCGAGAACGTGTTTACGAAGAAAGAATTTTGCCCGTTGAAACATGTAGAATGGGTTTGAACCGTCGAAACCGGCATAAGAGCTGAGCTCTCAGACCATTGGAAGCAAATTCCGCGAATCCAGACTCCCCCAAACCGAATGATCGAAATCGAATTACACTTGAAGCGCCGATCATGTCGTTTCATCTAAAACAACCGCATTCATGCCAAGCAAACGCATAGATCACTATTTGAATACGCTTTTAGACTTCCTTTCCAAAGGAAGTTCAGATTCCCGTCCACGTAAACTGACCGTATGCCTATCCGTTGCGATCCTGATCGTGACCGTCTATTTCGGTGCCAAACCATTCAATTTCATTTCGCGCAACGACCTAGAATTCGCCTCAAAGACGAACGGTCTCAGCTTCAATCAAAGTAGTATCGAAGGCGAATCCAGCCAACGAGCAATTGCCTATACTCTAGATTCGCTGTCACTTGCGGAAAAACAGCCCATAAGCATACTACTCGAGCTGACACCGACCAGAAAACCCGATGGTCTCGGAACCCTCATCCAGCTTCACGACGCCGGCACGCAACCGCCTCTAATGGTCGCTCAATGGCAGTCCCACCTTACCGTCCGAAGCCGACGCTCCGCTTCGTCGTCGGATAGACCCTATCGCGAGATCGGCCTAAGAGACTGTCTCGAAAACGGAGAAACGGTTTCGCTCCTTATCAGCTCTTCCGAAACTGACGCTTTCATCTACGTCAACGAAGTCCTTGCGGAACGAAAGCCCGGTTTCACTTTAATCGACCCCGACGCTTCGACCACCGCTCAGATCGTCCTAGGCTCCAGCGCGAGCGGGGAACAATACTGGATTGGCGAGATGAACCGACTCGCTATATTCGATCAACAGGTCAATCCGCAGGAGATTCGAAGTGGGAGCATATATCCATTGATCGAATACTCCTTTCAGAACTCCAAAGACACCACGATCCCAAACCTGCGATCCGAGGCATTTGCCCTACAGACGCCTTTCAGGTTCAAACCGATTCAACTCAAACGATTCGCTCCCCTTTCCGATTGGGACCCCAACCGATCAAGCCAATACCAGGATACGATTTTAAACCTGTTCGGCTTCATTCCAATCGGTCTGGTTTTCTTCCTATTCATAGGCCGAGAACTCAACAACAGAACACTCCAGTTCATTGGCGTCGTCCTGGCCTGTTTCATCCTCAGCTTCGCGATCGAATATGCTCAAATCTACCTTCCTTCACGAAGTCCAAGCCATCTTGACCTCCTAGGCAATTCCCTCGGCGGCTGTATCGCTGCGATAATCGGAATCCGATTGAAAATCGAAGGCGACAAACGCAGCCAATCAATCGGCAACTGAATTTATTTCTAAGTTGCATTTTCGCAAAAAACGTGGATAATTTTTTTGTCCTCTTTAGAGGGAAAGCATCCTAAAGCCATGAAAGCATTTATCGCCATTCTATCAGTCGTCTTGCTTTATTCGCCCGCTGCATTCGGTAGCGAAACGGAAGTGGATCCTGCGTACGACTACAACCTGACCGGCGATGGCGTAGACCTTCAGTTCAAAGTGGTTCGGGACCCCATATTCCCCCAATCCCTGCGAAGCAAAGGTATGAACTGGGGGCATGTCACAATCCAAGTGGACATCGACTATACCGGCGAACTACGTGACTGGCTCGTTACTCAGGCAAGCCATAAAAATTTCGCCGAGGCAGTAGAAAAAGTAGTCGGTCAATGGAAATTCGCCTCCCCGATCTGGAAGGGAAAACCCATTTCGATAATTGGCGCGATCGACATCACATTTCGCGCCCGAGGGGATATAATCTCTTTGGACATAAGCTCCGGCATATCGGATCTAAGGGGGAACCAAGGCAGATCGAGCTCTCTGGAAAGAATCGAAACCGCGAATTTTGACGACCTTGATACCTATCCGGAACTGATCAAATCCGTTAATCCAATCGTGTCCCAAAACCTGATTGACAAACACGATAACACGACAGGCGTGTTCAGCTTCTACATAGACACCGAAGGATATGTTCGCCTGCCACATATCAATCGAACAGAAGGTAAAATCGACATTAGGCTACTCGAAGCCGCGCAAGACGCTCTCGAGCAATGGCGTTTCACGCCTCCTACGAAAAAAGGCCGTAAAGTCATCGTAGAAGTCTCCCAGCCATTCACATTCAACAAAAATGGTAGCTGAAGTAAACCCGAGTGAGTTCTCCTTCTGATCGCCAAACTTCGATCAAAACGAGTGCATTTCTCACTCCTTTCCTTCCTCCAAAAACCATATCTACACGTAACTTCGTCCAATTTCGAACGTTAGGTGGTTAGGATTAGTGAAATTTTGATATTGCACGTTTTACGCGGCAAGCGACCATTCCCACAAAAATTATCAATCAGATCCGTTAACGCAAATTTCCGATACAATCGAAATGAACGCACATCACAGCAATCCGCTACCGAAGACCTTGAAAATGACACGCACGCTTTCAATTGCCTCTTTGATTTTGGCTCCATTCCTAACGAGCGATTCGTTTGCGGCCAAAGTCGCGCGCGTATTCGTGGACTCCGAAGCTTCCACGGGCTACAATAAGCACAAGGAATCGGAAAATGGAGCGAGCTACGAAACCTACGTGTTCATCAAAGGCAATTTCTACTGAGGCGACATTAGCGACAAAAGTCTCAGGGAA
>JAPKDW010000176.1 GCA_028822375.1 Opitutaceae bacterium | reverse complement strand
TTGGTGCATCTCCGACATTCGGTAGCTTTGACGGTTGGTATGACTGTCTCCTCACCTTCCAGCTCTTCTTCCAACCATCGTTCCCATCCTTCAATCGCAAAGTTTGTGATCCTCTGAGTGACAACATGCTTGCTGTTGATTGGTTGTTCACTCTCTAGCGTATTCGGTTTTCAGTCGCGTATCGCTTTGGGACACTTGTTCTGCCCAAGCATAGTGTGGGCTGAGTGAGTTGACTAATGCAGCGACAGTGACGCCTGCTACCGCAAATTTGGCGGCTTTGCTAAAAAACAGACGGCGATCGATGATTCCGTGTACGTATTCATCGTAGATATCTAGAAGCTCTTGGGGGAAGTCGGTAGCGTTTTTTCGATTCATTATATTCGATAGTTGGGGTTAATTAAACTGGGGTGAGAGTTTGATTGATGATCGTGTTGCCAAGCCGACCGATTGCAATGCATCTCTGCGAGTAGCGGATTGCCGATTACGACTTGTCATTCGACCGCTGATCGAGAGAGCGTTTTCCGTATAGGCCAATTCTGTAGGCTTGAAGAATGAGAAGCGGAGCGAATATTTTGGCGGTTTCCTGGTAGCCTGTTTTCTCTTGGGTCGCTTGGTGATAGATTAAGAGAAACATAATCGCGTATACTAGCCGGTGAATGCGTTTCCAGCGCTTTCCGCCCAAAGCTCGAACCGATCGATTGTTGCTGGTGACTGCCAGGACCAAAAGCAGGATTAAGGCGATGATTCCCGAAAGGATGAAGAGCTTTTCCCAGTCTTTAACGAATCCTGACCAGCTGCCGGTGTAAGCAAAATAAATTAATAAATGAAGTAGCGCATATATGAATACGCTGACTCCGATTTGGCGTCGATGAAAGGCGAATGCTTTTATGATCGGAGATTTTGGAAAAACCTTCCTTAGCGGAGTGATCATAAGCGCGATAACGAATAAGATCGTAGCCGAGAGGCCGATATATTCGAGAAGGTACTTAGCCGGATCTGCCTGGAATTCAGTCTCGGACCGCGCTTGGGGAAGCAATAGGTAGAGTATCGGCGTGAGGAGAAGGGTGTAGAGGACCCACTTCTTTTTGAGAAATCGCGCGATTCCGTTCATAGTATTGGGAGCAGCGTCGCGAACTAGAAATTGCGTCTCAGGTCCAGGCCTTTATAAAGCGAGGCAACTTGCTCGCTGTATCCGTTGAACATAAGCGTGTCCTTGCGGCTACTAAAGAACCCCGAACCAATAATGCGTTCGCTTGCTTGAGACCAACGAGGATGGTCGACCTCTGGATTGACGTTGGCGTAGAAACCGTATTCCCGAGATTGAAGCGCTTGCCAAGTATTGAGAGGCTGCTTGGTGACAAACTCGATTTTCGAAATCGATTTTATGCCTTTAAACCCGTACTTCCAGGGAACGACCAAGCGGATGGGCGCGCCGTTCTGATTGGGAATAGGTTTTCCGAAGATTCCGGTGGCGAGCAAAGTGAGTTCATTTCGGGCTTCTTCTATCGTGAGACCTTCGACGTAAGGCCAGTCGATCCCACCGCCTTTTTGACCGGGAGCGGACTTGGGGTCGTGGAAAGATGTGAATTTGACGTATTTCGCTTTATCTGTCGGCTGGACGAGATCGATAAGTTTGCTCAGTTGAAAGCCGTCCCAGGGGATGACCATCGACCAAGCTTCGACGCAGCGCATGCGGTAGACCCTTTGTTCAATACCCCCGACTTTGGTTATGCATTCGTTAACATCGAGTTTCATCGGCTTGTCTACGTGGCCTTTGATTTCGATTTCCCAAGGTTCGGTTTTCCAGCCTTGGTTGGCGAGTTCCTGAACGTCGCCTTTGTCGGTGGTGAATTCGTAGAAATTGTTGTAGCCCTTTACCAGATCGTACGGCGTAGGCTCTAAGCCTTCGAGCTTGTAGGCGCTATTTAGCGGGGAGGGAAATCCAACAGTGGCCGCATTGGCGATCGAATGTCCGAGCAGAGCTCCCGATCCGAGACCGACGGCTTTAAGGAAACGGCGGCGATTAATGTAATCGCGTTCCGAGGTTGCTGCGGAGTCTGGGAGCTCCCAGGATTTTTTCTTTAGAATGCGCATGGAATTTTCTTTGGCAGTTGAGGGGCTAGCAAGTGGTAGTGCGTTAGGCCTGAAGAATGGTCGCTTGTTCCTGAGACGATCGGAAAAAAAAAAGGGGGTATTTCTGTTTTTATCAGGTTTTTTTGTTTGGAATCGTTACTTCCTGCCAGTCTTCAGTTTCAAGACGCGTATAGCCGAGGCTGATGACGGAGTATAGGAACCTTTAGGTCGGTAACAAGCGAGAACCGTTGTTATCTCCCCTGTTGCGAGGCGTTTGAGCGCTTAGTACTTGATTCCTAATTTTTTGAGAAATCCTTCGAGTTCCTGCGTGTCGAAGTCGGCAAGGATATTTCCGTCAATATCCATACTTGGGGCCTTCGTTTGACCGGTAAGGTCTTTCATTTCCTTAGCGGCAGAGCGATCGGAGGTGACATCGAGCTTGGTGTATTTGAAGCCATGCGCGTTTAGCCAGTCGATTGCTTCGTGGCACCAGCCGCAGAACGGCTTGATGTAGATTCGGATGGATTTTGGTTTCATGATTGCAGGGGATTGATCCCAATAATACGGACTTGGGGCTTCAATGGCTGCAATCGAAATCGAATCGCGAGAAAGCTATTTTTTAAGCAGTTGGGCCGCCTGGGCGTCTTTGGCCTCTCGCAGGGCCTTGCCCGGGACGTCTTCCGCCTGGTTGAGTTGGACGGTTTTGTAGCATGGTGTCGATTTCGGCTTCGTCGACGAAGCCATCGCTATTGGCATCCATTTGCTCAAAGCGGCGTTTCATTTGTTCCGGTAGTTCCTCGAGCGTGACTTTTCCGTCGCCGTCGGCGTCCGATTCGAGAATGCGTTCCTTGATGGAAGCAGTATTGCCTTGTCCGGGTTGCTGAGCTCCAGGGCGTCTTCCTGGTCCACCTGCTCCTCGACCTCCGCCTTGCGGCCCTCGTCGTTGAACCATTTGATCGATTTCTTCGCCATCAAGTTGACCGTCTCCGTTTTGGTCCATGTCGGCGAATCGTTCCCGCATCTGTTCGGGAGCTTCGTCGAGGGTAATTAGGCCATCGCTATTTGAATCCATTTCGAGGATACGGCTTTTCATATCTTGGCCTCCACCTTGCGGAGGTCTACCTCTGGGTTGTCTGCCGCCGGGGCCTTGTTGGCGTCCGCCTGCGTTGTTTACGCGAAAGGAGCGTCCGTTTGTTCCGCCACCATCAAGATCGCGTTCGAAGGCGATGGAGTATTTTTGAGTGACCGCTCGGCACCAGCCTTCTTCGTCGCTGCATGCGTAATAATGAATGGCTAGCTCGGCAGTTTTGACGTCGCCTAATTTCGATACAGATAAACCGAATTCTCGAGGGTCACTGTCAGTTTCTTGTTCGATAGCGGGAGCCGATGCGGTTGCTGGAGAGATCACGGTACCGTCGGGAAGAATGAGCTCGTATTTCAAGGGGGCTACCAAATTGTTCCAGTGAACATGGTGAATAGGATCTAAAAAGAAGCCTAGATAGAGTTCGCCTTCCCCTTTACTTAGCACGTTCTGGTCGACTTCGAGGCGAGGCTTCACGTAGAGCGGGCTGTCGGCGGAGTCGATAGGGGTGATTTTTACAGGAATGAGTTCTGAGCTGAATGTTGGCTTTTCGAGGATGCCTTTGGCGTAGGATCGTTGTTCTCTGTAGGGTCTTCCGCGATTGAATTTAAGATCGGCGACTCGGGTCGTGGTTTCGCTGGGGCCGACTTTTTCTACGAGTTCTTTCCGAAGGACGTCGCCGTCGCTCCAGTCGAGAGCGTGTACTATCTTTCCGCTAGGGTCTATGACAATCTGAGTATTGGGGCCCATGCCAAGCGCGTGTCGAACGGCGTTATCCATGCCATCGCAAAGCCATGGGATAGTGGTCCCGAGGACGCGTTTGGCTTCTACTATGTGGGTGAGACGCTCTTCTAGCGTAGCTGCTTGCACATATCCATTTAGCTCAGGATGAGCTAGGGATTTATACATAAAGAAAAACTGGACTTTTTCGTTGTCTTTATAGTCGGCGTAAACCGCTTCGACGGAGGGGTAGGAGCGATGGAAAATGGGGCACGTCAAGCAGCCGGAAACGAGTACGGTGTGTTTGTCGCTGGCGATTTGGGCGAGGGTGGTTTTCGATCCTCCTGCAGTGTAGATCGCTAGATCGCTTGGGATAGTGTCACCGGGTTTTGCGGTGGCCAGATCGAGAAGCGGGCCCATTCCTTGATTCGCGCGCTGGGCATTTAGTTTCGGCGATGGAGAGATTAAAAACGACAGTAGTAGAAGTGACAGAAAGAGCGAATTCGGGAGTTTCTTCATGTCTTACGAAAGACGACCGGAAGACCGGAATGGTTACGTTTGAACGATCTGGCGAGCAATTAAGGCTTTCCTTGCGCGAGGTAGCGATTAGAAGCTGAAGCCTATGAATTATCGAGCGTTTGCCAAAAATGGATCTAGTGTTTCCGAAATTGGTCTGGGCTGTTGGCAGCTTGGCGGCAATTGGGGACACGTGGATGATGAAACCGCTTTGAGTATATTGAGTACTTCGTACGACGCAGGTGTGACGTTTTTCGATACGGCTGATGTTTATGGAGAAGGCCGCAGCGAACGTATTATTGGGCGATTCCTGAAATCGATTGATGGCGATGCTCCGTTCGTGGCGACGAAAGTGGGACGAGGCGATGTGTATCCAGATGCTTATACGAAAACGGCGATTCGGAGTCGGATCGAGGATTCGCTTAAGCGTTTGGATGTAGAGGCCTTGGATTTAGTTCAGACGCATTGCGTGCCGCCGGAAGTGATGCGTTCGGGGGAGGTTTACGAATGGCTTGGTCAGCTCGTTGCAGAAGGAAAGATTCGTCAGTTTGGAGCTAGTGTCGAATCTGTAGCAGAAGCGGATATGCTTTTGGAGAATTGTCCCGGGCTTTATTCGTTGCAGATCATTTTCAATCTATTCCGTCAGAAACCGATCGATTCGCTATTCGCTAAAGCTAAGCGCAAGCAGGTGGGTATCATCGCTCGCGTGCCTTTGGCGAGCGGAGTTTTGTCCGGCAAATTCGGAGCGAAAACGGTTTTCGGTGAAAACGATCACCGCAATTTCAACCGGGATGGCAAGAAATTCAATGTGGGCGAGACCTTTGCGGGAGTTCCTTTCGAAAAGGGCGTCGAGCTTGCTGACCGTCTGGGCTCGATGGCTCCCGAGGGAATGAGCTTGGCGGAAATGGCTCTTAGGTGGATTCTTGATTTCGATGCGGTTACGACCGTTATACCCGGAGCGACGCGCGTTGATCAGGCTGAGGGGAATGCGCGCGTTTCCGATTTGCCGGTATTGGGCGAATCGCTTCATGCGGATTTGAAAGCTCTTTATGGATCGGAGATCGAGGCCTTGGTGCGGGGTATCTATTGAGGTTTCAATCGATCCCTATTATTTGGATACAATCGAGGATCTGGTGAATCGCGTGCATACAATACGTGACAAAGAACGGCGATTCGGCGTAGGCTGCGTCGATCGTTAGCGCGGGCAGAGAGTTGAACTAAGATGTGAGGCCGATCGATTGCTCGCTCGTTTGGCTGCGTTCCAGTATTAATGATTTCGATGGCGAATCGATAGGTTTTCAGTAGCTGGATTATTTAGATATTGCATTTTCCAAACACGTGTGTGAAAAGCGCGGAATGTGTGCTTTAAAGCAGTCCCAGAAGGTGAATACAACACTGGCATTGGCCCAATATTTGGGATTGTCGAGGTGGACTGTTTCACGTGCTTTGAATGGGCACCCTGGCGTTAAGACCGAGACTGTGGATCGCGTAAAGGAGGCAATGAATGAATTGGGGTTCAGCCCGAATCCATTGGCTCGCGGTTTGCGTGGTGGAAAAACGGGTGTTGTTGGGGTTTGCTTTCAAACCTTCGGGACTCCGGTCTTCTCCAAGAAATTGATCGCCGTGCAAAAGACCTTATGGGGAAAAGGGTATCGGGCCATTATCGAGTTGATTGAAAATGATGCTGAAGCTGAGCGCCAAGTTATCCGACATTTTCAATCCCTTAAAGTTGAAGGCATTATTTTTGTTGGTGGACCGCATGACGAGAATTTGAGTTTGGTAGAAGGGATTTGCGAGAATTCGTCTTTGTCTATTGTTGCGATCGATCCGTTTTCGAAAGTGAATTTGCCTCAAATCAGTCTAGATCGGGAATATGCGATGACGCTTTCGATGGAGAAGTTATTTGAACTGGGGCATCGAAAGATTGCCTTGTTCGGTATTCGCGATGACATCATTTATGGAACCGAGAGAGTGAAAGCCCTGAAGGGCGCTTCTATGAAATTGGGGCTAGAGTGGGGGAAAGACGTGGTGACCGTCTCCGATGACGCTTTCGATGGAATGAATTACGAAGGGGGGAGGCGTTTGGCTTCTCGCTTTATCGAGAGCACGCTCGATTGCACTGCGATTATGGCGATTAACGACCAGGTGGCAATCGGAGCTATGGGATGTTTACAGGAAAATGGCGTTTCGATTCCAAACGACGTGTCTGTAATGGGCTTCGATAATATGGACGTATCGTCTCATCTGCACCCAACTTTGGCGAGCATCGATCAGTGTATCGACTATTCAACAACAGAGGCTGTGGATTTGCTGTTGGGTGGAATAGACGGAACTGGAGAAACAACCGATAATCACTTGAAAGTTAAACCAGAGGTGGTTGAGGGCGAGTCGGTCGGACCGGTTCGAAAATAGCGAATTTTGTACTGATTCATTATTATGAGAATATTACTTACGACCACGAGTTATCAGGATACTCCGGGTCCGCATCACGACCTTCTGGCCACGCATGGCTGGGAGATCGTTCGCGAACGCGGACCTTTGACGGAAGAACGCATGTTAGAGCTCGCAGGCGATTTCGATGGTTTTCTTTGCGGAGACGATGGGATCACTCAAGCGGTCATTGATAAGTCGCTTCCACGATTGAAGGTGATCAGTAAGTATGGAATTGGTTTGGACAAGATCGATGTAGACTATGCGACTAGCCAAAAGATTCCGGTGTTGTTTACGCCGGGGGTTAATCATACCACCGTTGCAGAGCATACATTCGGACTGTTGATCGGCATTACGAAGCATATTGTTACGACCGCGGCCGCAGCTCGGAACGGTGAATGGCTTCGGCTCACGGGTCACGAAATCATGGGTCAAACGATTGGAATCGTCGGCTTGGGACGTATTGGCAAGGAAGTCGCGATTCGCGCAAACGCGTTTGGCATGAAGGTCATTGCATACGATATTTATTGGGACGAAGCGTTTGCCGAGCAGCACGGCGTAGGACGATGCGAATCGATGGACGATGTTTTAGTGAATTCCGATGTTGTGTCGCTTCACTGTTTCCTTTCGAACGAAACACGCGGGATGATCAATAAGGAAAAAATTGCTGAGATGCGCGACGGGGCTATTGTTCTGAATTGCGCTCGGGGTGAACTGGTTATCACGGAGGACATGAGCGAGGCCTTGCATTCCGGGAAAATCGGTGGCTACGGAGCCGACGTGCTGGATGTTGAGCCGCCACCTGCCGACCATCCATTGCTTACCGCTCCAAATACCGTAATCACGAGTCATATCGGATCGCGCACGCATGAGTCGGTTATTCGGCAAGCGACGATGGCGACAGAAAACTTGCTTCGTTTCCTAAACGGCGAAGCTCCTTTGGCTCAGTCAAACAAATTCTAAAAGAACGATGTCTACAGAATATTTTATAGTACCCGTACAGGATCATAACGAACTCGTCGCCGCGGCATATGCCAAGCGCGGCTTCACGGCCGAGGAGTCGAATGACGCTGCTCGCTTGTCAGCTGAAGCAGCTAGGCACGGGATTCGTACCCATAACGCGATCAAGGCATTACACTTGGATGAAGCTTTTGGAAGCGGCTCTCAGGGTTGCGTGCCCGGCGCTGAGATCATCGAGAAGGAGTCACGCTTTTCAGCAGTTAAGATTTGGGACGCTCAAAAAAAGCTTGGACAATCGACCGCATACCGCGCCTTGGAAGAATGTATACGCATGGCCGATATTCATGGCGTAGGTATTGTTGCCGTTGATAATGCATTTCACTATCTTTGGGGTGGCGGTTATATGATCGAGGCAGCTCGCCGCGGTTATATCGCTTATACTAATTGTACCGCAGCTTTGGCTGAAGTCGTTCCGTTCAAAGGCAAATTTCCTACCTTGGGTACGAATCCTCATTCGTGGGGGTTTCCGACGACGGAGGCGATTGGCTATCCTATTGTCGTCGATTGGGCTACATCGGTTATCGCAATGGGACGCGTGGAGCAGTTCAAGCGCGAAGGCATGGCTTTGCCGGCTGATGCTGCAGTTGATGCTGAAGGCAATGTGACACAGGATCCATTTAAAGCTTCATCGTTACTGCCGTTTGGCGCTCATAAGGGTTATGGACTGTCTATGGTAAATGAATTGGTTGCCGGGTTGATCGGCGGATCGCTACCGACTATTCGAAGTCGCTGGAATGAGGAGGACGGCGAAAAACGCACTCCTTGTTTTTTCTTTCAAGTGATTCATCCGGATGCGATCTCAGGTGGCGCTTTCGCTAAGGGACGAGACCAGGCTGCCAACGTAAAGGCGGTGATCGGGGATATTCTCGGACATGGAAATGAACGTTGCCTTCTGCCGGGCCAAATGGAGGCAGACACGGCGAAGCTCACTGAAGAGCATGGTGGTTTATTGTTTTCCGAAGCGGAAGTTGCGGCTTTTGGAGAATTGTCTGCGGAGTGCGGTCTACCAGCTTGGTCGCTAGCAGAGCTCAAATCGATTAACGTTTAATTAGAGAACTCTATTATGTCATCTTATATTGAAAACTTGTTTAGCTTAAAGGGTCAGATAGCTGTCGTGAGCGGTGGTACGGGAGTATTGTGCGGCGCGATGGCCGAGGGTTTGGCTGGCGCTGGAGCTGAGGTTTATTTGCTTGGAAGAAGCGCTGAGAAAGCGGCGGCTCGTATCGCCCAGATTGAATCTCAAGGCGGGTCTGCTAGCTTTTTGCCTCTGGAGGCGACTAATCGCGATTCGATCGAATCCGTGAAAAATACGATTCTGGAGCGGAGCGGCAAAGTTGATATTCTCGTCAATGGAGCTGGTGGTAATTCCGCGACGCCGTTTTTCGACATATCGGATGAAGAGTTTCAATCGCTTCTCGATCTAAACATTCGTTCGGTCTTTGCTTCGAGTCAGATTTTCGGCAAGCATATGATCGGACAAGCGGATGGGGGATCCATCATTAACGTGGGTTCGATGTCAGGATTGATTCC
>JAPKDW010000450.1 GCA_028822375.1 Opitutaceae bacterium | reverse complement strand
TACGAAGCGACCACCGATAAACCGACGATCGTGAACCTGACTCAGCATAGCTATTTCAATCTGGCGGGTCACGACTCTGGATCGATCGTCGAGCACGAGTTGGAGTTGAATGCGGATGTTATGACTCCTGTAAATGGAGGTTTGATTCCAACAGGGGAGATGCTTCCGCTTGCTGGAACGGTTTTTGATTTTCGATCACGCAAAGCGATTGGAAAGGAAATAGCTACTGAGGACGTTCAACTCGAGCGCGGTGGAGGCTATGATCACAATTTCGTTTTGAACAAGGAAACGCCGGGAAGACTGGAGCTTGGAGCTTCGGTTCGTGAGCCAGTGTCGGGGAGAACGATGGAGGTGCTTACGACTGAACCAGGCGTTCAGTTCTACAGTGGAAATTTCCTGGACGGAAGCATTGCCGGCAAGGGCAATACGGTCTATGGTCGTCGCAGTGGATTTTGCTTGGAGACTCAGCATTATCCAGATTCGCCGAATCACCCTGCTTTCCCGTCAACCCGTCTTAATCCAGGCGAGACTTATCGCTCGAAGACAATCTATCGTTTCGGAACGCGGGCTTAGAGATTGTTAAATAAGTCCAGTTGCTTCGAGCAGATAAACTGAACAAAACCGAGGAACCTGACTTGATTGAAAAAGCTGACCGGGAATGGCAGCGACTTGCCGGAGATTCCGGCTAAGATGATTCGTCTTATCATTAGATTTTGACTTTGCCTTGAGCATGAGGCAGACCATTGCAGGTCAGTTAACCCTACGTTATACCTTATATGAAATTTATCTTACGAATTGGAATAGTATCTTTAATTGCATTATTTGCAGCGAGCTCGCTCGCAGTAGCCCAGGATCGCGGGGGAAAGAAGGCCCGTCCTAGTCCGAATGCAGCGATTAGCCAAACGATTGGCACGACGGTCGTTTCCGTGACTTACGGCCGTCCTGGTCTCAAGGGTCGTGGAGTCGAGGCATTGGTTCCCGTCCGAAGAGTCTGGAGGACTGGAGCGAATGAATCGACCGTGATTACCTTTTCAAGCGACGTGAAAGTGGGGGATAAGGCTGTTAGCGCGGGCACTTATTCGATCTACACGATTTCTGGCGGAAACGAAATGACGATCATCATCAATTCAAAGATGTCTTGGGGAACGCAATACGACAAAACTCAAGATGTGGCTCGCACTAATGTACCGATGGGGAATGGTGATTTTACAGAGCGGTTCACGATCGATTTCGATTCGCTGTCGGATACAAAAGCTCATATGAATCTAAGCTGGGGCGAATACCTAGTGGCCGTACCGATTGAAGTTCAATAAGAACGAATTGATTTTTCGAATACGGAAAAAGAGACGGCCAAAAAGCGGTCTTTTTTTGTCGCTGGAGCTTTCGAAAACGTGTTTCTTGAATCGAAATGCGATGCTGGCTACCGTTTTTTGCTGAAAGTCAGGCCTTTTTTACTAACCCGATTAGGAAGAGTAGAACGATCGCGCCGACAGTGGCGGTTATTACGGGGGCGATGGTTTCGCCTCCAAAGGAAATTCCAAGGATGCCAAAGAGCCGTCCGCCAAGTACTGCCCCTAGAACGCCAATAACGATATTTCCAAGGATTCCGAATCCATCTCCTTTAAAGATAAGACCAGCTAGCCAGCCTGCGACGCCACCGATAATCAGAAAAATGATAATTTGATCTAGGTCCATGATCTTTCTTTGGTTAGCTAGCCGAATTCATCTCGGTGATTGAAGTAAACCGATTTGTCGAATGAGGGCCAGTATAAATCCCTT
>JAPKDW010000175.1 GCA_028822375.1 Opitutaceae bacterium | reverse complement strand
ATCAAATTATCATCGAGAAAACGATGCCAACGGCTCGATTTTTCCCGGTGCTTAAGCGTCATGTGATAAGCAAATCGAAATGCCCATGGAGCAAACGGTCGAGTCGTATCGTAGTCCTCAATCTTATTGTAGAGAGCGATCGCCGTTTCCTGCAACACGTCCTGCGCATCTTGAGAATGCGGCATGAGCGAGAGGATGTAGCGATAGATCTGCTTTTCATGAGACATGAACAGCTGAATAAAGCGGCTTCTCGGATCGATTTCGTTTTCGGATGACATGAGCGTACGAGAAAAATTTCTCCTAAAACCTATTACGGAAAGCTACCCATTTCTGGACAGTTTGCAAAACCTTCATCCAATTTGCCGAAAGTCTGTCCAATAATCAAACTCGTATCGTAATTCTTACCGATACGGCCAATTACTGCGCCCCGGCTAAAAGCCATTACTTTCCTCGTTCTCAGTAACGTCCTTTATCCAAATTTTTAACTTTCATTCATAGTGTAATCGAAAGCGGTGTCTGACGCAAAACCAGACAGTTGCTATATGTGGGAATCGCTTCCAGGCCGCAAGGCCTGGGAGCGTGTTCGTTTACAAAGAGCTCTATTCAGCGATTCGAATGCGGAAAACTCGAATCTAGTTCCCTACGACCTTTAGCTTTCGACCAGCTTCAACGGTTGCGTTCAATTCGACCTGATTAATGATCGCCAAGTCGTTCTCATCCATTCCGTAAGGAAAATTCTTTCCGAGAAAATTCGAGAAACGATCGGCTTTCGTAGCGGTAATCACTTTCAACCTAGTTGGCTCGATTTCCTTGATCGCTGAATTCTCAATCTGACCAAAGCTCTTCGACACATTAGAAAATACTAGGCGATACTTTTCAATTTCTTCAACACTCGAATAGCTCAGAAAGCCGTATACCTCGCCGCCGTAGTTCAAGAATTCGTTTCTCACTAGCATGTTGCCACTCGAGGTCGCGACAGAACTTTCGACCGCATAGCCCTTTCGTTCGCCAATCGTCACTTCGCCGCTTCGCACTGGCTCCATCTTCGACGTAGCAACGAAATTCCTCGCAGCTTCCTCCGGAGTTGCGCCTTTCCCGCCGCTAAAAACCAATATCCCACGACCCGTCGGATCAACTAGCGTCACTGAACTCGCTTCATTCTTCGCCTTCCACCCCGAAGGAAGATCAAACTGGAAGCCCATGTCCGGGTGATAGAACTTGCCTCGCATCACGATTCCCGAGCGTGGGTTTTCCCCAACAATTAATCCATC
Organism: Opitutaceae bacterium; assembly: GCA_028822375.1. Classification (GTDB taxonomy): domain Bacteria; phylum Verrucomicrobiota; class Verrucomicrobiia; order Opitutales; family Opitutaceae; genus Pelagisphaera. The sequence goes on along the minus strand of JAPKDW010000175.1, from coordinate 8,174 downwards.
GATTTGATTCAAATACTCCGCTTCGCCCACCTTAGGGTTGCTGAATTTGCTGCCCCATTCGATCGCCAATTGGCGAATTCTACCTTCGCGTTCTCCCGCGCCAGGATGACTTGATTGCCAACTTGGCAAGCTCTGTCCTGCTTTGGCCGAAATGCGTCCCAGCGAATTGAAAAAGTCCGCGGACTCGCCAATAGCGTACCCAGCCTTCGCCGAATACTCGACCCCATAAACGTCCGATTCTCGCTCAGCATCGCGACCGTATTTCAGCGTTAGCATCTGAAAAACGCTTCCACCCAATCCCATGAATTGATCCGCGAACTGCTCATTCCCCGTAACCGTCTGCCCAATCACAGCGCCCGCAACCAAACCAATCTGCCCCCATTGCTGCTTCAACGCCTGTTGGGATGCATGCCGCGCAGCTACGTGAGTGATTTCGTGTCCGAGCACCACCGCAAGCTGAGCCTCATTTTGAAGGTGAGCCAGCAATCCTCGCGTCACGTAAACGTACCCGCCTGGCAAAGCGAACGCATTGACAACCGGACTATCCATCACGCGAAACTTAAATTCCAAATTGCGGTAAATCTCAGGCGTATCAGCCCTCCTTAAACTACTCTGGGCCAACACGCTTTCGCCAACCGACGTCACATAGCTCGCCAAAGCGTCATCCGGGTACAAACCCATCTGCTCAATCAAACCTTGATCGCTCGTTCGTCCGAGTTCCAGCTCCTGCTGCCAAGTATACCCATAACTCCGGCTCTCCCCAGTCAAAGCGCTCGGCTCTGTCACGCAACCAGACAAAATAGCCAACAACCCAAGCAAACAAACACTACCCAAATAACTCTTCATCGATTTCATAACATTCAAAAACACCGCTGCTCTTTATCGAAAAATTACGCCGCAATTCCAAGCGCGAAAATCATTCCCGTTTGTATTAGGCGGCGATCTAAAAAGGTAGGGCGGCATCGCCGAGGACGCAGCGGAGCCTCAATAAAAACCCACGGTTCTGCTGCAGCCTCGGCGATGCTGCCCTACCTTTCTCCACCGAGAGGCAGAGTCAGCCGAAAACAAGTCCGGTCCGAACTCGATTCCAGAAGCGCCAATTCACCTTGCATCGCACGAGCGAATTCGCGCGAAAGGTTGAGCCCCAATCCGAAGCCATCCACTTCGCGATTTCGAGTGCTATCAACTCGAGTGAATCGATTGAAAAGACAATCCTGATTGGACTCCGGTATGCCCGCTCCTCCGTTTGAAATATCAATACGAATCTCGTTCTCCAATGATTCGCAAATCACATCTATCCAAGGTGATTCGTCATCGTTATACTTCGATGCATTGCTCAAAAGGTTCTGTAGTATCTGGGTCAAAAACGAGCGGTCGGCAACAGCTGAAGCATCATCATCAATCGTAGTCGAAAACCGTATACCAGGAGATTGCATTTCGTAATCCTCCATCATTTCTTGAACCAATCCTGCTAAGCGAATCGGTTTGCCCTTTACGGACAATTGTCCTGCATCGGCTTGAGCCAACAACAACAAACGACGCGTAATGCCACGCAAACGCTGCGTTTCATCCAAAAGCATTCCCAGTCGTCGCTGCTGATCGCTATCGTCCGGAGCCTCCTGTAAAGCCAGCTCCAAATGCCCCTGCAAGATCGTCAACGGCGTCTTTAACTCATGAGCCGCATCCGCGCTAAATCGAGTCGCCTGATGAAAGCTCCTCTCCAAACGCTCAAGCATTCCATTGAACACCTGGATCAATTCGGAAAACTCTCGATCTTCATCTCCTTGCTCGATCCGTTCATCCAGTTTAGCAGCCGACATTCCGCCCGCTGTATCAGTTAGCTTCCGAATCGGCTTAATAGCCCGCGACGCAATAAGCCATGCACCGAAAGCCAATACCGCTAGAGCCAGCGGTAGACTGAAAATGAACGCATTGCGTGCATGCTCCATTTCTTTGGCTACGCCACCTAGCTCCACGCCTAAAGTCACATTGAACCCAGGAAACTGGAAAACGCCAAATCGAATCGGCCCATCCCGACTGCTTCTCGTAAACAATATCGGTTCGGGCACTTGAAACCGTCCTCGCTCGCCACCACCTCGCCTTATCTCATCCGGCGGGTTACCCTCGAACCTCGGACCAGGGCCGGGACCGAACTGATCTTTTCCTCTGCGTCTTCGCGAATCTAACCACCGTTCCGGATTAAAATCGGATTCGGACACACGCATCCCACGCAGCTCTCCTTCTACTTCTGGAAAAGAATCCAATGTTAATCTACCTGGCCAGTATTCAGATCTAAAATACTCTTCTTTCTCCGCTCCATAAACGATCAAATAAATATCTCCCTCGTATAGCTTATTGGAAACCTGGTCGACAGCCTCGAACATCCTTTTCCAGTTCTCCGTATCTCGAGGATCGGGAAATCCTGGCAAGGGACGAGTAGCCAAATTCTGATCCACCGTATCGATCTTAATCAAATACAATGCATAGCGACTAGCTAAACCAAAGGCCAGTAACACTGTCCCCGAAACCAAAATGGTCAAAGCAATGATCCGAAACCGGAATGACTGCCGAAACCCCATCATACCTTCTTTATCCGATAGCCCACACCGCGAACCGTTTCGATAAGTTTCCCTTCACCCTCTTCTTCCACCTTCTTTCTCAAACGTTGAAGACACACATCCACAATATTCGTATTCGGATCGAAATCATAACCCCAAACATGCTCCAGAATTTGGGTACGCGTATAAACGCGGCCTGGCGAGCGCATGAGATATTCCAAGAGATTGAATTCCCGAGAGGTCAGTTCAATTTCCCGATCGCCTCGTTTCACTTCATGCATCGAAAGATTCAGCACGAGATCTTCAACCTGCCGCATACTTAATTGACTGCCCGTCGAACGCCGGTGCAAAGCCTGCAGTCGAGCTACCAACTCATCTATAAAAAAAGGCTTCGTCAAATAATCATCCGCCCCCAGATTCAATCCTTCCAGTCGCTCGTCCAATTCACCTCGAGCCGTAGTCACGATCACCGGCACATTATTTCCCTTTGCCCGGAGACTTTTGAGAATGCTCAGCCCATCTCTCCCTGGAAGCATGATATCCAAGATGATCGCATCATAGCTCTGAGTCGTCGCCAGGTAGTAGCCATCGTTCCCATCATTTGCCAAATCGACCGCAAAGCCCTGCTCCTTCAGACCCTTTACGACAAAGTCTGAAATCCTTTTTTCATCTTCTACTAACAGCACTTTCATGAGGATTTACAATAGAGTTTATAATGATCGAATTTAACGAACTCATCCTTACACCATTAGCGATTCGAGCTCAAGCAACGCTTCATTACAATTCTGTAATCTAAATCCCTCCCAAAATGTCATTTTTCAGTGGTTTAATGTTTTCGAAGGCCAAACGAGGCGAAGCGAATTTCCAAACGAAGTTCACCAACCACGAACGGCGCACCAAAAACTTAACACGAGGAAAATTGTAATGAATACGAAACTACTAGCATTAAGCATCATAGGCATCGCCACCACAACGGTAACGTCCATGGCTCGACCCGAAGGCGGCCGTCCCGGAGGCAAACCAGCCGGCGACCGACCGAATCCGGAAGACATCGTTGTTGAAATCGTCGCTGACTATGATCTCAATACCGACAACCTAATCAATTCCGAAGAGCTCGCTGCGGCAATCGAAGGACTCCACGAAAAGCGCATGGAACAGATGAAAGCCTTTGCCGAGAAACGCGGTGGGAACTCAGACCGTGAGCGCCCAGAGCGTCCTCGAGGAAGGGCAGATCGTCCCGAACCCTCTGATATCGCTGCAAAACTCGTAGCCGATTTCGATACTGATGGTGATGCCGCGTTGAACACCGAAGAACTCTTCGGAGCGGTCAACGCAATGAAGCATCAAGGTCCAAAGAACCGACGTGGCCCTGGCCCTCGTGGAATGCGCGGACACCGAGGCGGACCACCCCCTTCTGACGAAGGCGTATAAGTCATTTTCATATGCATCAGCAAATAGCGGATCCGACGGACGTCGGGTCCGCTTTTTTTGGCTTACAGAGAGAGGTCTGCAAAAAACCTCAACCATTCGACTTGCCCTTTTCCACTGAACCCCACATGCAGATTCCCTGAGCATGACTCCAGAAAACAAAGACGCCTTACGCCTCAAAAAAACGCTAACCTACGCTAACGGCTATCGCGAACTCGGCATGTTCAAAGCCGCGCTTGAAGAGCTGTCGCAACTCCCTGAAAATCTATCCGATCGCCTCGAAGGCCTACAAATGAGACTTGCTATTCTCATCGACGCCAAAGACTGGGCTTCCGCAACGTGCACAGCTAAAACCCTTGTCCTTCGCGAGCCCAACGAGCCCACCCATCTCGTCAACCTAGCGTTTGTCACGCGACGCTCGCAGTCGCTAGAAGAAGCTAAAACGATCCTAGCCGATGCAGCTCAGCGATTTCCCAAAATCGGTATCATCCATTACAACCTAGGGTGTTACGCCTGCCAGGAACAAGACCTGGAAAGCGCCAAAATCATACTCGCCAAAGCCTTCTCGCTAGATCCTTCATTTCTGAATACCGCCAAAACCGACGAAGACCTAATCGTTCTCCAATTCTGGTTAGAAACTTTAAAGACTGTTAAATAAGTCGAAGTTTGCTTCGCTGCCTAATTGTAGGAGCGGGACCGCTCCTACACGGACTTATTTAATAGTCTCTTAGAAATCGCCTAGCGAATCCTCACCGCCAAAACCCGGACCGTTAAACTTACAACGTTGTAATTTACAACGGTCGAACCAAGTTCGCCTAGCGAATTTTATTGGTATTGATCCGTTGGACTTTATTCAATTTCGCTCGGAAAAGCTCCTCCATCAGAGCTTTTGTTTTCGGAGAAATTCGTTTGTCGGCTTCCGCAAGCGATGGAATTGGTCGATCATCTGAAACCGATGCGTCTTCGCCTCGAACCGGATCTTCTGGCTCTCCAAGATAGGCCGCCATTTCTTCTGCCGACGGTGGAGCTTCCTCGATAACTTCCTCGCTGGGACTGAATGGGGAATCATCCGATTTACCTATCGGCGCCGACTCGGAATTCTTAGGGGAGACCTCCTCGACTACCTTTTGCTTAATCGATTGAACCTGCGGTTCGGGAGCAGGGCTAGGAATTAACCGTTTTTTTTTTCGACGTCCGGCAATCCTGCCGCAATCCCGGAAAGTTCGCGAATCAAGCCGTCAATCGCACGCGCTCGGCATTGCTCCGAAGCTTTAAGCAACGCCACTTCGAAATTCACTTTCTCGTTCAAACCGAATTTTAAACCCGACTCGCTTTCGCGCAAACTATCGAGCAATCGAGTCAGCGACTCAGTGGTCATCGGAACGCCCATACTGGAATCCGACCCGCCCGCTCGCACCGCGCTTAAAAGCGATTCCCGAACACGTGTCTGCAAATCAACTAAAGCCCGATAGAAATCCCTCCCGGAAGAATCGAATTCATCAACGAGGTCCAAAATCTTCGAATGATTGCCCGAAGCGATGGCCCGAGCCAATTCGGTGGTCTGTTCGGCGCCGACTAATCCGTAAACCTGTAACACATCCGCTTCCAAAACTGAAGAACCGCTAAATGCGATCATCTGATCCAAAATCGACTGCGAATCGCGCATTCCGCCATCCGCCATTCGAGCGATGGCCTGCAAAGCATTATCCTCGGCCTCAATCCCTTCCTGCTCGCAGATATAAGCGAGGCGATCCTTGATCAGGTTCTCCGGAATCGGCTTCAGATCAAAGCGCTGGCACCGCGATACGATCGTCGGAAGCACTTTGTGAGCTTCAGTTGTCGCGAAAACGAATTTCACGTGTTCCGGCGGCTCTTCGAGAATCTTAAGCAAGGCATTAAACGCCTGCGTCGAAAGCATGTGAACCTCGTCAATGATGTAAATTTTGTAGCGGCCTTGACTTGGCGAGTATTGGGCATCCTCACGCAAGTCACGCACTTGTTCGACGCCATTGTTAGACGCGCCATCGATCTCCAGCACGTCCATGCAAGAGCCATTCATGATCGCCTGGCAAATTTCAGAATCGGCTGGCGGGTCCGCCAATGGACCATTCTCGCAATTGAGGCATTTCGCGAACAAGCGAGCCGTAGTGGTTTTGCCAGTACCTCTCGGCCCAACAAACAAATACGCGTGGGCAATTCTATTCTGTTCGATCGCATTCTTGAGGGTACGGACAACATGGTCCTGACCGACAAGATCGTCGAATTTTTGAGGGCGCCACTTCCGAGCAATTACCTGATAGCCAACCGAAGACATAATTTGATGAATTCGAACACTACCCACGAATGAAACGAATTGTCACGAATTTTGGTAGCAAGCTCGTTTTATTTTTAAACAGACCGAAAGGCCAAGCTATTCCCGGTCCATTCAACGTCGATGCCAAGTGCCTTCAATCCGATTACACTCGTTCGATTTACGGGGTAAAAGGTGGCCAGGCACCCTACGGCGCATATCAAGCGTGACTACCGTTGCTGCCTTCCGACCCTGGCGGAGTTTGCCCGACCGACATCGCATAGGACCTGACCGTCGAAGAACGTGACGCTCCTCTTTCGGGATTCAACATCAAATTTCAAGAAATGCGCGATTAATTTTTCGAGGCCGATTTTTCCTCGGTTTCCAGCTCTGGATAAACGCGCATTCGCCGGATCTCCACTTGAATCCGAAGTGAATCCGCACTCGTCGGGGGCTTAATTAGAACCAGCGTACCGTACTTTGGATGCACCCGAAAACCCGTCGAATACACGATCTTCCACTGATCGCCGACGACGACCGCAAATTCGATCGGCATTTCTCCAATATTTTCAACGTCGTAATTCAAATCCGTCCCAAACCCGAATTCCAATGGAAACGAGTCATCGCCCAACCTTCCCACCAGCCGAGCTCCTGCCAAATTGAGAAAACGAACCGTCCCACCTTCAAAAACTCCCGGACTCTCATCCGCTACGATCACCGTCAAAGGCAAATTTCGAACCGCATCGCGTTGAGCGATAAAAACCAGCATTGCTCGGGATTCAACATCGCTCAGATCGGCAACCGCCACTACCTGCTCGTAATTTCCTCCCTTTTCATCCTTTGCAACTTTGAAGAAGGACACTTCATCAATCCCTTCCGGCAATCGCTTAACGGTCGTTCTAAACCGGGGATCGAATGCAATCTCCACATCCTCATCATCCGCATCATGGAAATGAATCCCTGCGAAGGCATCGTCTCCAAACGCGCGAGCCGTAAACAGAAAGGAATCATCGAAATCCGACTCCTCTACCGCATCCGCTCCGAATCCTTCGCTCGAAAGCAAGAGGACAAAAAAGAATATCACCCAATTCTTCACAGCCCATCTCCCGTCATCCAGCGAAACGCGATTATCTTGAACTGGCGCCCAAACGTTCCCTCAATGTCGTCAGTCTTGAGCATCGGATCGGAATTGGATTCCGTTGCATGTTTTGCATGCGTCCGCTGAACGATCGCCTCGCAATATGCACGAGCCAAGATTTCCTCATCGTCAAAAGGATTAACCGCATCGCCATAAGCCCGGACCACGAAGGTATCGCTGCGAGCCGATAAGAACGGAGCGATCGCAGTCAAAACGTCCTGCTGAGTCAAATAATTCGAAGTGTAAGTTTCGTCATTTCCAATGTTTAATCCAGCGGCGGCGATGGCCGTCTGAATCACCCCCGAATCGATAAAATCCTGCAAGCTCACAAATGGCCCCATAGGGGCCGTAGTAGCATGCCGACGGGCTCGAATTCCTTTCACGATCTCCGTAGCCAACGCCGCCATCTGAGTATCGGTATACGAGTTCAATCCTTTGCGAAATCGTTCACGGGTCAGCCCATCCGCATCCGACGCATAAGTGCCTTGCCAAGTTTCTTCTGCCGATTGCGAGAATCGAAGAAACTGATTTGAGCCCGCCAAATCCAACTCGCCCGGATCCACACCGCCATCATCATACTCCCAAGTCCCTAATCGAATACCTTTTAATAGAGAGGCCCATGCCTCTACCGAAGTTGAATTGATATTAAACGCTCCTCCTAAGTAGAGATGTTCGGCAGAATCCATGTCTTGTACATCGCCAATCGCCGCACCCGACACGACTTCCATGCGACCGTTTGGGAGCGGCTGACCCACCTCCC
>JAPKDW010000449.1 GCA_028822375.1 Opitutaceae bacterium | reverse complement strand
GTTGGACCGCCCACGCTCGGGTGACGTAAGCGGCTTCAATTCCCTCAACATCCGAAAGCCTGTCTTGAACATAATCGAGGAATTGCGCGAAGCGTTTAGGCCCTGCCTGCTGCTGAACGTCGTTAACCGAGCGCCAAATACCAATATAGCGTTCACAGCTCATTGGTTCGATGTGATAGCTCTCCAAATAGACCGGCATGGCCCAATTCGGGGCGGCCATAAGTCTTTCGCTAAGGCTGGAGGTGAATTCGGAGCGTCCAGACGACACCCGTTTCAAATCTGGTACCATCTCGAATAATTTTTGCTCAATTTCGACCAATAAAGGACTGGCTTCGATAAAGCGTGGGTTCCACAGGGCCGCAAACCATCCACCCGGCTGTAATACCCGGTAGAATTCAGCTAACGCAGCGGAAAAATCTGTCCAATGAAACGACGATGCCATGGTTAGCAAGTCGTGTGAGCTGCTCTCTTGTTTGGTTGCTTCGCCACTGCCTTGGACCCACTTAATGGCCAAGTCTTCGGATTGTTGCATGCCTTTTGACCGCATGGCGTTATTTGGCTCCACCGCAATCATCTCTCTACAGCCAGCATTATATAGTGTGCGGGTCCAGATGCCGGTTCCCGCACCGACGTCAGCGGCGGCAATGTCCGACGGTTTTTTTCCCGTCAATGACAGCAGCGCCCGGCATACTTCCGGCGAATAACCTGGTCGAAAGGTGGCATAGTCCTCCGCCAAATCGGAAAAATCGCCTGCTTTCATCGTAATGTCCTCAATATCCAACGCCAACATACTGGCCGCGAATGTTTTCAGGGCCCAGGATCCTGTCACCAATAATGGGCAAGTTTGGTTAATTAAATGATATTGCGCGCGTCTTGGCGGATGATCCGGGGGCTGGCCACGGTCGCGCCTGAACAAATTTCTCGCATAGAGGGTGAAGAGAAAATAGTACAGAGCCGATAGCTTTCTAAGCTCCGCCTCCCCAACGGAAATCCCTACCGATTTTCTCGTACAACTTCTCATTATAGGGTCGGAAAAATGCCTCCATGAAAGCCTTCGTATCAGGATCTAGGGGTGCCTTGTCCGAAAGTTTTCCGGCATCTTTCATCCCATCAATCTCCTCCCGCGGGATGCCAACAAAATCCGTGACGCTGTCGATGACCCCTTGGGGATCGACCGTCAAATCGCGATTGTCGATAATGAGGATTTGCTCCATAGGGAAATATTCGAGCCAACGTTCCAGATGGTCGATATAGAGACCATAGCCGAATACCTGGCCCCGGTATGGATGAGACATGAGCTCATCCAGATCGAGTACATCGCCTCTGGCGTGACGGATGCGCAGGTCGTCAAGCTCAATAGCCTCTTCGATTTGCAGGCCTTTTGGGTTTTCATGCACATGTACGCGGTGGAAGAAGAAGTAACCCCGTTGCACCGGGTCACGGAGCATAATAAGGAGTTTCATATTCGGATTTATCTCCCACAGGAGTCGTTCCGATCCAATGGCGCTAAAGCATGTGCTTTGGTCTCCGGCAAACCATGGCTTGTTGATATCTAAATCGGGTGAAGCCGTAATGAATAACTTCTCAAGATCCTGCATCAAATCTTCAAATTCAATTAGATATTGGCGTATATCCTCATCGTCATTCCAAGTTTCTGAATGGATGTTGCTTGCCAGGGATCTGGAAATATACCAAATAAAGTTCTGAATATATCTCTCATATGAAAACGTTCTAGCCCGGATTATTCATGGCGGGCTCGAATTTGTTGGCGAACGTAGATTAACCT
>JAPKDW010000448.1 GCA_028822375.1 Opitutaceae bacterium | reverse complement strand
GAAGAGTATATCGACTGTCGGATGAGTGATCTGGCCCTCGAGATCACTCATAACGGCAATGTCTTTCGCGAACTTTACGAACTCTGTGGCGCCTGGGGGTGGGACTGGGCGGAATTGATCTCGATCATGCACGAAAACCTGGACGATCTAAGACCAATTCTGAAGACACTCTATGGTGGCTTTAGCTGGGAATCGATGGCCAAACTTTGAAAATAAAGCCTGCGCAGGAAAGCTGGCATTATTGACTGCGACATGATGGTGTCAGGCCGGTCTGGTTCCGGTTTTCCTAGGGTGTTCGCCGACGAATGGCTTAAGCTTCCCGACGCTTATCGCTTGGCGGGCTCGCGGATCTTCCATCTTGGGCACTATCACCAGCAGATACAGACTATCCTTGGCTATGGTGGTCAATATGGCGAGACGCTTGCCGGTCTCGGCTGGGTACTCATGAAATTGCCGATGAATAGGGTCTTAAGACGCGGTCGGACTGACAAAAGTGATGACCACGGTTAACCCCAGACCTTGGATGCCTTCGTGCCCAGTAACATGGTCAAAGGGCTCTGAATCGCTTCGGTTCGTCGGTCCACCTCCAATATCTGAGAGGAAATTCGTAAAACCTGATAATAAATCCGTGTGGATAGATAACGCGTTGGCTAATAGGCGGGATTCGAAAATTTCCAGACGTGAGAAAAAGGCTGTGGCGGCGTTGAAACTACCTGATGATAAACGAACCCTGATCGTGGGGATAAATAGTCAAATCGGCGCCAGCCTAGCGGAGAGACTGGCCCGCGAAAACTTGCCCTTTTTCGGAACTACGAGAAACAGTGACAATGTCAGTGATCGGGTAATTTATTTCGATTTGTTGGATTCAGATGTTTCCCTTCCGCTTCAAGACTTCGACTGTGTCATCGTTTGCAGCGCTGTCACCAGCATCGCCGAATGCGAGTATCAGATCGAAAAAAGCAAACGCGTCAACGTTACCAAAACGATTCAACTTATTGACCGTTGTCTGGCTAACGGTTGCTTCGTAATCTATCCGTCATCCAACGCGGTATTTGACGGGACGGCGCCTTTTAATCTCCCCGGCGACCAACCCAACCCCAAATCCATGTACGGATTTTTTAAGTTAGTTGTGGAAGAGCACATCACTAAAAATGCGGATGGAAACGCGGCCGTCGTGAGATTCACCAAAATCATCACTCACCAATCCCCGTTTCTGCAAAGCTGGCGGGAGAATGCAAAAATGGGTTCCGAAATAGCCGCTTTTCAGGACAAGTTTTTCTCACCGATTCCCATCGAAGACGCTGTAACGACACTTTATATGATAATGAAAAAACGGCGAGCCGGTGTATTTCAATTGGGCGGAGCCGAGGAAATCTCGTATTTCGATTACGCGAGCCAGGTGTTCGCGGATGATCCGACCGCCTTGAGTCTCTTGAAAGCCGTCAAGCAGCCAGAGCCAAAATCATTTTTCAATCATTACAATTCATTGGCCACGCGGTTGCCAGAATAGCGGGACCCAGGATCCTAGACATCTTCGTCACCGTCCCACTCCAACCAGAAAACGGTCCGGATCCCTTCAAGGCAACCAGTGAATGATTATACCGTTTTTGAAATTGATCGTGGAACTTTTCCATGATGACCCAGAGACCCCTTCAGCTCTTTACATTGGTGATAGCGTTCCGGGTAAGGTTTCTAACACGGGTACCGATATTATAAAGCTAGGCATGCTCGTTAGAGCCAGGCTCGGCACCCGCTGCGTCGTCATTTCAATGCCATCCTATATGCCAG
>JAPKDW010000174.1 GCA_028822375.1 Opitutaceae bacterium | reverse complement strand
CGGACGTCCTCAATTAAGAGAGGGCGACCGGAGCCTTGACGATTTTTACGAATCGAAAATCTAAATTCAGTTCGTGATATCGAAAGTCGTGCTCGCGGCGCGGTAAGGCAGATAAGACAGGTACCATTTCTTCTGCGCGTCGCTACCCGAATAATCCTTGAGAGCCTGCTCGGAAGTGAACTCCATCACGAAAGCATGCGTGCGATCACCTTGAGCCTTGATTGAACGAATCCATACGCGAGAGATACCATCGTACTCCTTTGCAAGTGTCTTCACTGCGTCGAGAGCCGCTTGGACCTGCTCAGGAGTGGCATCTTCCTTCCAAGATACAGTCACTACGTGAATGACCGAATGAGGAGCCGCCGCATCCTTATGATGATTGGCGATAGCAGTTGTAGAAGCTAGCGCGATAAGAACTACGCTAAGGAGAGATATTATGGTTTTATTCATGATATTAAAATATTGAACACTAATAGATGTATACGTCAATGTTTAGCGAATTTACAAATCCATCGACGACTATGACTTACTACGGTGCAAGCTAGGTCAAGAATGCGCCCATTTTTCATTTAATAGAAAATTATTCAGATTCGACGTATGCGATCGCGAATCGCTTTCGTTACCCAAGCAAATCATTCAACCAAGATCACATTTATGTCCGAAAATCAGCTAAAAAACAACGCCCTCGACCTAAGCCAAAACTTCCCAGCCAGCCCCAGAGAGACCTTCGCAGGCTACGTCATAGCCAAGCGAACTCTGGACAAATGCCGAGCCTTACTCGCAGGAACCAACGGCGAGTACCACTTCGACTGCCCACTCGATAGTAATTTTCTCAGTTTCACCGAAATCTCAGCAGACAGCCTCAAAGCATTCGTCGCTACCGGAGCCAGTGACGACGAAGTAGCCGCCTGGATCCTATCCAATGCCAAGAAACGGGAATCCCGCGAGATCATCGCCTGGAACAATAAAATGCGCTCGACCCGCCTATGCGACATGCCGATAGAGCTCCAAGAATTCCTCGAAGGCTACATTCCCCAATACATTCCAAAAAGCAAAATCGTCTACGTTTGGTTCGACGTATACGACATCGAAGAAAAACGTATCTAGACGCGCCAGCTAATCCGTTTCTCGATGCCGTTGAATGATTCTCTTCAAAATGTCCCGCTGATCCTGGTCACGGATGGGAGCGTCGATACACAATCGAAAACCGGATTCGGCGCCTACTTACTGGTCTCGGAAAGCGAAGCTCTCCCAGACGCGTCAATCCCTCTCGTCCAAACAAAACGATTCGAAGACACGTCTTCGACAAAGCTCGAACTGCAAACCCTGCTTTGGGCTCTTAAATCGATTTCCAAAAGCAATCTGCAGGTACATATCTACACCGATTCTCAGAACATTATCGGACTGCCTGATCGGCGCGAACGGCTCGTCGAAAACGACTATTGCTCGAAAAGCGGAAAGCCCATTCGAAACGAACAGCTCTATCGAAGCTTCTTCGAAACGATCGACATGCTAGACTGTCGATTCTTCAAAGTACGCGGCCATCAGCCCCAAGCAGGGAAAAACGAAATCGATCGGCTTTTCACCATCGTCGACCGAGCTTCGAGAAATGCTCTGCGCCAACACCGATCATTGATCCAAACTCCCGAAAAGTCAGATTGACGCGCAATCCCCTTCCCTCCAAATCATCTCGGAATGGAAAAAGGACGCTACGAACCAAATGACGAAGGTTTCATCAACGACCACATTCGCGAAGCCGCATCGAACATCTCGAAAGCGATTCACGTGTATTGCGAAGGTCACTACGCTCACAGCAACGCCAAAGATATTCCTAGCAGCCACGCTCTCGTCGAGATCATGAATTTGCTCAAAGAGCTCGACCAAGACACCGCCGAACACGCAAACCACGTCCACGACTCAAAACTTTTCAAAGTACACAAACCTACTTCAAAAGCCAAAACGCGCTGGAACATTTAATCCTGTCTTGGAGAAGATCGCGTCCGGAGGCCCCGATCCACCTTACCAGCAAAAATGGTGGCGCGTCTTTTCAGTCGAAATATGTTCGCCCGAGATATCCGACGATCTTCTTTTTTACCTCCATCGCATCGAACTGTCCTTCCACACGATACAGTACGTTTCCATCCGAACCGATCGGCAAGCGAGCGAATCCGAGAATTACGCATACAAACGATCCGCAAATCGGTTCAGCCCTTATCGTCTAGGTATTTCCAAATACCTTTGTGACGCTTGAAACGAGATATTTCATGTAATTCAAATGGCTCGGATCCTTCGAAATATGCGGCAACGAACTCGACCTTGCCCGTTTTATCATCCTTACCACCGCGACTCGTTCCGCTTATCGTGAGAAAACTCCAATTCGTCTGATAGATCGATTTCTCCAACGCTTCCTTCAATCCCTTATCGCGTGAATCGGGGTGCGTCGTCTCTACCAAATAATCGACTTTCCTAAAAAAATACGCGCTGTAACGCGAGCGCATCAACTGCTCCGCAGTCTCTGGCTTTGCTTTGCCAAAATGATACGGCTTGCAGCAAATTCCATAGTTCAACTGGCTCTTGCAAGGACACAAGGAAGACTCACGCTGACCAGGAACCCATTCTTTTGAATCGTTCATCGCCCATCACCCTTCAGATCCCTCCACTAAGAGCAAAGAAAAAGAAACGTCCAAATCGAACATCAAGTCCGGAGGCCTCGGTCCACCTTATTCAGTTCGAGAAAGGTGGCGCGAGACATCCCGCCTTCCGCATGCGGACCGTTATGGGTGCGATTAAAAGTGTCACCTGGTAGGGCCGCTCGGGACTGAGCAACCCTATCTTACCGTTGTGGAGTATGAGGTGACAGAAATAATCGCTCTTGCCAGTCTGAGCCGTATTCACACATTCTTCGAAAATGAGATCCTCCAACCCAGCTCTTAGAGACAATGCATTTCTAGCAGACCGAAGCGTCAGCGCATCCGGAGTTATGACGATCAATGGGACCGTCAACAAAACCGCCATTCTGCTAGGACTCGTAATTCTTCCGGCCTTCTGGATATGGGACAAAACCTTTGGCGCGGAAAATCCCGGCGTCTACTACCCATGGATGATCGGCGGAGCCATTGGCGGATTTGTCTTCGCGCTCATTACTATTTTCAAAAAAACGGCCGCGCCCTACACCGCCCCGCTTTACGCGGTTTGCGAAGGATTGTTCGTCGGAGCCATCTCGGCTTTTTTCGAACGAATGTACCCTGGCATCGTTTTCCAAGCGACTTTGCTGACGTTCGGAACGCTCTTCGCCCTGCTCATCGCCTATCGATCTGGAATGATCCGCGCTACCGAGAATTTCAAACTCGGAGTCGCCGCCGCAACTGGCGGTATTTTCTTGATCTACATGGCGACTTGGATTTTAGGTTTTTTCAGCGTATCGATCCCCTTCATACACGATAGCGGATTAATCGGGATCGGGTTCAGTTTGTTCGTCGTCGTAATCGCCGCTCTCAATCTGGTTTTAGACTTCGATTTCATCGAAAACGGCGTCAAAGCTGGGGCTCCAAAGTATATGGAATGGTATGCCGCTTTCGGCCTGCTAGTCACCTTGATCTGGCTTTATATCGAAATGCTAAGGCTCCTTTCGAAACTGAACCGTCGCTGAAAGCACTTCAGCGATTTCCCCATTTTCGATCAAAAGGAACTTAGCAGCATAGGGCGCGGACTAAACCAAGCGTGAATATCTTCGAAAAACGCTAATCGAATTTAAAACTTGAAGAAAACGATCTACTGAGCCACTTCAAAACCGTAAACATACATCGTGAACCGCATTGTTTCCATTTTAGCTCTCGTCTCTTTGTTCTGCTGCTCAGTCGCTGCAGACACCGTGGGATGGCTATTATGCTCTCACGAGGATGGACAGGGTCACCTCGTCGAATTTAGTCAACACGAGGAACAGCGCAGCGACCCTTGCCACGATCATCATTCCGATGAGGCTGAGACCCACGAAGAAGACGCTGCATGCGAATTCGAAGCTCAAGCCTGCGACGACGTCGAAGTCCCGCAAACCGATTTTCAAGACCAAGGCCATTACGGCGATCGCACCCTCGTAAAAACTCCTGCGCTCTGCCTGTGCCTATTCGAGCTTCGCCCCGCCGCTATTGATCGGCAAATCAAAGCGTGCGCCAGTGTCTCCAAGGAGGCTCCGACGCTTGAAAGCGAAAGCCGTCGCTTCGCTAAGACGATCCAAATTCGTTGTTGATATCCTGATTTGTTTCCGGATCGCCCAGGACGCCAATTTCCGTCCTCGGCTTCACCAGTCCTGAGTTCCTCGATGAACTCAGTTCCGAATCCAAAACGCCGAATCAGGATTTTATATGTTCACACGAATCATCGTACTTACAATTACACTCGCTTTCTATGGCCAAACTTTTGGCCAATCCACAAAGCCACCGACCCCAAACGCTTTCGATAAAGCCACGGCGATCTCCTATGCCCTAAAGCAAAATGCCGACCTTCGAGTCATTCGCAAAGGCATCGAGATAGCCGAAGCCCGACTAGCTCGAACCGGATTACGACCCAATCCGAAAATCGCAGTCGATTTCGCATCGGACTTTGCCTTTAATAGAGAAGGCGAACACACGACAGGATTGGCGTTTCAACAGGAATTCCCTCTCGCAAACCGCCTAAGAAAAGCTAAAGCAGTCTCGCGAGTCGATATAGCCAAAGCAAAAATGGAAGTCCGTTTGCATGAATTGGAAATCGCCAATGAGATAAGCGAAATCGCTCTCGAAATCCAAATCGTAGATACGCGCAGAGCTCTGCTCGAAAAGATCTACCAAAAAACGAGCGAAATTTCGGCATTCATCCAATCTCGCGCCAAGCAAGGAGAGCTCTCCATCCTCGAAGCCAATCAATCAATCCTCGAACTCAGAGCATTGGAACAGGAAATCAATCACCTGTCGGATCAACGCACTCACCTCACCCACTCGCTAGCTCCCCTCCTAGGCTTACCGTCAAATGAAGAGGCAGGATTCAATACCCTCCAAGAAATCGACACGAACAGCGAACTCCCAGGCTTCGATAGCTCGATTTACGAACGCCATCCAGTATTCCAGCTTGCAGTGCTCGACGCTCATTCCGCCGAGGCCGAGATCGCCCTCGCTGAATCCGAAAACTGGGAGAGCATCACTGCAAAAGTCTTTTTGGAAAACGAACGTAGCATCGACCAACCAAATGGGATTGGATCAGATCGCTTCATCGGCGTCGGATTTTCCATACCTATTCCGTTTCGAAAAAAAGGCGATCTACGCGCAAACGAAATTCGAATCGAGCGCGACCAGTCGAACTTGAAAGCTGCAGCGATCAAGCAACGCATCCAACACGACATCGAACACGCTCGTCACGAAGCCGCCGACTTCCAAAAGCGAACCATCGAGTATCGCGACAATGTAATCAAACTCGCCAACGAACAACTCGAGGCGACAAGCGCCGCCTATCAGAAGGGCCAGATCAGCCTCGTCTCCCTCCTCAGAGCTCAAGAGCAATTACTGAGAATCGAAAGACGGCACCTTGATAACCAGGAAGCTTTTGCCCGTGCTCGCCTCGAGCTTGAGCGAGCTCGCATAGACCTGCCTCAGTTCCAGAGCGCCAACAATCTTTAATCCCGTATCCATAATTACAATGCATACACGCAACATCTTTTCCCACAAATCCATTGCCATCGCTTCCTTATCGATTGGCAGCTTAATTCAATCGACATTCGCCGAAGAACCTGTCGCCGACATGGTTATTCTAGACGAAATCAGCACTCGGAATCTCGGTATTGAAACCGTCGAAGCTGACTATCGGGATTTCACTGAGACGCTCTTCGCGATTGGACGTATCGAACCGATTCCTTCGCGTAAAAGCGTCATTAGCAGTCGAATACCAGGTCGCGTAATCAAGCTTGCCGCATTCGAAGGCGACATCGTTGAAGCCAACGCTCCAATCGTCGATATCGAAAGCCTTCAGCCAGGAAACCCACCTCCAACGATCAGCCTAAAAGCGCCGCTTCCTGGTATGGTGATGAGAAGCCATACCCACGTGGGGAAGCCTGTCGTGCCAGATACCGAACTGTTTGAGATCATCGATCTCACTGAAGTCTACGCCGTAGCGCGCATTCCTGAAGATCAGGTCGGAAAACTGGCTATCGGCACGCGAGCTCAAATTCGCGTGGCGGCGATTCCGAGTCAGAATTTCGAGGGAAAATTGGCTCGATTCGGAACCGAAGCCAATCCGGTCAATGGCACCTTCGACGCCTTTTTCATACTCGACAATCCCGATTTCAAAGTACGCCCCAATATGCGCGTTGAATTCTCAGTCGTTCTCGAAACGCGCACCAACACGTTGTCTATTCCCCGTGGCGCATTGCAAACCGACGGAATAAATCGCGTCGTATTCGTTAAGGATTTCGATCTGCCAAATGCCTTCATTAAATCTCAGGTAAAGGTCGGAGCCCAAAACGAACAATACGCCGAAATCCTCAGTGGACTCTTTCCAGGCGATGAAGTTGTCACTCAAGGATCATACACCTTAATGTTCGCCGGAGGCGGTGGAGTGTCGCTCAAAGCCGCTCTGGATGCAGCCCATGGGCACGAGCACAACGAAGACGGATCCGAAATGACCGCATCGCAAAAAGCCGAAGAAGCATCCGCCCACGAGGGAGAGGGAGGCGATCGAGGTCCTTTAACGCTCTTCCTCGGAATACTATCAGCCTTACTCGCAATTCTGCTCCTGCTCAGCTTGCTCATGAAGCAAAGCCCGGCCAACGCCAACTAAACGAGGATAAAAAATATGCTCAATTGGCTAATACGATACTCCCTAGGCCATCGCAGCCTAATACTCGCTGGTGCGTTGATTGTCCTCGTTTTGGGGATACAAACTGCTCGTGAACTTCCAGTGGAGGTTCTTCCCGATCTCACGAAACCTACTGTCACCATTTTAACCGAAGCTCCCGGGCTCGCGCCCGAAGAGGTTGAAACTCTCGTAACCGTGCCACTAGAAAGCGCCCTCATGGGTGTTTCGGGAGTGACGCGCCTACGCTCGACGTCGGATGTTTCACTGTCTCTTCTTTTCGTAGAATTCGATTGGGGCACTGACATTTATCGCGCCCGTCAGTTCGTTCAAGAAAAACTCCAATCGGCTCGCGAAAACCTCCCTGAAGGAGCCCTCCCCTACATGACGCCAGTTGCCTCGCTCATGGGTGAGATTATGCTTGTTGGAATACATTCGAAAGATGGTCTCACCAAACCGCAAGATTTACGCACTTTGGCCGACTGGACTATACGTCGCCGTTTGCAAAGTATTCCAGGTATCGCCGAGGTGCTCTCGATGGGCGGCGGCGTCAAACAAGTTCAGATCCAACCGGACCCGAATAAGATGCGCTCGCTCGAAGTTAGCTTCGCCGAAATCAGAGAAGCCGCCAGTAATGCCGCACGAAATACGACAGGCGGTTTTCTAACATCCGCTCCTCAGGAAATAATGGTCCGCAATCTGGCGATGACAACCGACCTGGAGGCCCTCGGAATGACGATAGTCAAACATATCCAAGACCGGTCGATACGCATTTCCGATGTCGCCGACGTAGTTTGGGGCGTAGAACCCATGCGAGGCGATGCAGCGGTCAACGGCTCTCCTGGCGTAATAATGAGTATTACGAAAACGCCGGGATTCGACACACTCGCTCTCACCGAACGCATTGAAGCCGCATTAACCGACTTAGAACGAACGGCGCCCGAAGGAGTTGAACTCGTTCCCCTATTTCGACAGGCCGATTTTATCGAGCATGCGATCGGCAATCTCAAGGAAGCGATACGCGATGGAGCAATCATGGTAACGATCGTGCTTTTTCTATTTTTGTTCAATATTCGAACGACGCTCATTACGCTAACCGCGATCCCTCTCTCGTTCGCGATTACGTTTCTCGTTTTCCGCTGGTTCGGCGTGAGCGTTAACGCAATGACCCTGGGAGGGCTCGCAGTAGCGATTGGAATGGTTGTGGACGATGCGATCGTGGACGTCGAAAATGTTTTCCGACGTCTCCGAGAGAATGCGATGTCCGCTCAACCCAAACCAAGGCTCGAGGTCATTGCCAACGCATCCGCCGAAGTTCGAAATTCGATTCTCTACGCGACTTTATTCATAATTCTAGTGTTCATGCCTTTACTAGGACTTAGCGGAGTCAGTGGCCGCTTATTCACGCCGATCGCCATCGCTACGATCGTGAGTATGAGCGCCTCCTTCCTGGTTTCGCTCACGGTCATTCCAGTGCTTTGTTCTCTATTGCTAAACCCGAAATCAGGAAGCGAACACAAGGACGGATTCATCATTCGATCCATGAAATGGATACTGGAGAACACCTGGCTAAAACTCGCCCTGCGACAACCGATTATCGTAATGACGATTGGAGCCGCTCTGCTCGCTGGAGCGCTCACGCTCTACCCCATGATGGGAAAAGACTTCCTGCCAGCCTTCAATGAAGAAACCGCGCTCGTCGCAATGACTGCCGCTCCGGGAACTTCGCTCAAGCAAGTCAACGAAATCTCGGATGTCGCCGATCGGCTTCTTCTAGCCATTCCAGAAGTCCGCAAAGTCGGCCGACGGGTAGGACGGGCCGAACGCGGCGATCACGTTGTTCCCGTATCCACCGTAGAATTCGATATCGATTTCGAAACTGAGACCAGCGGACGGACACGAGCCGAAGTACTGGAGAACATTCGCCAAACGATGAGAACTATCCCTGGTACGTTCAGCGCTCTTAGCGGGCCACTTGCCGACCGGATCGGCCACATGCTTAGCGGCGTGTCCGCCAAAGTTGCCATAAAGGTTTTTGGCCCTGACTTAAATGAGATCAGGCGTATCGGAACGCAGATTCAACAAATAGCCATAGCCATTCCCGGTTTCGAAGACGCTCGAGTCGAACAACAAGCGCCAATACCACAGCTGCGAATTGAAATCGACCGCGAACGCGCCTTGGCCTACGGCATCACTCCTGGCACGCTCAACGACCAACTGGCAACGTTCATTGGAGGTGAACAGGTAGCCGAACTTTACGAAGATCAGCGTCCCATCGACCTGGTTGTTCGCCTGCCGGAGTCCTGGCGCGAATCGCCAAAACGGCTTGAAGAACTCTACATCGATACGGAGAGCGGAAAACGCATTCCGCTTTCATTTGTCGCCAACATACGTGAAGCCAAGGGTCCCAACATTATCCAAAGAGAGAATACAATGAGGCGCTTCGTGGTCAGCATCAATCCTACCGAACGCGACCTCGCTTCACTCGTGTCTCAATTACAAAAGAACATAGAAGAAGCAGTATCTATCCCCGATGGATACTACATCAATTACGAAGGAGAGTTTGAGGCCCAACAAGCAGCCTCCAAGCGTATCGCATTATTGAGCTTAGTCGTTTTTGTAGTTATAGCGTTCCTACTCTACACTTACTTTTCGACTCCTGTCTTCGCGATTCAAGTCATTTGCGACATCCCACTCGCTTTGATCG
>JAPKDW010000173.1 GCA_028822375.1 Opitutaceae bacterium | reverse complement strand
CATTGCTGTGTCGCAGCGCGGCGTGGTTTCAGTCTGATTTCAGTTAAGTTGACGCTAATGCGCTGAGCGGGATCAGTGACCGCCCGGAGGTCGGTCGCTACCTAAATTAGCAACGAAGCAAGCTTCGGGGTATTAGACCCAAAGGCAATAAAGCATCCCCGGGGCAACCGTCTTCGTTCTTCGAACTACGCCGAGTCATGAACCCTTGACCTGTCGGTCAACTGTCGCTCTGCGCCAGCGAGGTATTTTGAGAGATTGAGAATACGAGTCGGGACGCCTCGTACCACCCTAGCTCAAAAAGCATTGAAGGTGCTGCAAGGCCTCCGGACTTGCTTTAAAAGCCGAAGCCGCCGACAGGTTGGGGTCTGCGACAAGCTTCGAGGTATTAGACCCAAAGGGAATAAACCGGGTTTTTTTGCCTACAGTGAGTGTATCGCGGTTTTGGAAACGGCTAGTCCGGCTTCCTTGATCGATTCCGAAATGGTTGGATGAGCGTGAACTGTTCGTCCGAGGTCTTCGGCGCTGCCGCCGTATTCCATGTGGGTGACGATTTCCGAGATCATTTCAGAGGCGTTTCTGCTGATAATTTGAGCACCAAGGATCTTGTCTGTTTTCGCATCCGCTACGATCTTTACGAATCCGTCGGTCGCATCCGTGGCAAGAGCGCGGCCATTGGCCGAAAGAGGAAATGTGCCGACTGCTACTTCGATTTTCTTTTCCTTAGCATCCGCTTCGGTTAAGCCTACGCTAGCGACTTCGGGTTCGGTATAGATAACACTGGGAATCACATCGTAATTTACGTGTCCCGCTTTGTTGGCGAGCATTTCAGCTATGGCTACGCCTTCTTCTTCGGCCTTGTGAGCGAGCATGGGGCCGGCGATGAGGTCTCCGATGGCGTAAACCCCAGAAACTGAAGTTTCGAATTTTTTGGAGGTTTCGACTTGGCCGTGTTTATTGGTAGCAAGGCCGATGTTTTCGAGTCCCAGCCCTTCGGAGTAGGGCTTGCGGCCTACGGCGACTAGTATTTTGTCAGCGGGCAATGTCATTTCCTTGCCTTTCTTTTCGGCAACGACGGTCAATTGGGCATCGGTTCTGCGAACGCCGGTTACTTTCGTATTGGTGTGAAACCTGAGTCCTTGCTTTTTGAGCGAGCGTTCTAGGTGTTTGGATACATCGTCATCGTAGCCAGCTGCGACCTTCGGCAAAAATTCAACAACGGTAACTTCGCTCCCGTATCGGCTCCATACCGAACCAAGTTCGAGTCCAATTGCTCCTGCTCCGATAACGATCAGTTTTTCGGGGACGGATTCGAAGGCGATTGCTTCGTCACTCGATACAACCGTTTCGCCGTCGAAAGGGAGAAAGGGCAACTCGACAGCGGCGGAGCCTGTGGCGAGAATTGTATGGGTTGCTTGGATGCGCGTTTCTTCGCCTTCGGTTTGAACGAGAATCGACTTGTCTGCCTGCAGCGTTGCAGATCCGGTTATCTGTTCGATGCCGCGTTTTTTGACAAGCATACCAACGCCTCCGGTGAGCTGAGAAACGACCTTATCTTTTTTCTTTAAGACGGTTTTCAGGTTAAGCCCTACCTGACCAAGCTCTATACCTTCGGCTGCCGCATGTTTGCGGGCGAATGCATAATGTTCACTTGTATGAAGGAGCGCCTTGCTGGGAATGCACCCTACGTTTAGACAGGTACCGCCTAGCGTTTTACGCTTATCGATCAAAGCGGTCTTGAGCCCTAGTTGAGCGCAACGGATGGCGGCAACATAACCGCCGGGTCCGGCGCCGATTATGGCAACGTCAAATTGAGAATCTTGTGACATAGTCTTTGAAATTAGATCTCTAGAAGCAGGCAGGAAGGGTCTTCGAGGAGCTGTTTAACCTTAATAAGAAAGGTGACGGCTTCTTTACCATCCACGATTCGGTGATCGTAGGACAATGCCAAATACATCATAGGGCGGATAAGCACTTCACCGTCTATAGCAACGGGACGATCTTGAATCGCGTGCATTCCGAGGATCGCGCTTTGCGGTGGGTTCAGGATAGGCGTTGAAAGCATCGAGCCGAATATACCGCCGTTAGTAATCGTGAAAACGCCGCCTTGGATATCGTCTAGTGCAATCTTCCCATCCCGGGCTTTTCCTGCATAGTTGATGATTGCGCTTTCAATGCCGGCAAGCCCAAGTTGATCGCAATCACGCACGACCGGAACAATGAGGCCCTTTTTCGTGGATACGGCGATGCCGATATCGAAAAAGTGGTTTTGGATAATCTCATCACCGTCAAGCATCGCATTGACCGCCGGAACGTCTTCGAGAGCTCGAACGACTGCCTTGACGAAGAATGACATGAAACCAAGCTTGATACCGTGCTTTTTGACAAAGGATTCTTGGTACTTGGAGCGGAGCGCCTTTATGGTCGTTAGGTCGACTTCGTTGAAGGTGGTCAGCATAGCAGTTTCCTGCTGAGCAGCTACCAGGCGTTCCGCGATTTTCCGGCGGAGCGGGGTCATGCGTTTACGAGTAAAGCGCTCTGGTTTCGATTCGCTTGCAGCGACCGACGTTGGAGACGAAGTCGCAGGAGCTTCGATCGATCGCGCTTGGTTTTCAAGCGCGGCGAGCATGTCGCCCTTCGTCACTCGTTCTGCTTTGCCGGTGCCTTCGACGTTTTTTGGATCGATCTCTTGCTCGGTAGCTATACGACGAACGGCAGGGGAGACGACGTGACTGCTTGCTGCATCGGGTTTTACTTCGTCTGGAATCTCGGCGGCTGTTGCGGTTTCAGGAGCGGTAGCCGACTCGTCTATTTCGGCAATGGTTTGACCGATATCCACTTCATCGCCTTCGGCGGCTTTCAGAGTAATAGCGCCTGCGACTTCGGCGAGTCCCTCGGAGGTAATCTTGTCGGTTTCAAGTTCGTAGATTGCTTGATCTCGCTGGACGTAGTCGCCGTCCTTTACGTTCCACGCGGCTATGATTCCACTTGTGATCGATTCGCCGAGGGCGGGTACTTTAATTTCGGTTGCCATGATTCGCTGTGGTCGGGTTGTTGAAAAAGGTTCAGGAAGAAAAGGCTTCGTGGAGGAATGTTTCCAATTCGCTTTTGTGGAGCGCCATGGTTCCTACGGCTGGGCTCGCGCTGGCATCGCGTCCGGCATAAATGGGCTTAACGCCGAGAAGGGATTCCAATTGCGGGGCGATGTATGTCCAGGCTCCCATATTTTCGGATTCCTCCTGGCACCAGACGATCGACTTCGCTTTCGCGTATTTCGAGACAGTTGATTTCAGCAAGTGTTTATGGAGTGGATACAATTGTTCGACTCTTATTATCGCCGTATTTTGAATTTTGTTGAGCTGACGATAATTCGCCAGGTCGTAATAGACTTTTCCCGAACATAGGATTACGCGTTCGATCTTTTTCGGATCCTGACCCTCGTCGTCTAGAATTTCGTAAAAAACATCGTCCTGAAGCGATTCCCATGAGGATACGGCTTCTTTGTTTCGCAAAATCGATTTTGGAGCCATGATGATCAATGGCTTCTTGAAGCCGCGCATCATTTGTCGTCTCAATACATGGAAATATTGAGCAGGGGTGGTCATGTTGCAGACCTGAATGTTATCTTCAGCGCAGGCTTGAAGGAACCGTTCCAGACGAGCCGAGGAGTGTTCAGGGCCTTGCCCTTCGTATCCATGAGGCAATAGCATAACGATGCCGCTGACTCGACCCCACTTCGATTCGCTCGATGTTATGAATTGGTCGATGATTACTTGCGCTCCATTGACGAAATCGCCGAATTGAGCTTCCCAAATGCAGAGCATTTTGGGGTAGTCTATCGAATAGCCGAAATCGAATCCCAGGACTCCAACTTCGGAGAGCAATGAATTGTAGACGCAAAACCGTGCCTGGTCTTCTGCCAGGTTGAGCAGTGGAACATAGCATTCGTCCGTTTCCTCATCGTGAACGACTGCATGACGTTGGCTGAATGTGCCACGTTCGCTGTCTTGGCCGGAAAGACGAACGGGAGTCCCGTCGACGAGCAGCGAACCAAATGCGAGCGCTTCCGCATAAGACCAGTCAATCGGAAGATTCTCTTCGAAAGCCTTTCGCCGTTGATCGAGAAATCGCTTGATTTTCCGGTTAGCTTTAATCGAATCGGGGACGGTCGACAATCCGCGGACAAGCGTATCTAGTCTTTGGCTACTAATACCCGTTTCAATTGGATCGAATGAGAACTTTGGCTGAAAAATAGCCGTGGATCCTGCAAATTGATTACGCCCGCGGATTTTAGCTTCAGCGGCTTTTTTGACGAGATCCAAAGAGGATTCAAGAGAGGTCTCGTATTCCTTGAGCATGGCTTCGGTCTCTTCCTTGGTGAAAGTGCCGTCATTGATCAGAACCTCCGAGAGTTTCGCGCTGACAGACGGGTGTTTTGCGATTCGATCGTAAAGCTCCGGGTTGGTGAACATCGGTTCGTCAGCTTCGTTGTGACCGTGTTTGCGGTAGCAATACATGTCGATCACAACGTCGCTTTGGAATTTTTGCCTATACTCCACGGCTAGCATCGTGACGAATACGACTGCGAGGGGATCATCTCCATTTACGTGAAAAATCGGCGCCTCGATCATTTTCGCGATATCGGTACAGTATCGTGTCGAGCGAGCTTCCTTGGGCGTAGTCGTGAAGCCGATCTGATTGTTGACGATTACATGCAAGGTTCCACCGGTTCGATAGCCGGGCAATTGGGAGAAGTTCAGGACCTCCGAGACCATGCCTTGTCCTGCAAAGGCGGCGTCACCGTGGATGAGGAGCGGGAGCACCTGCTTGCGCTCCTTGTCCTTAAGAATGCGTTGCCGCGCTCGGGCTTTGCCTTCAACGATGGGATTGACGGCTTCGAGATGGGATGGATTAGAGGCGAGTCGTATTTCAACGAAATGGCCTTCTTTGGTTTCGATGACCTTTTCGTAGCCGAGGTGATATTTCACGTCACCGTCGCCGGCCACCGTATTAGGAACATAGTTATCGCCGAATTCTTCGAAAACGAATTCGTAAGATTTCTTGAGCGTGTTCGCTAGCACGTTTAGCCGACCGCGGTGCGCCATGCCCATGACAATTTCCTTGATTCCTAGGCGCCCGCAATGCTCGAGTACGTTATCGAGGCAGGGGATCAGCGTTTCGCTACCTTCTAAAGAGAAACGTTTCTGGCCGCTGTAGCGGGTATGGAGAAAGCGCTCGAAAGTCTCGGCTGCATACACTTTGCGGAGAATCCGATTTTTGATCTTGTCCGGAAATTCGGTTTTCCCCTTGAGGGGTTCGATTTTTTGCTGAATCCACCGACGTGCCTCGGTGTTCTGCATGTGCATGTATTCGTAACCAATCGTGCCGCAGTAAGTCTTTTCAAGAGCTTCGATCAAACTTCTGAGTTTTATCGTGCTACCACTTAGGAAGTGGCCGGAATCGAATTCCTGATCGAGATCGCTTTCATGAAGCCCAAATTCTTCTAATTTCAAATCAGGATTGGCAGGAGCGCGGCCTGAAAGCGGATCCAAATTCGCCTGGGTATGCCCGACGCTTCTGTAGCGATGTATGAGACTCGAAACATTCATTTGCTTCGAACCGCTGACCGATGAAGGGGAGCCTTTTACGGATTTGCCCTTGGGGGGTATCGTTAGGCCTAATTCGAATCCTTCAAAAAAGGCGTTCCACTTATCGTCTACCGAAGTCGAATCGACTTTCCATCGCTCATAGTACTCGTCTATTAGGTCTGCGTTGGAACGTGTGGAGATCGTTACCATTTTGTTTGGTGGGCTACGGGAGTGGTTTGATTGTTAACCTCAGTTGATTGGCGCATTAACAACGAAAGCGCTTACAAAAGCGTTAGGGCTCAGTTATTTGAGAGTAAAGCAAAACGAGTGGGAAACGGTCTCTTTTTACCATTTTTAGAGACTCTTGCACTAAAATGGACCCTTGAGGCTTGTTCTCGGATTTTCCCTCTTTATGAAAATAGGAATCATGATTGAAGAAAAACTCAAAGAAGCGCTTATTTCGATGCAGAATGCTATTAGCAGTTCTGATGCTCCAACAGTCTCGAAGTGCTTGACCCGATTGGACGATCTAGTGAAGGAAAACATGCGTGAGTTGGACCCGCAATTGAAACACTACCTTACCCGAAGGAGTTATGAGAAGGCGCTGATGTTTCTAAATGCGGAGGGCGATATTCCCAAGGGACTGTGCAGCAAGAAAGACGCTTAGGATATGGGAAAACGAAGCAAGCGAATCAGTACGGAGGGAAACGAGCAGAGCTTAGAGAGTTATCCGTTTGGCGGATTGGATATGGGGAACCTGCCGGATTCAAAGCCATCGCCAATTGAAAAGATCGTTGCTGAACCTAAGATCGAAAAGAAGAAAAGCCGTGGACGAGTTGACGTGATTCGGCAGCGTTCTGCGGGTGGCGCCGGTTGGATGACAGTAGCCAAAAATTTCATTGGGATCTCCAAGGAGGAGAAAAACGACCTTAAAAAGCAGATCCAAAAACGCTGTGGCGTTGGCGGGGCGCTTAAGGATGGGATGATCGAAATCCAAGGCGACAAGCGAGAAGATGTTAGGGCCGTTCTTGAAAAAGCCAGATTTCGAGTAGTATTCGCGGGAGGGTGAATTCTATCTCGGCGTCGGCCAGACTAGATTTCCCTGCGCATCGAATTCGTAGGGGTGGGGTTCCCCTGTTATGCTTAGGTCAGGATTGGACTCGATTTCCGGGAGGTAGGCCGCAGAGAGCCAGATATTCTCCAGCTCTTTGGTATTTCGAATATGAGCCACTCGCAATGGCGAGTTTGGAGATGTGACAAGCAGGCTGTGAGCCATCTCGATAGCCGTACGGTCGTTTTCGGCGATGATTGGAAGCTTCCCAGCCAAAGGCGCTCCTGACGTGAGAACGTTGGTATAGGTATATGATAGATTAATTTTGTCGGCAGCCCTGCGCGTCATGACGTCGGCCATTCCCATTCCAAGCGCGTTTCCAGCTGTCGCGTCCGTCAGATCCCGGATGACGATTTGCTTTATGCTTGGCGCGTTAGGACGTTTGATACCGCTAGCAGCTCGACCAGTGATATTGGAATCCATTCCGGCACCGCTTATGTCTTTGCCGATTTCATCGACTATAAGGAGATCGATTTCAGAAACCAACATGCGTCCCATTGTGCTCTTAGCGATAGTCAAAAGCTCTTTTTCGCGGTCAAAAAGATCCTTCGGTAGGATCCCCGAAATCAATGCGGCTTGGTTATGGGCGTTTTCGACAATAGCCACCCCAAACAGGATAGGGGCCTTTTCTAAAAAGAGAGCTGCAGCCTCGGGGATGACTCTGTGAAATTGGCCAAATCCAAGCTGATGCAAAGATGTTGTCCCAATATGTTTGCCGAGGCCTATCGCCATCATTTTCAGGAGTCCGCTTTCGTAGTCTCCGAGAAATCCGGTGTGAGCCTTCACTCGATTGCAAACAATGATGCCGTCAGACTCAAAAGCCAGGCGGTCGCAACACACTACTGTGTGACTGTCTAGCCTGCCTAGCTCCACAACCTCCATGGAAGAGCGGATAGGGGCTCCAATCGCATTCTCTGTGATTCCTAAAGACTCAAGGGCCATTACTTGCCCATTCGCCGTTGCTCCGCCATGGCTGCCCATCGCGGGCACGATAAAAGGTTCGGCTCCCCAGTCTTTTAACTGCGCGACAATTGCTTTGAGAGTTTCAACGAATCCTTTGATGCCGCGGCTGCCCGCCGTTATCGCAATTCGTTTGCCCCGCAGGTCCATGTCAGAAAGTCGAGCCATCTGCACTCTCGTTTCTTGATCGATATCTTTAATCCGGTCTGTCGAGAAATGCTGCTGGACCGGCATCAAATCGGGTAGGGCAAGCCTACTATCCGAAGCGATCGTCGGCAAATACTCGCTAAATTGTAAACTCGTCTTGTGCTTTTGCGGGCTCATGTCTCTCGGGAGGATTCAGGTCTAAAAGACAGGCTAGGGCTCGATTCCCTAAATGCAATTAGCGTGTTTCGCTAATTACTGATCGCCTTACGATTTTCGCTAACTAACTCAGCCATCCCGTTCGCAACCATTCCACCATCGGATCCGACCGCTACCAGGGTGAATCCTCGAGCATAGGTTGCTGCAATTTCAGCCGCTCCGAAAGCGAGAATACCGCTTGCCTTGTTGTGCCGGTTCGCGGCATCGACGACTTTTCGCGTTGCGTCGAGAAAATAGGGATGTGTGAACTCTCGAGGAATCCCCATACTGACCGATAGATCCATCGGTCCGACGAAGAGGGCATCCACGCCATCGACTGCAGCAATTTCATCTACGTTTTCAACCGCAGTCGGCGATTCGATTTGAACGACGACGAAAGTGTTTTCGTGTCCGGTTTCCAATCGCTCTGCGAACTTTGCTCCGTAGTGAGCGCCTCGATTCATACTCGCAACGCCGCGGACGCCGTGCGGCGGAAAACGCGAATAGGAAACGGCTTTTCGTGCCTCGTCGGCTGTATTCAAATTGGGGATCATTACGCCATGAGCGCCGAGGTCCAATGCACGCTTGAAGCATACCGGATCCAGTCCCGGTAACCGGACAATTGGAGCGGCTCCAGTTCCTTCTAAGGCCATAAGTTGGTTGGCGAGCATTTCCCAGGATCCGGAACCATGTTCCATGTCCAACTGGCACCAATCCAAACCGGAGCGGCCGGCCACCTCGGCGAGAATAGGCGACCCCGTATTCAGAAATGACCCGATCAATTTGTCGCCTCGCAAGGCCCGTTTTCTTATCGCAATATCGTTCATGATTGAATTGTTAGAGTTTCGCTCTGCCTTTACCAACGTGTCGCTTGGAATTTCCAGCCCGGTTCGATCTTCTGCATTTCGACTTCATCATTTCTGAAGCCAAGCCCGATTTTCAAGTAGTTTTGGTGCAAAACGTCAATCGCATCATGGTCGAGGGTTACACCCAAACCTGGCTTGTTTGGAACTTTGATCGCTCCATTTTCGAAAGGCAATCGTCCTTCTTTGATGATCTCGTCAGATTGCCATGGGTAGTGCGTGTCGAGATCGTAGTCGAGCTGAGGGATGCAGGCGCCAAGGTGAACCATAGCAGCTAACGAAACGCCCAAGTGACTATTCGAGTGCATCGAAATTCCTCTTCCGAAAGTCTGGCAAATGCGACAGAGCTCGATGCACGCTTTAAGACCGCCCCAGTAATGATGATCAGTTAGAATAACGTCTTCGGAATGAAGTCTTACACTGTTGGGAATATCCTCGAATGAAGTGGTGCACATATTCGTCGCCAAGAGTGATTGGATCGCTTTGCGCACGGTCGCCATTGCTTCTTGTCCGCGTACGGGATCTTCGAGGTATTCGAGAACTGGATCTAGCTTTTTACCGATTCGGATACCTGTTTCGACGCTCCAGACTGCGTTGGGATCGATCCGGAGCGGAACGTCTTTTCCAAAGGTATCGCGTAACGCGAAAATAGCATCGGCTTCGTCATCCG
>JAPKDW010000172.1 GCA_028822375.1 Opitutaceae bacterium | reverse complement strand
CCATGTTTTGCAATCAGCTGAACTGCAATCGGCAATTCGTTTGAACCCGGCACGCGTTCAACCAAAATCTTTTCAGCAGGAACTCCCGCATTTTCAAGCTCAGCCTGGACGCCTTTCAGCAATCCATCGACATAGACCTCATTGTACCGAGCGGCAACGATCGCGATCGAAAAATCGGATCCGTCAATCTCAGAAGGTTTTGGCGATAGTCGGCTCATAGTAAGAACAAGGTGAAAGGAGACACGGAGATGCGCTCGTTAACGCCCCATGTAAAGGCGTAATTGGAAATTATTCCAAATCGATAGAAGATTGGCTCGCTAACGGGTGCTTACCCTTCGCTACAACTCGACTTGCTCGACGATTTCCAGCCCGTATCCATCCAGGCCAACGACATTCCGGCTCGTATTGGAAAGCAGGCGTATCTTCTCCAATCCCAAAGCCACGAGAATTTGAGCTCCAATCCCATAATCACGTAATCCCGTCGACGCCGTGGCCGATTTAATTTCATCCAATTGAGAGAATCCTCGATCCGGACGACTAATGAAAACCACCGCGCCCGTGCCTTCCTCGGAAATCTTCGACATAGCCGCATGCAAAGGATCGCTGCTTTGCTTGCCTACCTTCCGAAATAAGTCCGTGAACAAATTCTCCGCGTGCACGCGCACTAGAGTTGGCGATGCATCAAGCTGCCCCGCGACGAGCGCGTAATGCTCCGACTGATCCAGCTTGCTGCGAAAAATCTTCAAGGTGAACAATCCGAATTCCGTTTCGAACGGCATTTCCCTCACCAGAGAGACCAACTTGTCGCGCTTAATCCTATATTCGATCAAAGCCGCGATTGAAATCAACTTCAGCCCAAACGTTTTCTTGAAGGCATAAAGCTCAGGCACCCGAGCCATCGTACCGTCATCATTAAGAATCTCGCAAATCGCCGCGCAAGGGAACAACCCCGCCAGGGACGCTAAATCAATCGCTGCCTCGGTATGGCCAGCCCGTTCCAAAACGCCGCCGTCCTTCGCCTTCAAAGGAAAGATATGCCCCGGCTGGACCATTTCGTCCGGACGCGTATCCGGATTGCCGAGCAACTGAATCGTACGAAAACGATCGTAAGCGCTGATGCCGGTTGTGATTCCCTCCGCAGCATCGACCGAAACCGTAAAGTCCGTCTTATGCGACTCGCGGTTCTCAGCGACCATTTGCGTAATGCCCAAACGCTGCAGGTGATGAGCCGTACAAGGAGCGCAAATCAGGCCACGAGCATGCTGAATCATCATATTAACCGATTCCGGGGTCACTTTCGCAGCGGCAATAATCAAATCGCCCTCGTTCTCTCGATCTTCATCGTCGGTCACGATAACCGGACGCCCAGCCGCCACTTCCGCGATGGCTTCTTCTACGCTGTCGAATGCGATTTCCTCGTCGATCTGGCTCATTTCGCGCCTAGTCAAACGCTTAACGCATCGAAGACAACTCATCATCCCCAAAAAAGACAAAGCGAGGCTCCGTTGAGGAAGCCCCGCTTTTAACAATCCATCTAATCCAATAAGAATAAAACTAGTCGCGAAATCTTTTCCCAAAGCTTCGCTCACTCTTTTATCGACGCCTTCCAGAGCCACTTTAGGTAATAGAGCTCACTTTTTCCAAAAAAGGTGCTAAAAGCGCCCATTGCCCCTAAACGGAGCAACCTAACCGCTCGACTCCAGCCCCGAGTAATCCACCCTACCCAATAGCCCTCAAGCATTCTTAGGTTTCACTCATCCTCTCCGATAACATCATATTCGCTCGATCTTTTCACCGATCAGCCCTTTGTCAGACTCACTAATCAGCAGGAATCCGTGATAATCGCCGAAAATCTCACTAAAACCTTTCGCGACCGAAAACGTGGACTCGTCCGCGCGGTCAACAATCTGAGCCTCACCTGCCACCCTGGCCAAATTTTCGGCCTTCTCGGCGCCAACGGCGCCGGAAAGACCACCACTCTGCGCATGCTAGGCACCTTGCTCGAGCCCACCCATGGAAATGCGACCATCGCCGGCTACGACATTCGCAAGAATCCCGAAGAGGTTCGTCGCAGCATCGGTTTTCTCTCCGGCAGCACCGCCCTCTATGGGCGTCTCACTGCTCGGGAGATGATCCAGTATTTCGGCCAAC
Organism: Opitutaceae bacterium; assembly: GCA_028822375.1. Lineage (GTDB taxonomy): Bacteria > Verrucomicrobiota > Verrucomicrobiia > Opitutales > Opitutaceae > Pelagisphaera. Next base: position 7,394 of record JAPKDW010000172.1, on the reverse strand, counting down.
TCAACAACCTAAGAGGAACCGACCTCTCGACACGCGTTGACGAACTGATAGAAAGCCTCAAAATCGGCGAATTCGAAAACGGCCGTTGCGACAAACTTTCAACCGGCCAAAAACAGCGCGTCTCAATTGCCCGCTCCATCGTGCATCGTCCTCCCGTCATGATCTTCGACGAGCCGACCAGTGGCCTAGACGTCATGACTTCCCAAACGATCATGGCCTTCATCGAGCAATGCCGGATCGATAATCTGACCGTTGTATTCTCCACCCACATCATGAGCGAGGTCGAACGCCTTTGCGACCGCGTAGCTATCGTCCACCACGGAGTCATCGCCGCCGAAGGATCCGTCGACGAGCTTCGCCAGCTGACCGGCGAGGCTGTCATGGAAAACGCATTTCTCAAAATCGTACATGAAATGAAGGACCCCAATGTTTAGCCGATCCCTCAGCTACGTCGTATTCCGAAAGGAACTACGGGAGACTCTCCGCGACAAACGCGTCCTGCTCGGAGTGATCGTCTCGCCCCTGCTCGTAACTCCACTCATACTTGGCACCATATTCTTTTTCGCCGGGAAAAAGCAGATGCAAAAAGGCGAAGCCATCCTGGATATCGGCATTGTAGAGCAAGCCGCCTTTCCCGAGCTCGTTCAACAGTTGGACGACAATGCCACCATCAAAACCAAGCATTTCGATACACGCGAAGAAGCCATAACCGCCGTTGAAAAGCGTATCGTCCGAGCAGTTCTCGTCGTATCCGAAACCGCCCGAATCGATTTCCAAAACGACCAATCCGCAGGTCTCGAAATTATATTTACCTTCGCCAACGAAACCTCGCAAAGTGCAAAAAGCCGACTCCAAAACATAATCAAAGAGTTCGACAAAAGCGCCCTCGCTAAACGTATCCAAACAATGGCGCTGCCGGAGTCATTCGCGAAGCCGACCAGTCTATCGATCAACAACATCGCCACCAGCGAATCCACCGGCTCATTCGTTCTCGGACTCTTCCTCCCCTACTTGATCGTAATCTCCGCTGCCTTCGGAGGCATCCAAACGGCTTTCGATTTATGCGCCGGCGAAAAGGAACGCAGCACCATGGAGACCTTGCTCGTGTCTCCCGCTTCGAGATCGGATATCGTCCAAGGGAAACTCTTCACGATTTTCACGATCAGCCTTATTGCCTCCCTTTGCGCAATCACGGGAATTGTCGGTCCACTAGCGTTCGGACTCGATTTTCTCAAAGACAGCGTAGGCAATCAAATCTCTATCAATCTCACCTCGGTCCTAGCGATGTTGCTGATCGTAGTCCCATTGGCTCTATTCACCTCTTCACTCTTGCTCGTCATTTCCAGTTTCGCTCGAAACCAAAAGGAAGCCCAAACCTATATTCTTCCGTTCATATCCATCATTCTGTTGCCAGCGATGCTATCCACCATCTTCGGAGCGGAAACCCAACTCTACACAGCATTCATCCCGGTCATGAATATTTCGCTGACCATGAAGCAAATTCTCGGCGACCTCTTCGACCCGCTATATTTCGCGATTTCCCTAGGAAGTTCCTTCCTCTACGCCTATATTGTCATGCGCATTGCCACCGCTTTCTTCCAAAGAGAGAACATTCTCTTTCGGACCTAACCGACAATTCCCAAGGCGCAGCAAAGCAAACATCCGTTCCTCAAACGTTTTATTTCGAACGTGAGGCCGGATCAGGCTTTACGCCCTCATCCGGACCGCTCATTACTAATCGAGTAGTCCAAACTCTATCCCCCCTCTATTTCAGCGAATACCGATGAGCGCAAATCCAGTCATTTTCAACAACACCGTTCTCCGCGACGGTCACCAATCACTCGCAGCAACCCGCATGACGACCGAGCAAATGCTGCCCGCTCTCGAGCTGCTCGACAATATAGGATTCGGTTGCCTTGAAACTTGGGGCGGAGCCACCATCGACGCAGGGCTGCGCTTCCTAAAAGAATTTCCCTTCGATCGCCTCGACGCCATTCGCGCCAAAACGAAATCGAAGCACATGATGCTTCTACGCGGACAAAACATCGTCCAATACGCCCACTTCCCCGACGACATCGTCAACGCATTCATCACGACCACTGCCAACCATGGCATGGACATCTTCCGCATCTTCGACGCGCTGAACGATCCCCGCAACATGGGCACCGCCATCAAAGCAGCCAAGGCTGCCGGCAAAGAAGCCCAAGGCGTCATCTGCTACACATCCAGTCCCGTCCACAACACCGAGAGCTTCATCAAACTCGGCCAGGACCTTGAAGACTTAGGTTGCGGCTCGCTTTGCTTGAAGGACATGGCCGGCCTCGTTCCGCCACGCCAAGCCTACGACATCATCAAAGGCCTCAAGGATAGCGTTAAGATCCCAATCGTTCTCCACACTCACGAAACCGCAGGGATCGGCGCAACGACCTACTACGCGGGCATCGAAGCCGGAGTGGATTCCATCGACACCTCCATCATTCCTTTCGCCAACGGCACCGGCCAGCCCGATACCGCTCGCATGCTCGCTCTGCTCGAAAACCACCCGCGGGCTCCGAAGTACGACCTCGACGCTCTGCAAGCGCTGCGCGAGCACTTCACCAAAGTCTACGAAGAGCTCTCCGACTACACCAGCTTCGCCAACGAACGCGTCGACGCTGACGCCCTCAAATATCAAGTTCCCGGCGGCATGCTCTCCAATTTCCGCAATCAGCTCAAAGAGCAGGGCATGGAAGACAAATTCGAAGACGTTTTCAAAGAGATCCCCGTTGTACGTAAAGCTCTCGGTTGGATCCCGCTCGTAACACCGACTTCGCAAATCGTCGGCGTGCAAGCCATGCTCAACGTCAAATTCGGCCGCTGGAAGAACTTCTCTCCGCAAGCCACCGACATCGCTCTCGGCTACTACGGCCGCACTCCGGCTCCAGTTGATACTGAGGTCCAAAGAATCGCCGCCACGAAATCCGGAAAAGATCCAATCACCTGTCGCCCAGCCGACCTGAAGGATCCCGGCATGGACGCCCTCCGCGCCGCCCTCGCCGCGAAAGACTACCCAACCAATGACGAACACTGCGTCATCCAGGCCATGTTCCCCCAAGAACTAGAAGTCTACTACAAGTCCAAAGACGCGCCGGCAGCACCCAAGCCCACCAAAACAGCGCCAACCGATCGCGAATCAATCGATCTCGGCTCAGGCCCGCGTCACTACGGCATCAACCTCGACGGAAAACGCTACGCCGTCACCGTCGACGAGTCCTAAGTAATAGCAAGGCGGTAGGGTTCGTTGTCCCAACGAACCGTGGAGTTGAATAAGGCTGTGTGCAGCTGTATGGGACAAACAGCCCTACCAGACGACACTTTAAAACACACACTCTCTTTACCTTTTAAGTTACAACGTTGGTCGATCGTTCATACTAGACTTTTGCCTTACCCGAGGCCGCGTTCTTCGAGCTCGTCCTCATCCCAACCGAAATGGTGTCCTAGCTCGTGCAGGTAGGTCACTCGAACTTCTTCGCGAAATGCGATTCCCTCCTCTTCGCAATAGAGCTGGATCGCTCCCAGGTATAAAACGATCGGTCCGTTTTCCTCACCTAGCCGATCCTCTTCGAAAGAGAGATATTCTCCCAGCAACTCGATAGCCTCCGGATCTCCCTCCAAAGCATCGGGATGCCAATTTCGATAAATCACCGGAAGCCGCTCTGCCAAGCGTTTCACCTCGGATGGAAACGATTCGATACTCGATTCGATAACTGTCACCGCCTCCCTCTCCAAGTGTCCCCAATCGTATACAGGCAATCGGAAAATCTTCATCATCCAGCTAAGCGGCAACTCGGATTTCCCGGAATAGGAACGGCTTCAAGCAACGACTTAGTGTATTCATGTTGTGGATTTCCAATAACTTCGGCAGTCACTCCCTGTTCGACGATTTTCCCGGATTTCATAACAACCGTTCGGTCGGAGATTTTTTTCACGACGCTTAAGTCATGCGAGATAAACATGTAAGCTAGGTCGTGCTTTTTTTGAAGATCCATCAGAAGGTCGATTACCTGAGCCTGAATCGTCACATCCAATGCGCTCACCGCTTCGTCGCAAATAATCAACTCCGGTTTCAAAGATAATGCGCGGGCAATGCAAATACGCTGACGCTGACCGCCACTAAACTCGTGAGGATAGCGAAACACGTGCTCAGCTCCGAGTTGCACTTCTTCCAAAAGCCGCACTGCGATATCGGTTTTCGATTCGCCTTTCAGCATTCCGTGCTCCTCCAATCCCTCGGTCAAAATATCCAAAATAGTCATACGCGGATTCAGAGAACTGAATGGATCTTGAAATACGATCTGAAGATTTTTCCTAAATGGCAGGAATGCTTTACAACTCAACCCGACCAAAGAGTTTCCCCGATAGGTTATTCTCCCAGAAGTCGCTTTTTCGAGTCCGAGAATCGTCCGCCCTAAGGTACTCTTACCACTTCCCGATTCACCCACGATCGCGAGTGTCTCTCCACTGCGAATATCCAGTGAAAGATCGTCAACCGCCTTCACGTGTCCCACCGTTTTGGAAAACAATCCCTTCTTAACAGCGAACCAAGTCTTTAAGTTTTCTACGGAAATAATCGCCTCGCCGGAATCTCGGAGATCGCTTTTCGGATCGTCGGTCAATCGAGGCACAGCCGAAAGCAACGCCTTCGTATAAGGTTCCTTTGGTGATGCAAACAATTCCTCAAGAGCTCCCTCCTCTACCTTTTTAGCCTTTTCCATCACCATCACGCGATCGCAGAGCTGCCAAATAACTCCCATATCGTGCGTAATGAATATAATCGAACTCTCCTTGCTTTTCACCTGAAGGATCAACTCGAAGATCTGTCGCTGCGTTGTTACGTCCAATGCAGTTGTCGGTTCATCCGCAATGATAATCGAAGGATCCAGCATCAGCACCAAAGCAATCATAACGCGCTGACGCATCCCGCCCGAGAATTCGAACGGATAGGAATTCATCCGATGTTCCGGTTCGGGTATACCAACCTTCTCCAACCAATCGATCCCCTGCTTCCAGGCTAACTCCTTCGTCAACGATGGATCGTGAAGCTTTAGCGTTTCCACAATCTGATTGCCCACCTTAACGAGAGGCGAAAGCGCTGTCATCGGCTCTTGGAAAATGATTCCGATCTCCTTGCCGCGTATACGCTTCAATTCCTCAATAGGCATCTGGAGTAAATCGTTCCCTCGAAAAAGAGCCTCGCCAGAAACGATCTTCCCTATCGGATCCGGGATTAAACGAATCAGACTCATACCCGTAACCGATTTCCCACTACCCGATTCGCCAACAATACCGAATATTTCTCCCGACTTAAGATCGAACGAGAGATTATCTACCGCGCGGACGACCGTATCCTCAGTTTTGAATTCGACCGATAAATTTCGGACTTCCAGAATATTCTCAGTCGTTTCGCTCATGACTCGTAGTGACTATTAACGCGCGGGTCAAAGGCCGATCGAATGCCCTCTCCGATAAATACGCCTAACAAAATAACGACAAACAACGACAGCGATGGATACAAAACCAGCCACCAAGCATACTTGAATTCTTGAGCCTGGGACAATAACTCGCCCCAACTAGGTGTTGGGGGAGGCATGCCGAAACCGAGAAAATCGAGAGCGGAAAGCGAGAAAATCGCCCCAACCAGGGAAAACGGGAAAAACGTAATCACCGGCACGAGCGCATTCGGAAGGATATGTTTCGTCATGATCTTCCAATCCGACAGCCCCAAGCATCGTGCCGCTTCCACGAATGGCTGTTTCCTCAATTTCAGAAACTCGCCACGCATGTAATAGGAAATCCCGATCCAATTGAAGGCCCCGTAAATGAGCAGCAACAGAGAGAAGCTCCGGCCGAAAACGGAGCCCATTAGGATCATAATATAAAGAAACGGGAGGGCTTCCCAAATTTCCGTAAAACGTTGCCCAACGAGGTCCGTCTTCCCGCCCCGGTATCCCTGCAGCCCACCCAACAAGGTCCCCAGGAGCATCGTAGCCAGCACGAGCGCTATTCCGAAATTCAAAGAAATCCTCAACCCGTACAAAGTCCGCGCAAGCACATCTCTTCCGGAACTATCCAAGCCAAACCAATGTTCCATCGAAGGACGGAAAGGGAAGTGGACTTCTTCTTTTTCAAATCTCGCCGTAAAGCTAACGCCCTTTATCTTAACCGCGAGAGGAGCGACAACCTGCGAGCCCAATTGAAAGACCGACTCGGTGATCTCGGAACGACTCTCCTCGGATAGAGCGTTCCACACGGTACCTGCTTCCGTCAATGCGTCACCTCTAAAGATTAGCCGCGTTGCCGTATCGCTATCGATTTGCTCGCGAAGCGTGAGGCGTATCGAGCTGGGAGGGCGTCCTCTTGGTCGATAGAGGGACAAAGAAACACTTGCCACAATACCGTTCGACAATTCCACAGCTTCCTCGAATGCATCGATTTCACGCTCGTTTGCGAAACGCAATCCCACCGCTTCTTCCAAGCTCTTAGAAACCCCTAATAACTCAGATAATTGCCTCGATCGAAATGAAGGCTCCGCTTCCTCAAAAAACGGCGACAATCCGAGGCTCCTTGAAATGCGCCAACCCAGCTCAACATTAATAGAAGCGACTCGCTGCTGAGGAATCAGAACCACGACCACCTTCTGATCGGTCTGCACTTCCGACGCCTCCAGCGTTTCGTAAGCCCCATAGGGAATCACGGGAAACACCATGAAGTTGCCATCCGCTGCAGAGAAATCCGAGGAACGCGCAATCGCCTTATAGTCGGGCCTCGTTTGCAAACCGCTACCCGTAAAGATATCGTCCGGATAATACTTAAATATGGGGAAGTACGATTCCTCTTCGAAACGGACGAAAAGCGGGCGATCGTTACTCAAAAGATCAGCCGCTAAACTGCAAAGGTACAATCCGACTAACATCCAAAACGACCAATACGCTCGCTTGATCGCCGAAAACCGAACCAGACGCTTTCTGGTAATAGGATTAATCTTAGGTTTCCACATGATCCTATCAATCCTTTGCGAACGAAATCCTCGGATCGATCAACATATAACAAAAATCCGAGAAGAGTCGCCCAAACAGACCAACAATAGATGTCAGAGAAAGAATCCCCATGAACACCATGTAGTCCCTCGAAACGATCGCATCCAAACTCAGCAATCCAATCCCCGGAATATTGAATACACGCTCGATCAGGACTGACCCCGCAAACATAATGGAAAAGACCCCCCCAAAGCCGGTTGCGATTGGAATCATCGCATTGCGAAACGCATGCATCCACACTGCAGATCGCATCGAGCCGCCACGGGCCACGACCGTTCGAACATAGTCCTGGCTGATTTGCTCGAGAAGCGAGTTTTT
>JAPKDW010000447.1 GCA_028822375.1 Opitutaceae bacterium | reverse complement strand
GCCATCCCTCTACCCCCCCAAATGGCCGCTCGGAGATCGGCCGCTACCTTTAAAACTAGGTCGGAATATTCATCTAAGACTCCTCGCCCACACCGAATACGGCATCGACGTAATTATCAACCTGATACGCCTGCAAGTCCTCGGCTTTTTCCCCAAGTCCTAGAAAGTAAATCGGCAATTTTAACTCACGGTAAATTCCAACAAGCGATCCGCCGCGACTCGTTCCGTCAAGCTTTGTAACGATAAGCCCATCCAAACCGAATTTCTCGTGAAAGACGCGAGCCTGCTCGATTGAATTCGAACCGAGACTCCCGTCCACTACGAGCAAACTATAATGCGGCGCCGTCTCGTCATGCTTCTGCAAAACACGACGTATTTTAGCGAGCTCATCCATCAAATGGCTCTTGGTATGCAAACGCCCCGCCGTATCCACGATAAGCGTATCCTTGCCCCGACTTTTCGCAGCCTGCCATGAATCGAATGCCACTGCCGCGGCGTCCGAACCACGCTCTCCCGAAACCATGTCCAAATCCAATCGGTTGCTCCACTCCCTAAGCTGCTCGGTCGCAGCCGCGCGAAACGTATCGCAAGCAGCGACCAGCACCTTCCGACCTTCCGCTTTGCACTGACTTCCCAGCTTAGCAGTCGTCGTCGTCTTGCCGGAGCCATTTACGCCGATCAAGCATATGACAGTCGGACGGTCGTCCTTAAACTCGATCACGCCTTCGGAACCCTCAAGCACTCGACGCAAAACCGCCGATCCAATCGCCGCCACATCTTTGCCTCGCAAGTCCTTATTTTTCCGATACGCAACCTTCGTTTCTTCGAGAATCTCCTCAGTCGTCTCGTAACCGAAATCAGCCGCATACAAGGCTTCCTCCAATTCTTCTATCGACGACGCATCGAGTTTTGCTCGACGAAAAATCCCACCTGTTTTTTCCGCGAAGCTTTTAGCCGACTTCGACAGGCCTTCTTTGAATTTCTTGAATAGCGACAGCATTAGAAAAACCCCAACTTCTACATCAGATAAGCCAATACACCTTGTTCAAACGTAATCGTCACGCCCTACTCCTCGCTAGCGCTACGCGACGGTCGATCGAGCTGGCCATGCAGGCGATCAAGGATGCCGTTGACGAAACGGCGAGATTCCTCGGCCGAGTAAAGTTTACTCAAGTCGACGGCTTCGTTGATCGTTACGATGGGCGGAATATCTTTTCGAAACAATAGCTCGAAAATCGCCATGCGCAATATCGCCAGATCGATTTTAGCGATACGTTTGAAATCCCAATTATTGGCGATCTCTCGGATTTTCTCATCGATATCCTCCGAGTTTTCGATCACGCCGTAAATCAATTCGTCCGCGAAAGAATAATAGTCGCGATCTTCGCTTTGATCCTCTTGGTCCTCGTAAAATTGACGGACCGAATCATTGAGATTGGTCGGCTGATTGATCGACCAGGAATACAGGTACTGCATACATGCTATGCGGCACTGTCTGCGTTGCGATTTTTTTCCTTCGCCCATCGTTACGTTCCTATAAATAATCCCGACGCAATTGCGCCATTTGGAGTGCGCATTGTCCAAATTCCGTACCTTTAGGAATCGAGCCAACACAACGGTCTTTCACTTGCTCTTCGTCATCGCCTACGATCACGCCATTAACTACCGGCACATTCGTATCCAAAGCGACCTGTTGCAGTCCAATATTCGACGAATCCGCTACAAGTTCGTAGTGCTTCGTTCCGCCCGCGATAATTGCCCCAAGAGCCACGATAGAATCGTAGTTCCCATGTTTTG